>ONUE01000096.1 GCA_900320975.1 uncultured Bacteroidales bacterium | reverse complement strand
TTAGTTATGGGTGTGATAGCACGTCAGAGTATCAAGGGGGCATTGGCCAACTATCTGGGAGTGGCGATAGGGTTCGTCACCACCTTTTTCGTTGTCACCAAGATGCTCACCACCGAGGAGGTGGGACTGACGCGCGTCATGGTGGATGCCGCCACGCTCTTCGCGGCGGTGGCACAGCTCGGCACCAATGCGTCGACGGTGCGCTTCTTCCCCTGGTTCAAGGGCGACAACCACCACGGTTTCTTCGGCCTGGCGCTGCTGCTGCCGCTGCTGGGCTTCGCCTTGGTGGGCATACTGCTGCTGGCCTTCAGCGACCAGCTGGTGGCGGTCTACAGTGTCAACTCGCCCCTGCTAACGGACTACTTCGGCTTGCTGCCGATGCTGATATTCTTCTTCCTCTACCTGACGGTGTTCGAGACCTGCTCGTCGGTGCTGCTGCGCATCACTGTGCCCAAGATGATCCATGAGGTGGGGCTGCGGCTCTTCACCCTCACGGCCTACCTGCTCTACGGCTTCCGCCTTGTCTCGCTCGACGCCTTCGTGTGGCTCTTCTGTGCCAGCCACGGCCTGGCGATGCTGCTGGCGCTGTTCTACCTGCTCAAGATCGAGCGCTTCCGCCTCTCCATCTTCCGTGTCGACTGGTCGTTCCTGCGCTCTACGGGCATGGTGGGCGACATGGTGCGCTACACGCTGTTCATGACTGCCACGGTGCTTGCCGGCAGCGTGCCGCTGCTGGGGTCGCTCTTCCTGGGTGCCAAGGCGGGCCTGGCGCTGACGGGTGTCTACACCATAGCCTTCTTCATAGCCAATGTGGTGGAGGTGCCCTACCGCTCGCTGGGAGCCATCTCGCGCCCCGTGATAGCCACGGCGGTGAAGGAGGGCAACTGGGCGGAGGTGAACCGTCTGGGGCGGCAGGTGAGCCTGCACCAGATGATGGTGAGCCTGATGATATTCTACATCATCTGGATCAACCTCGACACCCTCTTCAGCCTCATCCCCAACGGCGATGACTACCGCGGCGGCGCCACGGTGGTGCTCATCCTGGGCTTAGCCAAAGCCCTCAACTCGTCGCTGAGCATCGGCACCGATATCCTCAACTACTCGCGGAAATATGTCTGGGGGCTTGTCTTCATAGCAGTGCTGACCTGCAGCGCCCTCATCTTCAATAATACCCTCATAGGTCCCTGGAGCATCAACGGCGCGGCTATGGCCACGCTCCTCAGCTATGTGCTCTATTTCACGATGCTGCTGGCCTTCCTCTGGAAGCAGCTGCACGTGAGCCTCTTCAGCGTAGCACAGCTGAAGGTGGCGGCAGTGATGGTGACGGCCTTTGCCCTCGACTGGGGCTGGCGCACCCTGCTGACGCCCTTAATATCCACCGGCGGCATGGTGCCTATGCTAATCGACGCCGCCCTGAAGACCGCCGTGCTGGCCTCGCTGGCAGCCGTCGTAATGTTCGCCTGGAACGTGTCGCCCACGGTGAACGACATTGTAAAGAAAACCGTTAAACACATATAAAACAATGAATTGTCTAAAGAAACGTCTTGTCACAATGGCGACACTGCTGTTTTACACAGCGATGGTGACATACGGCCAAACCAACGCCTGCCCGGGCTTCAAGAACCCGACTTCCTTTAACACCACCGACTCACGCTATTTCTGGAGCGCACGAGTGGGACAACGCGTATATCCTACCAACCAAAACGACACCACGACAGGCTACTACATCATGAGTACCTGCCCTAACGCACCTGAAATAAGGAACCACAGCAACATCACATCGCCAACATATAATTCCGCGGCACCGTCACTTCTTAACGGTTGTGGGGAGACTTATTTCGACGCCAACGACAAGCGATTTCAGATCATCACTCAGGAGAACGCCGGAATAGACCAGTTTACGGTGACGGGCCCCGGCACGGGAATGCAACGCATACCACCGGGATACCTGACCAGCATCCGCATTGGCGACATGTGCACCGGCGGCGGCACCTCCCATACCCACGATTACAGCAGCACTGAGCCAAACAAGAGCGCCGAGGCACTGTTCTACACGATGTGGGTCACATCGCAAAACGCGCTGCTAATCATCAACTACGCTGTGGTAGCAAGGCGATACTCACACACCGCATACGACGCCGGAGAGTTCCTGATACGTGTAGTGGCGCAGAATGAGGACGGCACCTGGTCAAACGAGCCCATCAACGACTCGCTGTGGTATAAGGTGTCGGCACCGACATTCTCGAACGACGAACTGCCTGCCGGATGGTTAGAAGGGGCCTCCCATGGCGCATGGCCCTGCGTATACGCCTACAAACCATGGACATCGGTGGCCATAAGCCTCAACAGATACCTCTACACCAACGTACGCATAGAGATGTACACGAGCGACTGCATCTACACCGTCGACCCCATATACGCATATATCAGCGGCGATTTCCGCCCGATGACACTCCTGTCCGCGGGCTGCCCGGCACCAGAATCTGACGTAGTGGACACGCTGTCGGCTCCTCCTGGCATGCTATCGTATAGGTGGTATGTGACGACAAAAGGTGCAGAACCCTATATATTCGACAACGAGCACATGGACTCTGTGTCATTCAGACCCCTCACCCCGGAAGACACCAACTCGATATACACACCCGTGGTGTCTGATTTTGTGCTGACAGAAGGGCCCAACGCTGGCGACACCGTGGGGGAACAGACATTCATGTGCGTGATGACCTCGGCGCTCGACCCGAACAAACCGATGCAGTCTAAACTATACGCCAACGTCTCCCTGCAACGCCCACTCATCAACTACCGTATAGAGGCAGGATGCGACACCGTGGTGCACTTCTACAACCTCAGTGCTGCCTATTTCGGCGACGGTATGGATGAAGACAGCACATACTGGGTGGTGTACAGCGACACCACCTTCAGCACCGTGCTCGACACCCTGCGAGCCAGTGACACATCGTACCGATTCAACGCCCCGGGCTACTACGGAGCAAAACTCTCCTGCATGACAGCGAAGAACCATTGCATGGCGAGCAAGTCATTCATCTGCCATGCACAAGGGCAGGACAAACTGACTTTCCGGGTAGAGAACCGCCAGCCATGTGAAGGGGAAGAGATCTTTGCCGAGTGCACCGACGGCTGCGACCTCGACAAGCACTGGTATATCAACGGCGAGCCGAGTGGCGAAGGAGATACCATTACGCAACTACTGCCCGTAGGTACATATAACATCTTATTGGAAGCCGCCAATGCCAACGGGTGCACCTCGCAAGCAAAGGACGTCATCACGGTACTCGGTGAGCCGAGGCTGAGCATTGGCTCCGACGTGCCACTAATATGTCTCGGCGACAGCGTGGTAATAGCGGCAGACGGCAACGTCGAATACAAATGGGTATCGACGCCGCACGACAACAGCCTGCCTAACGGATACGTGGGGCAAACGGCAACAGTGAGACCCACAAAGACAACGACATACACCATAACGCCAGCCACCTACAGTCCCTGCTACAACGGCAACACATCGATAACTGTAGAGGTGAGGCCCTACCCGACGCTGCATGTGGAGACAGACCGTCCGGTGGTATCGCTGGATAACAACACGCTGGCCGTGACGAACCTCTCGGACAACCAGACAGAGACACGGTGGACCTTCGACGACGGCGCCACAGCGGAAGGGTCGCACCAGGTACACACATACGACGACCTCACCAATGTGGACAGCGTGTGCGTGGAGATGACCACCTGCAACAGTGAGCTATGTTGCGTAGACACAGCATTCTGCATACCGGTAAGGACCTTCAGCATCTGGTTCCCTAACGCCTTCACCCCAAACGTTGAGGAGAACAGCCGGTTCAAGGCAGTAAGCAACCAGGAGCCAGCATACTTTGAGATTGTGATATACAACCGGCAAGGACTGCTCGTGTACGAATCGCACGATATTACAGAAGGTTGGGACGGCAAGAACAAGCAGGGCTCGCCCTGCCCGCAAGGAGCCTATGCCTACCACTACCGCTACGCCAAGAACAATACCGAAGCCTACTATGAAGGCAGGGGTACGGTGACACTGATACGATAAAAAAGCAAAATGAAATAATAAAAACAACCCATGTTAGACAAACTTGAAGCAATTTACGCACGTTATCAGGAGATTGAGCAACAGATGAACGACCCGCAGGTGACTGCGGACATGAAGCGCTACGTGAAACTCAGCAAGGACTACAAGGACCTGCAGCCTGTGGTGAAAGCCTACAAGGACTACAAGGCGCTGCTGGACACCATTGCCGAATGCAAGGAGCTGCTCGAGAGTGAGAAAGACCCCGAGCTGCGCGAGATGGCCAAAGAGGAGCTCACCGCCAGCCAGGAACGTAGAGAGAAGATGGAGGATGAGATACGCATACTGCTCATCCCCGCCGACCCACAGGACTCGAAGAACGCCGTGGTCGAGATTCGCGGCGGCACGGGTGGCGACGAGGCCTGCATCTTCGCCGGCGACCTCTTCCGCATGTACACCCGCTACTGCGAGAAAAAGCACTGGAAGGTGGAGGTCACCGACTTCAACGAAGGCACCTCGGGCGGCTACAAGGACATTACCTTCACCGTCACCGGCGAGGGCGTCTACGGCCTGCTGAAATACGAGAGCGGCGTGCACCGTGTGCAGCGCGTGCCCGCCACCGAAACCCAGGGCCGCATACACACCAGCGCCGCCGGCGTAGTGGTGCTGCCTGAAGCCGAGGAGTTCGACGTGGAGCTGAATATGAGCGATGTGCGCATCGACACCTTCTGCGCCTCTGGTCCTGGAGGACAGTGCGTCAACACCACCTACTCGGCTGTGCGTCTAACCCATATCCCCACCGGTATCGTGGTCAGCATGCAGGACCAGAAGAGCCAGATAAAGAACAAGGAGAAAGCCATCAGCATCTTGCGCACACGCCTCTACGAGCGCGAGTACAACAAATATATGGAGGAGCTCTCCAGCAAGCGCAAGACGATGGTGGCCACAGGTGACCGCAGCGAGAAGGTGCGCACCTATAACTACCCGCAGAGTCGCGTGACAGACCACCGCATAGGCTGGAGCATGCACAACCTGCCCGCCTTCATGGACGGCGACATCGAGGACTGCATCGAAGCACTGCAGCTGGCCGAGAACGCTGAGAAGCTAAAGGCTTCTGTTGGGTGATGGTTTACGGTTTAAGGTTTACGGTTTATGGTTTAAGGTTTAAGGGGGGATTGTTTGAGAAAGTACGGGTTGATAGGAAGGAAACTGGGACACTCGCTGTCGCAGGAACTCTTTGAGGCGCAAGGCTTCAAAGATGCTTGCTATGGGCTCTACGAGATGGAGACACTCGACGGCCTGCGGCAGTGGGTCGAAGAG
>ONUE01000094.1 GCA_900320975.1 uncultured Bacteroidales bacterium | reverse complement strand
ATCAACAAGAAAAATCCTAAGTTCAAACAGAGACAAGGATAATTAACAAAAACAACAAAAAGAATTTATGGCACGTATTGCAGGTATTGACTTACCCAAGAACAAAAGAGGAGAGATAGGATTGACCTATATCTACGGTATTGGACGTAGCACTGCCAAGGAGATTCTGGCCAAGGCCGGTATCGACGAGGGCAAGAAGGTGCAGGACTGGACCGACGACGAGCAGAACGCCCTGCGTACCATCATCAACGATGAGTACAAAGTTGAAGGCGCCCTTCGTTCCGAAGTTCAGATGAACATCAAGCGACTGATGGATATCGGCTGCTACCGCGGCATCCGTCATCGTCTTGGTCTGCCCCTCCGTGGTCAGAGCACCAAGAACAATGCCCGTACTCGCAAGGGTAAGAAGAAAACAATCGCTAACAAGAAGAAAGCTACCAAGTAAGTAATGGTCGTAGCGCCCCAATCGCGGATTAGATATTGACACAGGAGCGGTTGGCAGTAAGAAACAAAGAAAATCAAGCAAAAAAGAAATGGCAAAAACTTCAAAACCGACTAAAAAGAGAGTCGTTAAAGTTGAACCTCAGGGAAGAGCATGCATCTTTGCATCCTTCAACAACGTCATCGTTTCGTTGACGAACAATGCCGGTCAAGTGATTTCTTGGAATGGGCTTCCGCGGATCGAAGAAAAACACTCCGTATGCTGCACAGATGGCTGCGGAAGATTGCGGCAAAGTTGCTTATGATTTGGGCCTAAGAAAAGTCAAGGTCTTTGTTAAAGGACCTGGTCAAGGACGTGAATCTGCAATCCGCGCAATCAACACCTGCGGTATCGAGGTTATGGAAATTACCGACATCACCCCGCTGCCTCACAATGGTTGCCGTCCCCCGAAACGTCGTCGTGTGTAATTATTAATCATTAAAAGAACAAGTAAACAATGGCAAGATACACAGGTCCGAAGACCAAAATCGCAAGAAAGTTCCACGAGCCTATCTACGGCCCGGACAAATCCTACGAGAAGAAACCCTATGCTCCCGGTATGCACGGCCAGAACCGTCGCCGCAGCAAGACCTCTGAGTATGGCATCCAGCTCAACGAGAAACAGAAGGCCAAATATACCTATGGCATTCTGGAGCGCCAGTTCCGTAAACTCTACGCCGAAGCCTCCCGTCGCGGTGGCGTCACCGGTGAGGAGCTCATGAAACTCATCGAGGCTCGTCTCGACAACGTGGTGTACCGTCTTGGCATCGCCCGTAGCCGCGCTCAGGCCCGTCAGCTGGTTTCTCATCGTCATATCGCCGTCAACGGCAACGTCGTCAACATCCCCTCGTATTCTCTCCGTGAGGGCGACGTCGTCTCCGTCCGCGAGCGCAGCAAATCCCTCGAGGTTATTACCGATTCTCTCGCCTCGCGTGCCAACAACTATCCTTGGCTCGAGTGGGACGGTGCCAACCTCAGTGGCAAGTTTGTCAACTACCCGCAGCGTAGCGACATTCCCGAGACCATCAACGAGCAGCTCATCGTTGACCTGTACTCGAAATAATTAGCCTCAAAGCGAGGTTACACTCCTGACAGAGTGTCAGGACATAAACCAATAAAAGAAAGAAAGGATAACAAATGGCAATTTTATCATTCCAGAAACCTGACAAGGTGGTCATGCTTGAGGCTGACGACTTCCGCGGCACTTTTGAGTTCCGCCCGCTGGAGCCCGGCTACGGCACTACCATCGGCAACGCTCTGCGTCGCGTCCTTCTCTCTTCGCTCGAAGGCTATGCTATCACCTCGGTGCAGATTGACGGTGTCGACCACGAGTTCTCCTCCATACCTGGTGTGGTCGAGGACATGACCGACATCATCCTTCGTCTCAAGCAGATTCGCTTCCGCCGTCAGCTTGAGGACACCGACCATGAGAAGCTCTCTTTCACCGTCAAGGATCAGACCGTCCTCAAAGCTGGTGACCTCAATAGTAACCTCAACGGCTTCCAGGTGCTCAACCCCGAATTGGAGATTTGCCACATGGAACCCAGCACCCAGCTGCACATCACCATGTCCATCGACAAGGGTCGCGGCTATGTGCCCGCCGACGAGAACAAGCGTGCTACCGACCCCATCGGAGTAATAGCCATTGACTCCATACATACCCCCATCAAGAAGGTTATGTATGCCGTCGACGACTACCGTGTCGAGCAGCGTACCGACTATGAGAAGCTCACCTTCGACATCGAGACCGACGGTTCCATCCACCCGAAGGAAGCCCTCAAAGAGGCCGCTACCATTCTCATCCAGCACTTCATGCTCTTCTCCGACGAGCGCATCACGCTCGATGTTGAGACCAAGCCCGTGCAGGAAGAGTTCGACGAGACTACGGCGCACATCCGCCAGCTTCTCAAGACCAAACTCATCGACCTTGACCTCTCCGTGCGCGCCCTCAACTGCCTCAAGGCAGCCGAAGTCGACACCCTTGGCGACCTCGTGTCGTTCAACAAGGCCGACCTGCTGAAGTTCCGCAACTTCGGCAAGAAATCTCTCACCGAACTGGAGAACCTGGTCGCCTCCAAGAACCTTGAGTTCGGTATGAATGTAGCAAAGTATAAACTTGATAAAGAATAACAAAGAATATGAGACACGGTTGCAAAGTAAATCATTTGTCCAGAACCCACGCCCATCGCGTTGCTATGCTCTCCAACATGGCCACCTCGCTTATCATGCACAAGCGTATTGAGACCACTGTTGCCAAGGCTAAGGCCCTGAGAGTGTACGTCGAGCCCATCATCAACCGCTCGAAGGAAGACTCCACCCACAACCGCCGTATCGTCTTCAGCTACCTCCACAGCAAAGAGGCCGTCAACGAGCTCTTCCGCGAGGTGGCACAGAAGGTTGCCAACCGCCCCGGTGGTTACACCCGCATCTTGAAGACCGGCATCCGTCACGGTGACAACTCCGAGATGGCTATCATCGAGCTCGTCGACTACAACGAGAACATGCTCAAGGAGACCAGCAAGAAGGCTGCTAAGAGCACCCGTCGTAGCCGCGCCAAGAAGGCTGAGGCTCCCGTTGCTGAAGCCCCTGTGGCCGAGGCTCCCGCCGCCGAAGAAGCCCCCAAGGCTGAGTAATCGACAGGACTGAGTGCCCAAAGAGGCACATAAAGAAAAAGCCCATCCTCATGGATGGGCTTCTTTTTGTTTCCCTCTGGCGCTATGATAGTATCTCTATCTTGACCGTCCGCAAGCCTGCCACGTCGTCATAGAAACGCACCGACAGCGACTGGCGTACGCTGACCTCCAGCGAGCAGTTCATGTCGTAGTTCTGGTTCTCTGGCTTGAGGTCGTAGTCTTTGAGTATGCGCATCACGTCGTTCATGGTCTCATAGGCAAAGCCTAACCGGTAGCGGCAGTCTATGGTCTTCTCGATGATTGTAGCGTGCTCTATGGCGTCTTTTGCTGCGGTCTTGTAGGCATTGGCCAGTCCGCTGGCGCCAAGCAGTATGCCGCCGAAATAGCGCACCACCACGATTAGGGTGTCGGTAAGGTCGGCCGACAGCAGTTGGCCGTGTATGGGGCGGCCGCCGGTACCGCTTGGCTCGCCGTCGTCGTTGGCGCGGAAAGCGTCCTTGTGGGGCCCGAGGATATAGGCGTAGCAGTGGTGGCGGGCATCGAAGTAGTCCTTGCGCAGCTGCTCCAGGTGCACCTTCACCTCATCAATGGTACGCACCGGATATGCAAAAGCAAGAAACTTGGAGCCTTTTTCCTTGTATAGGCCCTCTGCTGGACCCGCTAGCGTCTTGTAGGTGTCGTCGAACATCGGATGATTGCTTGATTGTTTGATTGCTTGATTGAATGAGTGCTTATGGCTCGACGATAGTCAGTCGATCTGGGGCGATTTTGGGCACCTCTGGGGCCTTCAGGCCACTGCCGAGAGCCTGTGGGCTACGGAGGATCCGAACCTCGTCGTAGAGGCCGCTCTCGATGAAGGCGTCCAGTATCTGGCGGCCACCCTCTACTATTACGCTCTGCAGCTTGGCCTCGTATAGAGCCTCCAGGGTCTTTTCGACGGTCTTTGTGTTCAGATGGAGCCAGTGGGGCGGTACGTTGGTGAGGCGGTTCCTCCTGTCCAAAACAATAGGCTGCGGTGCAGGCCCTATGTAATGGCGCGGCGTGAGGGTGGGGGCGTCGGCGAGGTAAGTCTCGCTGCCCACCAGTATGGCGGCCTCCTCGGTGCGCCAGCGGTGGTTCAGACGGTTCTGTCTTTGAGAACTCAACCAATATTTTTTATTGCAATCAGAACCCAAAGAACTATCAGAACTTTCTTTTTGTTCTTTTAGTTTTGATTGAGAACTCGGGGCCATGAAACCGTCGCTGCTCTCGGCCCACTTCAGTATTACGTAGGGGCGCTTCTGCTCCATGAAGGTGAAGAAACGGCGGTTCAGCTCACGTCCTTCCTCCTCCAGCACATGGCGCACCACCTCGATGCCCGCCTCTTCCAGCTTGCGGAAGCCTTTGCCCGCCACCAAAGGGTTGGGGTCGTCGTTGCAGCATACCACCCGCTTGATGCCTTTCTCTATGATAAGGTCTGCGCAGGGCGGCGTTTTGCCGAAATGCGAGCAAGGTTCGAGATTTACGTATAGTGATGAGTGATGAGTGATGAGTGATGAGTAATCGCGCAGCAATGCGTTGCGTTCGGCGTGGTTGTGGCCGTACTCTTGGTGGTATCCTTCGCTTCCCACTCTCCACTCTCCGTTCTCCACTTGTCTCGCGACTACGCACCCCACCAGCGGATTAGGGCGCACGCGCCCCAGCCCGTTGGCGGCCAGCTGTAGGCACCGCCGCATATACATTATGTCTATCTCTTCCTGCGTCATTTCTTTTCTATCTGCAAAACATCCTTGGCGTTGAGCGAAGTGACAACGGGCTTCCCGGTCTTGGCTTCTAGTTCGACGCGGGCGTTGCGGGCAATCTCGCCACCTTGACGTGCCACCTCGGCATGTTCTCCAAAAGTCTCAGGGTTTTGAGCCTCGGAGATGTCCTTGGTGGAGAGTTCAGCCAGCATGTTGAGTACTAGCTCGCGGTTAGTCATGTTGTCGCGCAGGTTCTCCTTCTTGAGGCCCTTGAACTGTTTGTATTCTTTGGCCGTCATGCCCGACCATGTGCTATAGATGATATCGGTCAATGTGGCGAACTGCACGCCTTCCTGCAGGCCACGGCGTTTCCATTCGTCGGTGAGGTCTTTGCGTATTTCTATGCTTTTAAGGCGCTGGTTTATCCAGTTGTCGGAGTAGCCTAGCCGCTTGTAGTCGGCCAGCGACTGTTGGATGCCCAGTTCTGGGTCCTGCATCTGGTCCAGCCTGTCAGCCGCCACCTGCGCCATCCACTGCTTAAATGGCTCAGCTTTGGGTGACGGGATAGACTGGATAAGGCGGAAAAGTTGCTCGGTGTCAGCGACATCAGTCTTATATCTTTTGCCGTCGGAAGATATTAATTTCAGTTGGTTACAATTTGTAACCGACTGATTACCCTCCTTCTTTAACCGATGTTTCAGCACCTTCCAATAGTTGCGAGGGTCAGGACTGTCGGTTAATACCGCTACCGTGTCGACGATGGAGAAATACCATTTCTCCTTCTCCTCGTCCCAGACTGTGCGCACTTTCTTCTCCTCGAATAGTTGTATAGCCTGCTTTTGGGGCATTCTTGTGTGTTATTTTCTGACTGCAAAGATACGAAAAAATTGCCACATAGAGAAGAATTATTTTGCCAGTTTGCAAAATATGTGTACCTTTGCTGAATAGAAAGCGGGCTCTGCAATGATGCGGAGCCCGCTTTCTGTGTAATAAGAAGTTCTTGCGCCGGTACGCTTAGAACTCGGCCGTCTTTGGGGTTCTGGGGAAGGGGATGACGTCGCGGATGTTGGCCATGCCGGTGACGAAGAGCATCAGGCGCTCGAAGCCGAGGCCGAAGCCGGCGTGCGGGCAGCTGCCGAAGCGGCGCGTGTCGAGGTACCACCACATGTCTTTCATCGGGATGTTGAGCTCGTTGATGCGGGTCATCAGCTTGTCGTAGCTCTCCTCACGCACGGAGCCACCGATAATCTCGCCAATCTGCGGGAAGAGCACGTCGGTGCCCTGCACGGTCTTGCCGCATGATGACGGGCTTCTTGAAGTGCTGCTCCACGAGGTAGCGCTCGTGCTCGGAGGCCAGGTCGACGCCCCAGCTGACGGGGAACTCGAACTTGTGGCCTTTGGCGACGGCCTCTTCCAGTATCTTGATACCCTCGGTGTAGGGCAGGCGGACGAAGTCGGTGTTGATGACGCTCTTCAGGCGCTCGATGAGGCCGTTGTCGATCATCTTGTTGAGGAACTCGAGGTCGTCCATGCAGTGATCGAGGGCCCACTTCACGCAGTATTTGATGAACTCCTCCTCGAGGGCGGTGAGTTCGTCGAGCTGGTAGAAGGCCATCTCGGGCTCAATCATCCAGAACTCGGCCAGGTGGCGCGGCGTGTTGCTGTTCTCGGCGCGGAAGGTGGGACCGAAGGTGTATATCTTACCCAGCGAAGTGGCGCCGAGCTCGCCTTCGAGCTGGCCGCTGACGGTGAGGGCGGTGAACTTGCCGAAGAAGTCCTGCTCCCAGTCTATGGTGCCGTCCTCCTTGCGGGGCGGGTTCTCTGGGTCGAGGGTGCTCACATGGAACATCTCGCCGGCACCCTCGCAGTCGCTGGCGGTGATGAGCGGCGTGTGGAAGTAGAAGAAGCCGCGCTCGTGGAAGAAGGTGTGGATGGCCATGGCCATGTTGTGACGCAGA
>ONUE01000093.1 GCA_900320975.1 uncultured Bacteroidales bacterium | reverse complement strand
ATGAGACAACCTGTTACAATCCATCACGACAATACTGCTTCCTACACCCTCACTGCAAGCAGCGTGCCCCAGTGTCCCGGCAATCCGGCAGTTCTGGAGACCAATGATGCTTTGGGCAATACATACCTGTGGAGTCCCAGCGGACTCTCCACTACCCACATAGCCAATGTGTATAACTCTGGCGACTATACAGTAACTGTTAGCACTCCTCTCGGCTGCCGCAAGAAAATGAAAACAAATGTAGCCTATCCCAACGCCCCATTCGCAGCCATCATCCATGACGATAACTACTGCCAGTATGATAATGTGAAGCTTTACGGAGACGTAGGTTCCAACTACACCTACACATGGGTCATCACGAAGCCCGATGGTTCCTCCATGACTCTCACTGACGCCAACCCACAGTTCAACGCGAATCAACATGGCGACTACTATGTTATGCTTACCGTATCAGATGGCACTTGTTCCTCTAATGCCAACGCCAGTTTCCATGTTCACGAACAGCCTGCTCTTCCGACACTCTCGCTCTGTGGCAACCCGTGTATCACTGATGGTCCCGTCGATGTTTGCAGTGATGATGGTCGCGACCTGTACTGGAGCAACGGCATGCGCGGTCCTGTGGTGCCCTACTACTACGCTGGCGAGGCCTCGGCCTATTATGTAGACCCTGTCACCGGTTGCAAGTCTAACATTGCCCGGGTTGATATTCCCAAGGCACCCGACTTCGATGGATTCCTCTCAGGTTGCTACCGTTTCTGCTATGATAAAATGCCCGACAAAATGCTTATTTACTCCCTTGGTGTCAATAACAGTTCACCGTATGATCTCGAGTGGTACTACTTCGAAGATCCCATACACAACACCTCCTTGCCTCCTGTTCCTGCAGATCTGCCTATAGTTGGCGAAGGTGAGTACCATCTCAAGGTTAAGTACTCTCCTGCTGGTTGCGAAGTCTTCTCGCCTCTCTTCTCTATTGAGGGTGTAGACTGTGGCGATCCCAATAACCCCAACAATCCCGGCTATACGCCGCCACTTGTGATTGTTGATCCCAAGGTGTCTTGTGAAATCGATCACTGCGAGATTATATACGTCATCTATGCCCAATTATGCAACCTCTCTGGCGAATCCATCCGTGTTGAGAAGGTCATATCAGGCAACTCCACCATGGCCGAATACGTCGACCCGTTCGAGCTTGGACCCGGTGAATGTATTGATATCGAGTACCGTGTTGTCTGCAACCAGAATGCGCCAGAAGTCATCTACCTCATGTTCTTTGGCCCTGATGACACGCCTCTCGGCTACTTCTACTACAATTTCTATGATTGGCTCTACTGCCTTAATCTCGGCTCCTGCAAAATGAACATTACTCCCTACATCGAGCTTGAGCAGACGTCGCCCAACCAGACCGTCTACCTTCAGTTCCAGCTTGGCCTCGGAGTCGCTGGTGCAGTCGGAAGCGTGCCCGCTATCTGGTGCGACCAGGGTCAGATACTCGAGTCCTACTATGACGGCGCCATTTATTACGGACGCCTTATGGTCGACTACGGCTTGCTCTCGCAGCTCACCGCCGACGGCGGAAAATTCTGCTTCCACGTAATCTGCTGCTACGAAGACAAGATGTGTATCCAAGATATCTGTGTCTCCAGCTCCGACGTATGGAATGTCACCCAGACTGGTGAACCTTACGGTCGCATACCAGAAGGCGGACATCAGGGCGGTCCTAAGGGTGGTACTAAGAATATCAACACCACCAACGGGAGCAACAGCACATCGCAAGTTCAAACTTCCAACACTAAGCTTGCACTCGATCCCAACCCGGCCACTGGTACCGTCTCCGTCTGCGACGCCACTACCCGTGTCCCCGTTGCCGACGTTGTCTCGGTCGATGTGATCTCGATGCAGGGCCAGGTGGTCCTCACCGTCACAGGCACTGGTCGTTTGGATATCTCTAATTTGTCCGTCGGTAGCTACATCGTGAAAGTTGTCACCGGCGACGGCAGCTGCGACTACCTCAAGCTTATCAAAAAGTAGCCTAAAGTAGTTAAAGCAATTAAAAGTTAAAGACAATACAATCGGGTTCGTCCGAAAGTATTGTCTTTAACTGTTTTATAGGTATCTGCAGTTGCTGAGACTAAAAGACTTAAACAGTACCCAAGTACTCGTCGACGTGGCCGAAGACGATGTCGGCGCGGGTGGCGAAACTCTCCTCGGTGGCGAAGGCTATGTGGGGCGTCGTCAGGCAGCGGCCTGTGGAGAGCAGCAGGTGGTCGACGGGCAGGGGAGGCTCCTGTTCGAAGACGTCGAAGGCTGCGCCGGCGATACGGCCCTCGACCAGGGCTTTGCCTACGGCGGCGATGTCGCACACAGGACCGCGGGCGGTGTTGACCAAGAGGGCTGTGGGCTTCATCAGGGAGAGCTCGCGCTCGCCGATGAGGCCGCGGGTCTCGTCGCACAGCGGCACATGGAGGGTGACGATGTCGCTCTCCTTGAGCAGCTCATCGAGCGTCATATACTTCACGCCCATGGCCTTCACATCGGCCTTCTCGCTGCGGCTCCAGGCGATGACCTTGGCGCCGAAGGCCACCAAGAGACGTATGGTGGCGGTGCCTATGGCGCCGGTACCGACGACACCCACGGTCTTGCCCCTCAGCTCACGGCCGAGGAAGGTGCCGCGGCTGCCGCCCTGGCGTATTTTCTCGTTGAGCGTGATGATATTGCGCAGTAGGTCGAGCATCATGCCCACCGCCAGCTCGCTGACGGCCGTGGTGCTGTAGCCTGCGGCGTTCTGCACTGTGATATTGTGTTCTGTACAATAGCCGAGGTCGATATGGTCCAGTCCGGTGAAGGCCACGCTGAGGTAGCGCAGCTTGCTGCACTGCGACAGCACCGCGGCAGGCAGCTTGATGTTGCTGATGACGGCGATGTCGGCTTCGCGCATACGTTCGGCGAGCGTCGCCTCGTCCTCCTTGCGGTCCATATAATAGGTGAAGGTATGCCCCATGGAGGCATAATGCATCTTGAGCTCCTCGAAGCGGGCTTGGGGGATGCCCAGGGATTCTACACAGACGATATTCATATTGATGATGAATGATGGGTGATGAATGATGAACAATGGTGAACAGGGTTCACTTTCTCTTCTTTACCGAAAAGCCGAAGCCGCCGAGTTTCTCGCCGAGGCCGTAGTATTTTCCGTGGGAGTAGGCGAGGGGGCCGGCGTGGTTGAGCTGGAACTGGCCGGTGCTCTTGTCGATGAGGCTCTCCTCGGCGTCGATGGCCACCACGTTGGCGATGAACATATCGTGGCTGCCGAGGGGCCTTATCTCGCACACCTTGCACTCGATGTTGAGCGGGCTCTCCTTGATGAGCGGCGCCTTGACCAGCTGTGCCGGTTCGGCGTGGAGCCCCATCTCGCGGAACTTGTTGTAGTCGCGGCCGCTGCGCACGCCGCACCAGTCGGTGGCGCGGGCCAGCTCCTCGGTGGTGAGGTTGATGACGAACTCGCCGGTACGCTTGATGATGGCGTGGCTGTGGCGCTCGGGACGTATGCTCACATAACACATGGGCGGGTCGCTGCAAAGCGTACCCGTCCATGCCACTGTTATTATATTGTAGTTATCCGTATCGTCGCCGCAGCTGACCATCACGGCCGGCAGCGGGTATATCATCGTCCCTGGTTTAAAAGGCGTTTTCATTCTTTGAACTTCTTCTCCAGCTCGTCGACCATAGCGCGCATGTGGCGGTCGGTCTGGCGCAGGTTGTCGATGGTCTTGCAGGCGTGGAGCACGGTGGCGTGGTCCTTGTTGCCGCACTGCATGCCGATGACGGCGAGGCTCGACTTGGTGATCTTCTTGGCGAAGTACATGCTCAGCTGGCGGGCCTGCACAATCTCGCGCTTGCGCGAGGTGTTCTGGATGGTCTCCACCGGCAGGTCGAGGTAGTCGCACACCACCTTCTGGATGTAGTCGATGGTGATCTCGCGTGCCGAGCTCTGGACGTACTTGTCGATCATCTGCTTGGTGAGCTCGAGGTTGATCTCCTTGCGGTTCAGCGTGCTCTGTGCGATGAGGGAGATGAGGGCTCCTTCGAGCTCGCGCACGTTCGTATTTATATTATAGGCGATGTACTCCACCACGTCGTCGGCCAGCTCGATACCTTCGTTCTGGGCCTTCTTGAGGAGGATGCGCTTGCGGGTCTCCACGTCGGGAGCCTGCAGGTCGGCGCTGAGACCCCATTTCAGACGGCTGAGCAGACGCGGTTCGAGGCCCTGCAACTCGCCGGGGGCTTTGTCGCTGGTGATGATTATCTGGCAGCCGTGCTGGTGCAGGTAGTTGAAGATATGGAAGAAAGCCTCCTGAGTCTTCGGTGCTTTGCCGGCCCAGAACTGGATGTCGTCGATAATCAGCACGTCGATTATCTCATAGAAATGGATGAAGTCGTTGGTGGTTCCCGAGCGGCCGGCTTCGGCGTACTGCTGCATGAACTGCTCGCTGGTGACGTAAAGCACCGTCATGTCGGGGTGCAGCTCCTTGGTCTTTAGGCCGATGGCGTTGGCCAAGTGTGTCTTTCCGAGGCCCACGCCGCTGTGCAGCAGCAGGGGATTGAAGCTCGTGGTGCCGGGTTTCTCGGCCACGGCGTAGCCCGCTGAGCGTGCCAAGCGGTTGCAGTCGCCCTCCACGTAGTTGTCCAGCGTGTAGTTGGGCGAGAGCTGCGAGTTCACGCGCGTCTTCTGGATGCCGGGGATGATGAAGGGGTTGGGCAGTTCGCGTGCGCCACCTTTGTTGATGTCCACCGGCAGGTCGGTAAGCGGGTTGCGGGTCGACTGGCGGCTCTGCGAGGGCAGGGTGGTCACGATGGGCGACGTGCTGATGCTCTGGTCCATCACCACGCTATATTTAAGCATGCCGCTCACGCCGAGCTGCAGCTTGATCACGCGCTTTAATAAATCTATATAATGTTCTTCTAAATATTCATAGAAGAATTGACTCGGCACCTGTACTATCAGGGTGGTGCCATCGAGCTGCAGCGGCACTATGGGACGGAACCATGTCTCGAAAGCCATGTGGTTTTCGGCTCCCAGGGTGTCCTCGATCATGCGCAGGCACTCGCTCCAAACTTTCTTGTAGTCTTCCACATTCATAAGTTCAATCTTTATCGCGTTTTTCAATCATTTACGGGTATGGTCCCCCGTTCTTATCTGCTTGCAAAGTTCTATCAATTTTTGTGTACAGAAAGTTAAAAAAAAATTTGGAGAGTTCATCTTTTTTTTATAAAGTTCCACCGCACCGCCGAACCACCTTCAACACGCCTTTTTCCACAACTCACTAATTTTCAAAAATCATTTTGTTAAAACCCTTTTTTGCGGCGGCGAATAATATACGAAATTATTTCTGAATAAAACAATTTTTTTTACTCAAAACGCTTACTGTGCCTCATTTTTGTTAATAACCCCCCAGCCGTTTGAAGATTAGTCGGTTGTGTGTTGAAAACAGAAAGACACCGTTGAAAACCAGATATTTGCAATAAGCGTTTGATTTTCAAACTGCATTTCTTCATAGGTTATTCACCTAACTCGGTTGAAAACACTAACGGTTGTCAACAGTTTTTTTCTTTTGAAGAAATGCCTTTTCTCCGTCCCCGCTCCGTCCCCGCTCCGACCCCGCTCCGACTGTTCTACGGTTGTTCAACGGTTTTTGGTCGGAGGGGGGACGGAGCGGGGACGGAGCGGGGGCATAGGGCCTATGTCCTTTTTTTTGTTCACGGCTAATTAAACTAATTGGGCTAATTGCTGCGCAGGTCAATTGCGGGCTAATTACTCCAATGGGCCTGCGGCAGCAAATTCGGGTAATTGGCTTATAATAATATGTTGTGTGGCAATTCGCGTAATTCGTATAATTAGCCGTTAAAAGAATATTACTTTCTTAATAATTATATAATATTGTCGTCTGTTCGGAATTTTTTTTGTATCTTTGCAAACGTACCAATACCGTAACTCGAATGTAGAATGTTGACCACCAGGTAGTCACGAACCCGAAAGGAGGTGTAAAATGATAGAAACGATACAGTATAAGTCGCTCAAATGGCTTGACATAACCAATCCCAGCGAG
>ONUE01000090.1 GCA_900320975.1 uncultured Bacteroidales bacterium | reverse complement strand
GCGTAGATGTTGAGCCACCCGAAGATCACCAGGAAGCACCACAGCCCCACCGTCCACCAGTCTATTTTCAGTCGTTCTTGATACATTTCGTTTTCTTTAGTTTGGGAGTTTCTCCCTGAACTCCTTGAACTCCTAAAACATTCTCCACCTACCTCTTCCTCGCCTTCTTCACTCTCCTGGTCAGCGGCAGCTTCTGGCAGGGTTCCACCTCGCGGTACATCTTCTCCACATCCTTGCGCTTCACCTCGCCGTTGAGGTACTTCTCCGCCAGCAGGCCCGCTATGGGGGCCGCCCATGTGCCACCGCCGCCCTGTGCGTTCTCCACATACACGGCCATGGCTATCTTGGGGTCGTTCTTCGGCGCGAAGCAGATGAAGACGGAGTGGTCGTTACCGTAGTTCTCAGCCGTACCGGTCTTGCCGCACACGTCGAGCCCGTCGACACGCGCCCTGCGCGCCGTACCGCCGGCCACATGCACCACGTCATACATACCGTCGGCCGCTATATCGAAATACTCGCGCTTGACGCCCGTCTCGTGGCGCACAGTGTACTCCTCGTTGCGCAGCGAGTCGGGACCATAGAAGCGCACCATGTGCGGCGTGATGTACCAGCCACGGTTGGCCACGATGGCAGCCAGGTTGGCCATCTGTATCGGCACCACCGTCACCTCGCCCTGTCCTATACTGTTGGAGTATATCGTCGAGAAAGCCCAGCGCTCCTTGCCGTACCAGCGGTTGTAGTAGGCCGTGTCCGGGATGTTGCCTTTCTGCACACCGCTCATGGGCAGGTCTATCGGCAGTTTCTGGCCGAAACCGAAGCGCAGCATATACTCGCGCCACACCGTCAGGCCGTACTGCGCGTCCTTGTAGATGCTCTTGTACTTGCCCTGTTGCACCACACGGCGGTACACCTGGTAGAAATAGGGGTTGCAGCTCATCTTGATGGCCTCGCGCACGCAGGTCGCCGACGGGTGGTTGTGGCAGCCCACGAGACTCTTGTCGCATGCGAAGCCGCTGCCCGGCGTGATGACGCCGAGGTCCAGCGCCACCATGCTCTGCGCTATCTTGAAGATGGAGCCCGGCGGGTACTGTCCCATCAGGGCTCGGTTGAGCATCGGCTTGGCGATATCGGCGTTCAGCTTCTTGTAGTTCTCGCCACGTATGCGGCCCACCAGCAGGTTGGGGTCGTAGCACGGAGCGCTGACCATAGCCAGCACCTCGCCCGTCGAGGGCTCCAAGGCCACCACGCAGCCGCGCTTGTTGGCCATCAGCTCCTCGGCATACTGCTGCAGGTCGGCGTCGATGGTGGTGTGCAGGTTCCATCCCTCCACGGGCAGCGTGTCGTACATGCCGTTGGCATAAGGGCCTATCTCGCGGTTGTGCACGTCGACATGCATCAGTCGCTGGCCCTTGACACCGCGCAGCACCTCCTCGTAGCTCTTCTCCAAGCCGCTCTTGCCTATGTAGTCACCCCTCTTGTAGTAGGGGTCGCGGTCCAGGTCGCTCTGGTCCACCTCGCCCACATAGCCCAGCACCTGCGCCGCTATCGGGCGGTCGTAGATGCGCAGCGTGCGCTGCGAGATGTAGAAGCCCTTGAAGCGGAACATCTTGTTCTCGAACTTGGCATACTCCTGCTTCGAGATCTGCTTCATGAATATCGACGCCGAATAGGGCGAATACTTGCGCGCCTTCTCCATGCGCTGCTCGAAGTCCTCGCGCTCCATGCCGAGACAACGGCAGAAATAAGCGGTGTCGAGGTCCTTCACCATGCGGGGGATGACCATCAGGTCGTACACCGCCTCGTTGTGCACCAGCAACTCGCCGTGGCGGTCGTAGATGAAACCGCGCGCCGGATACTGCGTCACGTTGCGCAGCGACTGGCGCTTGGCAAGGTCGCGGTACTTGGGGTCGAACAGCTGCAACATAGCCAGACGCCCTATGAAGAGGGCGCCGACAATGATGAAGATGAGCCTCACCACACGTCCGCGATCCGAAAACTTGTCTGACATAATTGCCTTTCTAACGACACACACACCGATTTATTGTACACCCTTTATAAAAAATTCCATCCTCCTACCCTCTTTCCCCCGTCCTTCCTCCGCCCCCTCTCCGTCTGTTCTACGGTTGTTCTACGGTTGTTTAACGGTTGTTCTACGGTTTTATAGCGTTAAACAACCGTAATACAACCGTAGAACAACCGTAGAAGAGACGGAGAATGGACGTACGGAGTACGTGGGGAGAAGGGGCTCGCGAGGGGATGAGGGATACTTATTAACGGGCTAACCTCAACAACGGTCAAAGCGTTAGGCGCAGAGGTTGATTTTTTGTTGAAAACTTGAGCGCCACGGTTCGGATTTTGTGGCTAATTTAGCAAAAGAATTCGACGCCCTAATATCGGGGCATCTATCAGAAAACGTGTAACATATAATAACATTTGAGTCATGCAGGGCGACTTGTTTTCGGGAATTGACCCCGTAGAGAAAAAGAAAGAGGAGACGACGGTGAAGACATACACTCCGGACGAAATCATGCGTTCGTCGGTGGAGTATTTCCACGGCGACGAGCTGGCAGCCAACGTGTGGATGAACAAATACGCATTGCGTGACGACGACCGCATATTCGAGCTCAACCCCGACATGATGCACCGCCGCCTTGCGCGCGAATACGCACGCATAGAAGCCAAGTACCCCAACCCGCTGGGCGAGGAGGAGATATACCAATTACTTAAGGATTTCAAATATATAGTGCCGCAGGGCAGCCCGATGAGCGGCATCGGCAACAACTTCCAGGTGGTCTCGCTGAGCAACTGCTTCGTCATCGGCAACCAGGGCAACAGCGACAGCTACGGCGGCATCATGAAGATAGACCAGGAGCAGGTGCAGCTCATGAAGCGTCGCGGTGGCGTGGGCCACGACCTGAGCCACATACGCCCGGGCGGCAGCCCCGTGAAGAACGCGGCGCTGACCTCCACAGGCATCGTGCCCTTCATGGAGCGCTACAGCAACACCACGCGCGAGGTGGCACAAGGCGGCCGCCGCGGTGCCCTGATGCTCAGCATCAGCATCAAGCACCCAGACTCGGAGAGCTTCATCGACGCCAAGCTGGAGCAGGGCAAGGTGACCGGCGCCAACGTATCGGTGAAGGTGACCGACGAGTTCATGCGCTGCGCCATGGAGGGCAAACCCTTCGTGCAGCAGTACCCCATAGACTCGCCCAACCCCACCTACACCAAGACCGTCGACGCCCGCGCCCTGTGGAACAAGATAATAGCCAACGCCTGGAACTCGGCAGAGCCCGGCGTGCTTTTCTGGGACACCATACTGCGCGAGAGCGTGCCCGACTGCTATGCCGACTACGGCTACCGCACCGTGAGCACCAACCCCTGCGGCGAGATACCCCTCTGCCCCTACGACAGCTGCCGTCTGCAGGCCATCAACCTCTACAGCTATGTGGACAAGCCCTTCACCAAGGAGGCCAGCTTCAACTTCGACCTCTTCAAGGAGCATGTGCGCAAGGGCCAGCGCCTGATGGACGACCTCATTGACCTGGAGCTGGAGAAGGTGGAGCAGATACTGAAGAAGATAGAGGCCGACCCCGAGAGCGAGGAGATCAAGCAGGTGGAGCACAACCTGTGGCTTAACATCAAAATGAAATGCCTCGAGGGACGCCGCTCGGGCTTCGGCATCACCGCCGAAGGCGACATGCTGGCGGCTCTGGGCCTCCAGTACGGAAGCGACGAGGCCACGGCCTTTGCCGTCAAGGTGCAGCAGACCCTCTGCTGCGCAGCCTACGGCTCGAGCGTGGAGATGGCAAAGGAGCGCGGCGCCTTCCCCATCTACAACGCCAAGCGCGAGGAGAACAACCCCCTCGTCAGCCGCATCCGCGAGGCCGACCCGAAGCTCTACGAAGAGATGACCAAGTACGGCCGCCGCAACATTGCGCTGCTCACCATTGCCCCCACGGGCACCGTGAGCATCTGCACACAGACCACCAGCGGCATCGAGCCCGTGTTCCTCGTGAGCTACAAGCGCCGCAAGAAGATCAACCCCAACGACAAAGACTCAAGCAAGCACAACATAATAAAAGACGAGAACGGCGACTACTTCGAGGAGTACAACGTGTTCCATCCCAAGTTCATCGACTGGGCCCGCATCAACGGCTACGACGTGGAGGAGGTGATGAACATGGGTGACGCCGAACTGCAGAAAGTCATCGAGCAGAGCCCCTACTTCCACGCCACGAGCGCGGACATCGACTGGGTGGCCAAAGTGAAGATGCAAGGTGCCATACAGAAGTGGGTGGACCACAGCATCTCGGTGACCGTCAACATCCCCAAAGAGACCACCAAGGAGGTGGTGAGCAAGATATACGAGACGGCATGGGAGAGCGGCTGTAAAGGCTGCACCATCTACCGCGACGGCTCGCGCACCGGCGTGCTGGTGAGCAACAACGAAGGCAAGAAAGACAACCCCTGCTTCGGCGAAAGCAAAGCCCCCAAGCGCCCCAAGAAACTGGAGGCCGAGGTGGTGCGCTTCAAGAACGAGAAGGAGGACTGGATTGCCGTCGTGGGCATGTACGAAGGCCGTCCCTACGAGATCTTCACCGGCCGCGCCGAGAGTTTCCTGCTGCCCAAGAACGTCGAGAAGGGCTGGGTCATACGCGTCAAGGAGAAAGGCCAGGAGCACGCCCGCTATGACTTCCAGTTCACCGACCAGGACGGCTACCACATCACCATCGAGGGCCTCTCGCGTATGTTCCGCAAAGAGTATTGGAACTACGCCAAGCTCATCTCCGGCATCCTGCGCCACGGTATGCCTATCCCCAACGTCGTGGAGCTCATCGGCAAGCTGACTTTCGACACCGACAGCATCACCACCTGGAGTAACGGTGTGGCCCGCGCCCTGAAGCGCTACATCAAGGACGGCACCGAGACCGACGAGGTGTGCCCCGACTGCGGCAGCAAGCTCGTATACAGCAGCGGCTGCAAGAGCTGCCCCCAGTGTGGCTGGAGTAAATGTTCATAAACAAGCAAATCTTTTTCTTAGCAAGCACATATCACCCAGAAGGGGAGTCGCACCAGGCTCCCCTTTTGACTAAAAAGAGACAACTGTGAGCGAACTGTTAGAACAACTGAACGAACCGCAGCGCGAAGCGGCGGAATGCACCGATGGGCCAGTGATGATTATCGCCGGCGCCGGCAGCGGCAAGACACGCACGCTGACCTACCGCATAGCGCACCTGATAGAGAAGGGGGTGGACCCCTACCGCATACTGGCACTGACCTTCACCAACAAGGCGGCAGGCGAGATGAAGGAGCGCATCATCAAGCTGGTGGGCAGCGAGGCCCGCAATATATGGATGGGCACTTTCCACTCGGTGTTCGCGCGCGTGCTGCGCGCCGACGGCGACAAGCTGGGCTACACCAACAGCTTCACCATCTATGACACCGACGACCAGAAGGCGGCTATCAAGCAAATTGTGAAGCAGCTGAACCTCGACCCCAAGGCCTACAAGCCCAGCTATGTGCTGGGGCGCATATCGATGGCCAAGAGCAACCTCATAGGGCCGAAGGACTATATGGAGAACCCCGAGATATACCAGACCGACCAGGACGCCAAACGGCCGGCCGTGGGCACCATATACCAGATGTACGACCAGCGGCTGCACAACAGCAACGCCATGGACTTCGACGACCTGCTGTTCAACATGAACATACTGTTGCGCGACTTCCCAGACGTGCTGCTGAAGTACCAGCAGAGGTTCAACTACATCATGGTGGACGAGTATCAGGACACCAACTACGCACAGTACCTCATCGTCAAGAAGCTGGCGGCACGCCACCAGAACATCTGCGTGGTGGGCGACGACGCACAGAGCATCTACGCCTTCCGCGGGGCCAACATACAGAA
>ONUE01000152.1 GCA_900320975.1 uncultured Bacteroidales bacterium | reverse complement strand
AGATGGCAATTATGCTATGGACGGCGAGACGGTCACCCTCACCTTCACGTCGAAGTTTGGCGAGACATTGACAGGAGTGACCGCGACGGGCGCAACCTCACATGATAACATCACCTTAACCCAGACGGGTGCCAACACCTATACGTTCACCATGCCAGCCGAGGATGTCAACATCGGTGCAACTATCTCAGCACCCGATGCCAGCAACTTCGAGCAGACTGGCGAAAACGAGTACACCATCAAGACCGCCAACGGCTGGGGCTGGTTCTGCTTTGCCACAAACTACGACTTGGCTCCCTATGGCTTCAGCGGCAAGGTTGTGAAACTCGCCACAAGCGTCAGTTCGTCGGAGATGGCGGGCAAGAGCGGTCACCCGTTCAAGGGCACGTTCGACGGACAGGGCAATACGCTGACCTTTAACCGCACTGCCGCCGAGGAATTCTGCGCCCCGTTCCACTACATCAATGGCGCCACCATCAGCAACCTCCACGTCGGCGGCACCATCACGGGCGGCAACTATGAGCGCTTGGGCGGTCTGGTGGGCCATTCCGAGGGCAATATCACCATCAATAACTGCCACGTGAGCACCGAAATCAGCACCATAGTCAGCGGCGTTGCCTTTCACGGCGGTATCATCGCATTTTGGTATGACTCAAGCGTCGAGTGCACCGTCACGGGCTGCGTCTATGACGGACTGATATACAACCCCAGCGAGGCCGACGCGACCACCTACTGCAGCGGCTTCATAGGAAACCTCTTTGGAAGTAATCTGACCGTCAAGTTCACCGACTGCCTCTTCGCCCCCGCTGCATACGGCACGGGCAAATACGCGCTGGGCGGCAACTGCTTCACGTTCGTCTATCCAAACAGTGACCCGACCTACAACATGACGAACTGCTACTACACCAGCATCCTCGGCAAGAGGCAGGGACGCCCTGCAGCCACGGCGACCGTCGCGCCCGCCAACCTCGGCAATGCGACCACCGACCACGGAATAGTGGATGGCTACAAGAACGGCTTCCGCTACGACGGCAACTACTACACACCGAAGTATGGCGACGCAGTGGTTGAATACTGCTTCAATGACGGGAATGAGAGGGCCGACGTGACCATCAACGGCACGAACAACCAGGGAACAGGCATCAACGTTGTGGGCGTGAACATCACGGAGGAGGTAGGCAATATCAAGAGCGTGACCTACAACCGCCCGTTCAACACAGCACAGGCCGCGACGGTGATACTGCCGTTTAACTATACCTGCAACGACAATGAGGGCGGCAAGTTCTACGGCTTCCAGAAAGTGGAGTACGACGAGGACGCGCACAAGTGGGTCTGCACGATGGAGGAGCCGTCGACCGGGTCGCTGACGGCCAACACGCCGTATCTGTTCATGCCGAGCGAAACGACGATGACGTTCCCGAACATGGCGGGCGGAGTCGTGACGCTGCAGACCACGACGGCCAACGATGGTCTCTATGGCGGCGCCACGACCGATGCAGCCTGGAATTTCCACGGCTCGTACAAAGGAAAGACGTGGACATCAAGCGATTCTAATAAAGACTACGGCTTTGCAGCCCATGGCGGCACCGCTGCTCACGGTGAGGAAGTGGTGGCCGGTCAGTTCGTCCGCTTCACCACAGGTGCCTTCATCAAGCCCATGCGCTGCTACCTATCGTATGTCGGCACGGAGGCCCCAGCGCCGGCACGTGGCTTGACACGCTCGGCTTCTGGTGACGACCTGCCCGCCACCATCACCGTGCGCCTCGCGACACCAAGACGGGCGAACTCTCGTTCGACAGCGAGGCATGGTACACGCTCGACGGTGTGCGCCTGAGCGGCAAGCCCAGCACCAAGGGCATCTATATTAATAATGGTAAAAAGGTCGTAATTAAGTAACCCCTCCCCCGACCCCTCCCGAGGGAGGGGGTAGGGTAATTTAAACATTAAAAAAGCAATGAAAAAGAGAGCATACGAGAAACCATCTATGAGAGTAATCGAGCTGCAGCACAAGTGCCAGTTACTGGCTGGCAGCGGCGACCCCACAAGGAACGTACCCTGGTGGGACGGCGAGGGCGATTGAATACTGCAAGGATTTTTCATGAATCATCAAGAAGAGCAACAATTCTACAAACTCCTGCGCCTGTCATTAGGGCTGACGCAGGAGTTTCTTGTTGACGTGGATGCCGACGGATGGCGACGATTGTATCAGACAGCCATACGCCAGTCGCTCGTCGGTGTCCTCTATCAGGGCGTGTGCCTGTTGCCAGAGGGCAGCAAGCCGCCTGCAGAGATTGCCATGCAGTGGGCCAGCGAAGCAGAAAGCATCAAAGGGATGAATGAACTGCTATATCAAGAGGCAGCACGGCTGACACGG
>ONUE01000087.1 GCA_900320975.1 uncultured Bacteroidales bacterium | reverse complement strand
AAGGAGATTGAAGCCTTGGATAAAACGGGCAAAAGCCTTTTTCCGGGTATAGCAGGAGTGCTTTATGGTTGCATCTTCTGCCCCATAATGGAGGAGATTGGCCTTCGGGGTATTCTTCTTGGCGGTTTACTGAAGTCGCGCTGCCGTCCATGGCTGGCAATCTTGATCACCGCCTTTATTTTCGCTTTGTTTCACGGACTGGGTGTGCATTTCGTCGCCTCCTTTGTATTCGCACTCATTGTCGGCTGGCTCTATTGGCGCACGGGAAGCATTATCCCATGTATGATAGTCCATATAGTCAACAATTCCCTTTCTTTCATTGATCTGGGTGGCCAAACCGTGGTGGCTTGTGCGCTTATCCTTGTCGGTGGCCTATTGCTGCTTGCATTGGGCCTTTGGTGGTTCTGGAAAAGGTGCGCTACGCCGCCTGCAGAGCGCTCGTCAGAGGCTGTTTAATGGGGCTCTGTTTGGGAATCTATGCTTATTCCGCGGGTGGAACCTGCGGACACACTGGCGCGTGGTGCAAGGGGTATGGGGCGGTAATTATGCGGGCGCTTATGCCAGACAGTGGAGGTAGCGGTGGATGGTCTCTTCGATGCCGAGGTAGAGGGCGTCGGAGATCAGTGCGTGGCCGATGCTGACTTCGTCGAGCCAGGGTATCTGCTGGTGGAAATAGGTGAGGTTCTCGAGCGAGAGGTCGTGTCCGGCGTTGAGGCCGAGGCCGCAGTCGCGGGCCACCTTGGCGGCCTCCACGAAGGGGGCGATGGCGGCTTCACGCCCGGCAGCATACTGCGATGCGTAGCTCTCGGTGTAGAGCTCCACGCGGTCGGTGCCGGTCTTGGCGGCCATCTCTATCATCTGCGGATTGGCGTCGATGAAGATACTCACGCGGATGCCGCAGCCCTTGAATTCCTTGACCACGTCGCAGAGGTACTGCTGGTTCTTCACCGTGTCCCACCCTGCGTTGGAGGTCAGCACGCCCTCGGCGTCAGGCACCAGCGTCACCTGTGCCGGACGTATCTCTTTCACCAGGTCTATGAAGCCATAGGGCTTGCTCTTCGAGATGCCCTTGGGGTTGCCCTCGATATTATATTCCACGCCTATCAGCGGCTTTATGGCCAGAGCGTCGCTATAGCGTATGTGGCGCTCGTCGGGACGCGGGTGCACGGTGATGCCCTGTGCGCCGAAGCGCTCGCAGTCCTGGGCAAACTTAAGTACGTCGGGAGTATTGCCGCCACGTGCATTGCGAATGGTGGCGACCTTGTTGATGTTTACACTTAATTTAGTCATTGGCGTTTGATTTTAGTCTTCGAGGCTGTAGCCGAAGCTCTTGAGGGCCCTGTCGCTGTTGCGCCAGTCTTTGAGCACCTTGATGTGCAGGCTGAGGAAGCACTTCTTGCCGGTGAACTCCTCGATATCCCTGCGTGCCTCTGTGCCGAGTTTCTTGATGGCCTTGCCCTGATGGCCGATGAGTATGGCCTTCTGGCTCTCGCGCTCCACGTAGATGAGGCACGAAATGTTGTCTATGCCGTCGCGCTCCTCGTAAGCCTCCACAGCCACCTCGCAGCTGTATGGTATCTCTTTCTGGTAGTAGAGCAGTATCTTCTCGCGCACTATCTCGCTCACAAAGAAGCGCATGGTGCGGTCGGTGAGCTCGTCCTTGGGGAAGTAGGCGGGATGCTCGGGGAGGCGCTCGAGGATAAGGTCGAAGATCTTGTCCACGTTGAAGCCCTCGGTGGCGGAGCAAGGGATAACCACAGCGCGCGGTATCTGCTCCTGCCAGTAGGCTATCTTCTCGCTTATGGTGGCTTGGTCCGAGAGGTCTATCTTGTTGATGACCAGTAGCACCGGTGTGTCGCTGTCGATGACCTTCTCCAGCACGTGGCGGTTCTTGAGCGTCTCGCCCACCTCGGTGACGAGGAGGAACAGGTCGGCATCCTGCAGCGCCGTACCCACAAAGCCCATCATCTGCTCGTGGAGCTTGTTGTGCGGGTTGACGATGCCCGGTGTGTCGGTGTATACAATCTGGAAATCATCGCCGTTGACGATGCCCATGACGCGCTTGCGGGTCGTCTGGGCCTTGCTGGTGATGATGCTCAACTTCTCGCCCACCAGGGCGTTCATCAGCGTCGACTTACCCACGTTGGGGTTGCCGATGATATTCACAAACCCTGCTTTATGCATGGCCTAAAAGTAATCTATGGTGCGGACGGTGGTGTAGGCGGGGAACATGCGGTCGCCCAACACCTCGTATTCGGTGCATTTCACCCAGTTGCCGTGCGAGTCGTACTCGCGTCTGTAGACGGTGACGAACATCTCGGGCTCCTCCTCGGTGTAGTCGTATAGGGTGTAGCTGGTGGGATAGCCCTGCTCGTCGTACTCCCAGCGTTTCTCCTGCACCTTCTTCTTCGTGCGGTCGTAGACAACGGCCTTGTTGATGGTGCCGTCGGGGTTGTATACGTAGACTTCGCGCTTGTAGACGTCGTTCAGATGGTCGTTGTAGCTGCGCTGTGTGATGCGGCCCTGGCCGTCGTGCTTCAGCAGCATGCGGCTCTCGATCTGGCGCTCGGCGTCCTCGACGTAGGTCTCGGTGAGCGTGTGGTCGGCATCGTAGATGTAGTAGGTGCGGCCGATGACATGCTCCTGGTTGTCAACGATATGTTCCAGGGTGGTGAGGCCGAAGCCGTCGTGCTTGTAGCGGGTGCGGAAGATAATGTCCTCGGCCACCGAAAGATAAACCTGCTGTCGACGCTGTCCCTTGGCGTTGTACTCGGTGATGAGGTGCTCCAGCTGGTCACCGTTCTCGAGGTTGTCGTTCAGGTCGTAGCGGGCCTCGTACATCACGGCGTCCACGCGCTTCACGGCACCGTGCAACTCGTCGTCCTGCAGGTCGTGGCCGCTCTGCGCATAGGCGCAAGTGCCCAGTACCACCGTCACAAATATAGCCAGTATCTTGTTTATTTTCATGTTCTCCCTTTTTGTATTTTGATTTATAACGACCGCCTGTGTGTTTTATTGTATCGGCCTCAAAAAAAAATACCATGAGGGCTTCCGGACATGATTTTTTGTCCGAAGCCTCTCCGTCCCCCCTCCGTCCCCGCTCCGACTGTTCACCGGTTGTTTAACGGTTTTTGGTCGGAGGGGGGACGGAGGGGAGTCGGAGGGGCTACGGGGCGACAGAGGGCGGGTGAGGAGATTATTTTCGGCAATCGGGATTTTTTGTGTAAATTTGCCGTTTGAAAACATAGTGCTTTAAGCATGGAACTAACTATACTATTGTGCTTTGCGGCCTACACCGTATTGCTGTTCTTCGTCATGTGGCTCACCGGCCGTCGCGGCGCCAAGGGCAACGAGGCCTTCTTCCGTGCCGGTCGCCGGTCGCCGTGGTATGTGGTGGCCTACGGCATGATAGGGGCTTCGCTGAGCGGCGTGACCTTCATGTCGGTGCCCGGCGGCGTCTATGGTGGCGCCTGGACCTACATGCCGCTGGTGTTTGGCTATGTGCTTGGCTATGCGGTTATTGCGTTGTTGCTGCTGCCGCTCTACTACAGGCTCAACCTGACGTCGATATATACCTACCTGGAGCAGCGCTTCGGTGTGCGGAGCGAGAAGACGGGAGCCATGTTCTTCATACTCAGCCGCCTGCTTGGCTCGGCGCTGAGGATGTATCTGGTTGTCTTTGTGCTTTATGAGTTCGTGTTCCGCGCCTGGGGCATCCCCTTCTGGGTGCCGGCGGTGGTGTTCATAGCCATCATACTGCTCTACACCTTCCGCGGCGGCATCAAGACGGTGGTGTGGACCGACACGCTGCAGACCACCTTCCTGCTGGCGGCGGCTGTGGCTACTGTGGTGGCGATACTCAACAACCTGGATATGAGCTTTGGCGACCTTATGAAGATGTCGTCGGAGAAGGGCTACACGCGTATGTTCGACACCGACCCGACGGCGCCGAAGTTCTGGGTGAAGCAGGTGCTGAGCGGCATGTTCATCACCATCACCATGACGGGCCTCGACCAAGACATGATGCAGAAGAACCTCACCTGCAAGAGCTTGCGCGATGCCCAGAAGAACGTGATGACCTCGAGCATGCTCTTCATCGCGGTCAACATACTGTTCCTCAGCCTCGGTGCGGCGTTGCTGGCTTATGCCTCGCAGACGGGCTTCGCATTGCCGGTGAACGAGGCCGGTGCCGTGGTGCCCGACAAGATTTTCCCCTCGGTGGCCTTCTCGTTCAGCGGCTTTACGGCGGTGGTCTTCGTGCTGGGCATGGTGGCGGCGGGCTATAGCAGTGCCGACGGCACGCTGACGGCTCTGACCACCACCTTCTGTTATGACTTCCTGGGCTTTGAGAAAGAGGGTGAGAAGGGCAGCGAGAAGCGTAATGTAAGGACTCGCAGGCTGGTGCATGTGGCCTTTGCCCTGCTGTACCTGCTGGTAATCATAGCCTTCAGGCCGTTCCACAAGCAGTCGCTCATCGACACCGTGTTCGATGTGGCGGGCTTCACCTACGGGCCGTTGCTGGGCCTCTATGCCTACGGCCTCTTCACCAAGAGGCAGGCACGCGACCGCTGGGTGCCGGTGATTGCGGTGCTCTCGCCGGTGGTATGCTATGTGCTCAAGGTCTATTCGCCGGTGTGGTTTGGCTATTCCTTCGGATTCGAGATATTGTTGGTCAACGGCCTCATAACCTTCGGGCTGCTTTGGCTCTCGTCGTTGAACGCTAAACATAGATAGATGAACAGTTTTGTCACCATACTCGGTTCAGGAGCCGCGCTGCCCACGGGAGGACGGCGCTGCTCGGCACAGGTGCTTAACGTGGGAGGCTTCAAGATTCTCATCGACTGCGCCGAAGGCACGCAGGACCGTATACGCTACAACCACCTGAAGCTGCAGAGTCTCGGCACGGTGATAATCTCGCACCTGCATGGCGACCACTTCTTCGGGCTGCCGGGTCTGCTGAGCACCATGCACCTCTGTGGGCGCACGGAGCCAGTGACAATCGTGGCCCCGAAAGGTGCCCGCGAGGTGATAGAGACCACCTTTGAGCTGACGGGCAACCATATAGAGTACCCCATAGATTGGCACGAGATGGACTTCGAAGAGGGTATGCAGCGGGTGTTTGAGTGCAAGCGGTGCACCGTCGATGCCTTCCCGCTGGTGCATTCGGTGCCCACCTATGGCTTCCGCATCACCGAGGTGCCGCGTAACACCGCTACCCCGAAGGTATATACCTACTGCTGCGACACCGCCTATACCGAGGCTATCCTGCCCTATATCAAAGGCTCCGACCTGCTGTGTCTGGAGTGCACCTTTGCCGACGAGCTTGCCGATCTGGCGGAGATGCGCTGTCACCTCACGGCAGGGCAGGCAGGACGCCTGGCGCGTCAGGCGGAGGTGGGACGGCTGCTGCTGACGCACATCAGCGCACGCTACCGGGAACCCGATTTATTGCTGCAGCAGGCTGTGGCGGAATACCCCAACACCATTGTCGCAGAGGACTCAATGCGTGTGGAAGTGAGGGGATTATAAAATAAATTTGGCCATATCGTGAAAAAGTAGTACTTTTGCACCCTCAAAAATCCCGAGGAGAGATGCCGGAGTGGTCGATCGGGGCGGTCTCGAAAACCGTTGACCAGCTTGCTGGTCCCAGGGTTCGAATCCCTGTCTCTCCGCCGAAATAGTCTCATAAGTTATTGTAAAAAAAACTTGTGAGACTTTTTTTATGTTGGATACCTATACGGCGCGTCCTATTTCGTATGCTTCCTTCAGTTTGGCATTTCCGACAATCTCGTTGGGGGCGCCCACGCCGCCGCAGAAGAGGTGGCCTTTGAGGGAAGACTTGCCGAAGCAATCAATCCAGCCTTGCAAGCCGCCCTCGGCTCGTGCGGGGACGTGTGCCTCGTTCTCGAAGGCGGTGGTGAGCAGGTAGATGTCGCGGAAGCGGTAGTCCTTGGTGTACATGGCGTTCATGCGGTCAATGAGGGTCTTCATCTGACCGCTCATTTCGTAGTAGTAGATGGGCGTTGCCCAGCAGACGACGTCGGCGTTCAGCACGCGCTCCATAATGGCGGGCACATCGTCCTTGAAGAT
>ONUE01000086.1 GCA_900320975.1 uncultured Bacteroidales bacterium | reverse complement strand
AGGGGGATGGTCTTCTTGATGACCAGGTTCCACTGTACGTCCCAGTTGATGCGCTCGCGGAATATCTCGCGCATCTTTATCGGGCGGAAGAGGCCGCGCACCGTGCCTCCGTTGTCGGTGATGTGGATGTCGGTGCACTTGTGGAAGGTCATCATCACGGGTGCGAAGATGCTGTTCATCAGCACGCTCACGGCGAAGGCTATGCCCACCTTGCCCCAGGTAAGCTCAGAGGCCTTGAAGATGGCGGTGTAGGTGGCCACATGGGTGCCGCCGCCCTTCAGGGCGTCGGCCACGGTGCCGAGGAACACCGGCACGCCGCTCTTGAAGATGACCATGGCCATGGCGATAGCCATACCCAGGAAGCCCCACACTATCATGCGGGGAGCCACGCCGAAGCCCGGCTTGTTGTAGACGCCTTCGCGGATGCGAAGCGCCAGCATCTCGCCCAGCGTGGCGAGGATGGCGAACTTGAAGAAGGCCATGATGTAGGGGTGCGCCGTGGTGGCTGCGGTGAACCACGCGAAGAATCCCGTGGCGGGAATGAAGAAAGGCGTCAGCACCACGATGACGCAAAGAATCAATATCCAGTCTGCTCTTTTCATGATCATTATTCTTTTTGTAGTTAAGTAGTGAAGTAGTTATCGCTTCGCTCGCCCTTCGGGCAGTAGTTAAGGCAAATGAGCTGTAGGCTGATGCTATTGTCTTAACTACTTAACTACTGTTTACTTAACTACTGATTATCTTCGTTCAATAGCTATACGTTGCGCCGTCCTTGCCGTCTTTGACGGTGACGCCGGCAGCGCCGAGGGCGTCGCGTATCTTGTCGCTGGTGCACCAGTCCTTGTTGGCCTTGGCGGTGGCGCGGATGTCGAGGATGATCTTCATCAGGCCGTCGATAAGGGCCGTGTTGTCGCTCGAGGTCTCGTCCTTCATGCCCATCACCTCGAAGAGGAAGGTGTCGAAGACTCCCTTCAGTTCGTCGATGTCGGCCTGCGAGAGCTTCAGCTTGCCGTCGTTGGCCTGGTTGATGATGCGGGCGGCATCGAAGAGGTGGCTGATGACTATCGGCGTGTTGAAGTCGTCGTTCATGGCATCGTAGCACTTGGCGCGCAGCTCGGAGACCTGCGCCACGGTGGCGTTGCCCGAGGGGGTGATGCGGCCGAGCGTCTTGTAGGCTTCCATGAGCTTGGCAAAGCCCTTCTCCGAGGCCTGCAGAGCTTCGTTGCTGAAGTCCACCGTCGAGCGGTAGTGGGCCTGCAGGATGAAGAAGCGTATGGTCATGGGGCTGTAGGGCTGCTCGAGCATCTCCTTGCCGTCCTTGTCCTTGTGGCTGCCGGTGAAGAACTCGTCGAGGGTGATGAAGTTGCCCAGACTCTTGCCCATCTTCTGGCCGTTGATGGTGATCATGTTGTTGTGCATCCAGTAGCGGCAGGGCGTATGGCCGGTGGAGGCCACGCACTGCGCTATCTCGCTCTCGTGGTGCGGGAAGATGAGGTCCATGCCGCCGCCGTGGATGTCGAAGGGCGAGCCGAGGTATTTGGCGCCCATGGCCGTGCACTCGGCGTGCCAGCCCGGGAAGCCGTCGCTCCAGGGCGAGGGCCACCGCATGATATGTTCGGGGGCTGCCTTCTTCCACAGGGCGAAGTCGCCGCTGAAGCGCTTCTCCTCCTGTCCGTCGAGGTCGCGCGTGGTGGCGAGCATCTCCTCGATCACGCGGCCGCTCAGCTGGCCGTACTTGTGGGTCTGCTCCTGGTATTTGCGCACGTCGAAGTAGACGCTGCCGTTGCTCACATAGGCCAGGCCGGCGTCGAGGATGCTCTGCACCAGGGCTATCTGCTCCATGATGTGGCCGCTGGCGTGGGGCTCTATGCTGGGGGACAGCACGTTGAGGCGCTCCATGGCGGCATGGTAGCGGTTGGTGTAGTACTGTGCCACCTCCATAGGCTCGAGCTGCTCCAGGCGCGCCTTCTTGGCAATCTTGTCCTCGCCCTCGTCGGCGTCGTGGTCCGCACACATACATGCCCACGCGACCCTCCGTCAGCGGGCGGAAGAGCTCCTTCTGTCGGCTTAAAGTATTGTATATCAACAGTTGCTGTTCCATAATGCTTATTATTATAAACTGCAAAAGTACATAAAAAAAATGAAACCCCGCCGTTTTTTTATCGTTCCCCCTCCGCCCCCTCTCCGTCCCCTCTCCGTCTGTTCTACGGTTGTTTAACGGTTGTTTAACGGTTACAAACCGTTAAACAACCGTTAAACAACCGTAGAACAGACGGACCGGGGGCGGAGGGGAAACGAAGGGAGAGGGAAGGAGGGGTGTGGGGCGGTTATTGGCCGATGGCGCCGCGGCGGTGGACGGTGAGGGCCACGGAGGCGCCGCTGATGACCATGACGAGGAGGAAGGTGGCGAGGAAGTCGACGCCACGCATGGCCACGGGGAAGGCGCTGACGACGAAGTTGCCGTCGCCCATGCGCACGATGCCGAAGTGCTGCTGCAGGAAGCAGACCACGAAGCCCAGCAGCAGGCCCGCCGTGACGGCGACGCCGCAGATGAGCAGCCCCTCGGTGGCGAAGGCGCGCCGCACCTGCCGCAGCGTCATGCCCATGCTGCGCAGGATGAAGATGTCGCGGCGCTTGTTGATGATGAGCAGCGACAGCGAGGCCACGAGGCTGAGGGTGGAGATGAGCACTATGAGCGAGAGGATGAGGTAGATGCCGAGACGCTCGGTGCGGAATATCTTGAAGTAGAGCGGCTGCTGGTCGTAGCGATCTTTGACGGTGAGTGGTGAGTGATGAGTGATGAATGATGAACGGAGTGATTGCTTGACTTTCTGGAGGTCGGCGCCGGGGCGGAGCTTGAGGGCGAGGGCGGTGACCTCGTCGGGGGCGTAGTCCATGAGCTGGCGCACGAGGTCGATGTGGGTCACCACGTAGCGGCGGTCGATGTCCTGCTGTATGAAGAAGGAGGCCACGGGGTAGGCGTAGCCGATGTTGAAGGCCTGGTCCATGGTGAGGCCCATGGCCGTTGTGCCGCGCTTGGGTATGTGCACCGCTGCGGGGCGGTTGGAGAGGAGGTTCATGCCGAGGCTGTAGAACACCTCGCCGCCCACGATGAGCGCCGGTGCGTCGGCCAGGGTGAGCTGATAGGCGCCGTTGTGGAGCATGGTGTCGAGGCCGCTGATGGCGCTGTAGTTCTCGTCGACGCCGCGCAGGGTGACTATGGCCTGGCGGTCGGCGTAGGTGAGCCAGGCGGTCTCGGAGACTATCTGAGAGACCTGCTCCACGCCGTCGGTGGCGCAGAGCGCGCCGTAGTCGAGGTCTGCGGTGCGGAATGTCTTGCCTTCGGTGGGCTCGATGATGAGTTCAGGGTCGAAGGAGGAGAAGAGGCCTTTGGTGATTTCGCCGATGCCGTTGTAGACGGAGAGCACGACGATGAGCGCTGCGGTGCTCACCAGCAGTCCTATGAGGGAGACCCAAGAGATGACGTTGACCACAGACTTCTGCCTGCGGGCGAAGAGATAGCGTACGGCGATGAGCTGTTCGAGCCGCATCGTGTCACTGTTTCAGCAGCCGGTTGATGTTCTCCACGTAGTCGAGGGTGTCGTCGATGAAGAACTCGAGCTGCGGTATGATGCGCAGCTGCTTGCCCTCGCGGAGGCCGAGGCGGCGACGCAGGTCGGCGCTGTTCTCGCGGATGAGAGCCATGATGCTGTCGGGGGTGCCGTCGCCGATGACCATGATGGAGACATAGATGCGCGCAATGGAGAGGTCGGGGGTGATGCGCACCTCGGTGACGCTGATGAGCGAGGGACCGAGGACGGGCTTCATCTCGCGCAGGAAGATGTCGCTCATGTCCTGCTGGATGAGGCGGCAAATCTTATTCTGTCGGGTAGATTGCATTCAGTGCTGAGTATTAAGTGGGATGTTAAGTTACCAACGCCAGCCCACGCGGATGGGGAGGAAGAAGGTCTGTTGCATGTAAGCCACGCCGAGGGTGGCGTAGAACGAGTGCCAGTTGTGGCCCATGTTGCGGAGGCCGTGGGCGTAGTACCAGTTGATGCCGCCGTAGGCTTCGACCATGGGGGTGAAGAGCATCTGGTCGGCCATGAGGATGCTGCCGCCGGCGCGAGCGCCCATGAGGGGAGCCCACTTGATGGTGGTGGGCTGGTAGTCGACACCCATGACAGCCTTCCAGATGGGGCGGAAGTCAAAGTCGATGAAGGCGTTGGCGCCGATGAGTGACTGGGCGTCCTTGATTTTGAAGCTGTGGTAGTAGTTGCCGCCTACGCCGAAGCCGAGGAACCAGTCCTGGCTGATGTTGATGCCGGCCATGACGTTGAGGTTGGCGGCACTCTCGTAGTGGGAGAGGTTGTAGCCGTTGGGGCCGAGCTTGCCGTAGTTGCCCATGAAGGGAGCATAGCCTGCTTCGGCCTTGAACATAAACTCGTTCTTGGGGCCGAGCTGTGAGTACTGCGCCGAGGCGCCGAAGGAGAGCGCGAGGAGCGCTGTGGCGATGAGGATTTTTATTCTGTTCATAGTACGATTATTTTCGATGTCAGCGATATGCTGTTGTTTTCAATCATTACGGTGTAGGTGGCCGGGGCGAGGCGCGGGGCTATCTTGTCGCCGTTGCGGCAGCCGTCGCGGTGCCAGGCCTGACGGCCGGAGGCGTCGATGATGGTCACGGAGTAGGGCTCGTCGGTAGGTGCCTCGATGGCGAAGCTGTCGCCGCTGTGCACGGGGTTGGGGAAGAGGTTGAGGTGAGCGGTGAGGGGTTGGCGGCCGGGGATGGCGAGCGGGGCGGGGTTGACGGCGATGAGGTTGGTGTCGACCACGGCGAGGGTGAACTCGCCGGTGATGAGGTTCTCGAAGAGGAAGTTGCCGTCGTCCTTGCTGCCCACGCGGTGGAGGCTTACGACCTGCCAAGGCTGGCCGTCGTTCTGGCGCCACAGCAGCGCTATGGAGTCGATGGAGGCCTGCTTGTTGTAGAAGTGCTCGTCGAGGTGCGGGTACTGGCTGTCGAAGTAGCCGTCGCGGATATAGCGGAAGCGGCCTATGAGGCCCTTGTTGTATTCGATGGGGGCGCGTACCACCCAGTAGCGGTTGGCGGGGCGCAGGACGCCGGTGGCGGTGTCGATGCCCGTGGGGCGTGCATAGTGGTGCTCCACATAATAGCGGCAGTGGCGTTCGGCGTCTTTGCCGCGGATGGCGAAGAAGGCCATATCGGTGGATACGGTGCCGGAGGCTCCGGTGACGTCGACGCTGTCGACGGTGGCGGCATCACTAATCTCGCAGTCGAGGTCGAGGACGCAGAAAGTCGGCGTGAAGGGCAGCTGGTGGCTGGCGACGACGGTGTCGGTGCCGCTGAAGGCGAACCACTCTTTGAGGCGCTCGCCGTTGGTGCCGAAGAAGGTCACCGGCACGCGGTTCTGGCGCATGAGGTTGTCGGTGGCCACGCTGGTCTGGCGGATGGTGACGCTGACGTTGGATGGGGTCTGGCCGCCCTCGCCCTGGCCGATGCTGACGTTGTAGTTGTTGAAGCCGGGGCTGAAGACATGGAAGTCGAAGAAGCCGGTGAGGTCGACGCCGGAATAGGCGCTGAGGGAGTCGCGGAGACGGTAGGCGTCGATGGAGGAGAAGGCGCAGCGCTCCATGAGGGTGCGGACGGTGGCGTAGAAGAGAGAGTCGCCGAGATAGCCGCGGAGCGAGTGCCACACGAGACCGCCTTTGTCGTAGGTGGTGGAGCCGTAGGTGTAGCTGTGGGGCATGTCGTGCAGTGCGCGGTAGCCGTTGTCGGTGTGGTGAGTCTCGCGGATTACTTTGTCGAGGTTCTGCTGGTAGGTGGCGTCGGAGGCGCGGCGGCCGTGGGTGGCCTCGCGAGCTACCTCGCTGGTGAAGGTGGCGCCGCCCTCGTTGATCCACATGTCGCCCTCGGTCTCGCAGGTGACGAGGTTGCCGAACCAGGCGTGGCCGAGCTCATGGGCTATGGTGCTCTGGCCGTTCAGGGTGACCGAGGCCATGGCCTGACGGGCGAGGGCTATGTTGTTGACGTGCTCCATGGAGCCCAGGGCGGTGCCCACATAGCCTATGCGTCCCCAGCGGTAGGGGCCGAAGCTTTGCTCGAACTTGGGCACCACGGCGTCGAGGAGGGCGTAGACATTTGCCGTGACGGCGCTGTCCTGTGTGGTGAAGCCTATGGTGACGGGGTAACCGCCGGCGGTGGTCTGTATGCGGTGGAAGTCGGCGGCGCTGATGCCCACGATATAGGTGGGCACGGGGTGCTCAATCTGCCAGACGGAATGCTCGCAGCCGTCGCTGTCGACGGAGCGGCTTTGCAGCATGCCGCTGCATTCGGCGCTCCAGCCTTGCTTGACTTTGACGCGGAGGGTGTAGGTGGCCTTGTCGTTGTAGTTGTCGCGGCAGGGGAAGACGGCATGGCCTATGGAGTGCAGCGGGTCGCCAAAGGCGGCGCCGAGGTTGTAGGTCATGTCGTTGTCGAAGTGGATGCCCCCGAAGCCGTAGTTCTCCACGTAACCGCTGCCACGGTAGTGCACGGTGAGGGTGAAGGTCTGGCCGGCAGCGATGCCGTCGGTGGGGATATTGCTTATGTTGGTTCCCGGGAGGCGGGTGCCGTCGATGAACATGGAGTCCACGGTGCCCGACAAGTCAAGGCTTATATTGTGGCAAGGACGGAGGAGCTGCATGGTGAGCACTGCCTTGCCGTGGAAGGGGGCGTTGTTGCTGAGGTCGAGCGTGAGGTCGTAGTGCTGCACGTCAACCGAGTCGGCGATTTGCGCCTGCATGGAAAAGCAGCACAAAAGTGCTGTCAGCAGGGTCAGTATCCTCTTTATTCCAGTCATATAGGTGGTTGCTTTCAGAAGTGCAAAAGTACGTTTTTTTTTCGTATTATGTAATATTATTTTATTTGACACTGATAATCAGACGCAATAAAAAGAGAGAAAAGCCGTTTATAGAAGCAAAAAGAAACCTGAAGTTGATGAAAAAGACAGCCCTCCGTATAGCCGTCGTCCTGTTGCTGGCAGGCCTTGCCTGCTCGGCCTGTTCGTCGGGCGACCACATGTACCGGCACAAGAAGAGTGACTGCGACTGCCCCACCTTCTGAAGCGGAGCCGGAAGTGACCACCGAGGAGAGATACCGTGCCATATTGCGCAACCACCTGCCCGAGCAGGCGGTGGGTTGGGTGTATGACTATCTGGACCGGCATAAGGTGCACTTCCACATCACCCGCGGACGCCGCAGCAAGTACGGCGACTACCGTTGGCCGCAACCGCGTCATACGTTCCATGAGATTTCCGTCAACGGTGACCTGAACCGATACCTCTTCCTGCTGGTTTTCCTCCACGAGGCTGCACACCTCGAGACGCACCTCAAGTACAGCTCTGTGCTACCCCACGGCCATGAATGGCAGGCCGAATATGCGCGTCTGGTGGGTGTCATGAGTGGGTGCTTCCCGGACGAGGTGAGGCCGTTGCTGGCGCGCTATGTCGCCAAGGTGCCGCTGCAGCGCAGCCTGGGCCGCGAAATAGAGGAGTCTTTGCGCCGATATGATGCTGGTGCACAGGATGTAGAAGTGCTTCACCTCGATGACTTGCCTGCGGGCAGCCATTTCCGCCTGAAGAGCAAACCCGATTTGCTCTTCGAGAGCGTCGAACGGCGCCGCACGCGGTGGCTCTGCCGTGATGTCTCGAGTGGCCGAATGTACACCGTGGCGGGTCGAGCCGAGGTGACAAATTGTGCCTTGTGACGAGACGGGAATTTGTGGAAAACCTGTTGAAAAAGTTAAAAAATGCACCGCCGTTCCCCTGTTGATAAGTGGGGAAAATAGCAAAAAAATTGTGTTAAAATGTTTTTGTAAGTAAATGATACACAATGCTGCGGTGAGATTTTAGGATGAAACAGAAAATGCCAACAATTCAGCAATTAGTTCGCAAAGGACGTCAGCAGATGGAGTACAAATCCAAGTCTCCCGCCCTCGACAGCTGCCCGCAGCGTCGCGGTGTCTGCACCCGTGTGTACACCACTACCCCTAAAAAGCCTAACTCGGCCATGCGTAAAGTGGCCCGTGTTCGTCTTACCAACGGTAAGGAAGTCAACGCCTACATCCCGGGTGAGGGTCACAACCTGCAGGAGCACTCGATCGTGATGATCCGCGGAGGCCGTGTCAAAGACCTTCCCGGTGTGCGTTATCATATCATCCGTGGTGCCCTTGATACCAGCGGAGTCGACGGTCGCCGTCAGCGTCGTTCGAAATACGGTGCCAAGCGTCCGAAACAGGCCGGCAAATAAGTTGATAGTTTAAAGTTGAAAGTTTAAAGTTATTTAGCACAATGAGAAAAGCTAAGCCCAAGAAAAGAATAATCCTTCCGGATCCCAAATACAATGACGTGATGGTCACCAAGTTCGTCAACAACCTGATGATGGGTGGCAAGAAGACCATCGCCTACAAGATTTTCTACGATGCAATCGACGTCGTTAGCGACCGCACCAAGGAAGACGGTCTCGAAGTGTGGAAGAAGGCTCTCGCCAACGTCACCCAGATTCCTACCGAGATCCGCGCCGAGCGTAAGCAGAGCATCGGCATGAAGAACCTCATCGGCTTCTCGCGCAAACGCAGTGAGAAGACCATGGCCCTGAAGCTGGCCGCTGAAATCCAGGCCGCTTACAAGGAAGAGGGCGCCGCCTTCAAGCGCAAGGAGGATATCCACCGTATGGCCGACGCCAACAAGGCCTTCTCGCACTTCCGCGCGTAACAATATATATACTAGAGAAAAAACCATCGACTAAGCAACGAAAATGTCAGATCTCCACTACACACGCAACATTGGCATTATGGCCCACATCGACGCCGGCAAGACGACGACGACGGAGCGCATCCTATTCTACACCGGCAAGAACTACAAGCTCGGTGAGACCCATGAGGGCTCGGCCACCATGGACTGGATGGTGCAGGAGCAGGAGCGTGGTATCACTATCACCTCTGCTGCCACCACGGTGTACTGGGATTGGCATAACAACCGCTATAAGTACAATATCATAGATACTCCAGGTCACGTGGACTTCACCGTTGAGGTGGAGCGTTCGCTGCGTGTGCTCGACGGCGCCATAGCCATCTTCTGTGCTGTGGGCGGCGTGGAGCCCCAGAGTGAGACCGTTTGGCGTCAGGCCGACAAGTACGGTGTGCCCCGTATCGCCTTCATCAACAAGATGGACCGCGCGGGTGCCGACTTCTTCTCGGTGGTGAGCCAGATTAAGGAGCGTCTCGGTGCCAACCCCATCCCGATAGAGATACCTATCGGTCAGGAGGACCTGTACAAAGGAGTGGTGGATCTTATCTCCAACAAAGCCCTCGTCTGGGATGAAAGTTCCAACGGTCAGCGCTTTGAGGAGATACCGATGCCCGAAGACCTTAAGGAGATTGCCGCCGAATACCGCCAGAGACTCATCGAGGGTGTTGCTGAGGAGAACGAAGAGTTGATGATGAAGTTCTTCGACGACCCCAACAGTATCACTGCCGACGAGGTCATCGCCGAGATACGCAAGGCTACACTCTCGCGTAAGATTGTACCTGTGATGTGCGGTTCTGCTTTCAAGAACAAAGGTGTGCAGACGTTGCTTGATGCTGTGGCAGCATTCCTGCCCAGCCCTCTGGATATGCCGGAAGTCGACGGTATCAACCCCAAGAACGAGAAAGAGGAAAGCCGCAAGGTGGACGTGAAAGCCCCCTTCTCGGCATTGGCATTCAAGATTGCCACCGACCCCTATGTGGGCCGTCTGTGCTTCTTCCGCGTATACAGCGGCTCGCTGGAGAGCGGTTCGTATGTGTACAATGCCAACACCGGCAAGAAGGAGCGTATCTCGCGCATCATGCAGATGCATTCCAACAAGCAGAACCCCCTCGACCGCATCGAGGCCGGTGATATCGGAGCCGCCGTGGGCTTCAAGGAGATTAAGACGGGTCACACGCTCTGCGACGAGCAGCACCCCATCATCCTTGAGTCTATGAAGTTCCCCGAGCCCGTCATCAGCATCGCCGTGGAGCCGCATACGCAGGCCGACATGGACAAGATGACCAACGCGCTGATGAAGCTCGTGGAGGAAGACCCCACCTTCCGTGTGAAGACCGACGAGGTGAGCGGTCAGACCGTTATCAGCGGTATGGGCGAGTTGCATTTGGATATCATCATGGACCGTCTGCGCCGAGAGTTCGGTGTCGACGTCAACCAGGGTCGTCCCGAGGTGGCTTACAAAGAGGCCATCACGACGACTGTGCAGCATCACGAAATCTACAAGAAGCAGACCGGTGGCAAGGGTAAGTTCGCCGATGTGCTCTTCGAGATTGGCCCCGCCGACGAAGGTGTCATGGGTCTGCAGTTTATCAACGAGGTCAAGGGCGGCAACATTCCCAAGGAGTTCATGCCCGCCATCGAAAAGGGTTTCAAAGAGGCCATGCAGAATGGTGTTTTGGCTGGCTATCCCATGGATTCGATGAAAGTGAAAGTCATCGACGGCTCGTTCCACCCTGTGGACAGCGACCAGCTGAGTTTCGAGCTTTGCGCCAAGATAGGCTTTAAGGCCGCCTGCCGCAAAGCCAACCCTGTGCTGCTGGAGCCCATCATGAAACTCGAGGTGCTGACCCCGGATACATATGTGGGCGATGTCACTGGCGACCTGAACCGTCGTCGCGGCGTGCTGGAGAACATCACCGCCAAGGTGGGCGTGCAGGCAATACATGCCAAGGTACCCCTGGAGCAGATGTTCGGCTATGTTACCTCACTCCGTACTATAACCTCTGGCCGCGCCAACTCCACCATGGAGTTCTCGCACTACGCTGAGTTGACTCGCGACCAGCAGGATGCAATTCTTAAGAACAAAAATAATTAACAAATAAAAACAATGAGTCAAAGAATCAGAATCAAGCTCAAATCTTACGACCACAACCTCGTCGACAAATCGGCCGAGAAGATTGTGAAGACCGTTAAGATGACTGGTGCAGTGGTCAATGGTCCCATACCCCTGCCGACCAACAAAAAGATTTTTACAGTGAACCGCTCGACCTTCGTCAACAAGAAGTCGCGTGAGCAGTTCGAGCTGAACACCTACAAGCGCCTGATGGACATCGAGATCAACGATCGCGCCAAGACCATCGACGCCCTGATGAAACTCGAGCTCCCCAGCGGTGTGGAAGTCGAAATCAAAGTGTGAGTTTAATCAGCCTATGTCATCAGATAAGCTGAATTGTCTAACAAAAAGAAAAAAATCCAACTAAAGAAATGTCAGGATTAATCGGAAAGAAAATCGGAATGACCAGTCTTTTTGATGCCGACGGAAAGCAGATTCCGTGCACAGTTATTGAAGCTGGTCCTTGTGTTGTCACACAAGTGAAAACTATTGAGAAGGACGGCTACGAAGCCATCCAGCTTGCCTTCGGTGAGAAGAAGGAGAGCCGCACCAACAAGCCTATGCGCGGCCACTTTGCCAAGGCTGGCACCACTCCCAAGCAGTATCTGGCTGAGTTCAGTCGCTTTGAGGAGGGTCATAAGAAGAAATACGGAGAAGTGCTTACCGTCGAGGTCTTCCAGGAAGGCGAGTTCGTCGATGTCGTCGGCACCTCGAAAGGTAAGGGTTTCCAGGGCGTTGTCACTCGCCACGGTTTCGGTGGTGTTGGCGACAAGACTCACGGTCAGCACGACCGTCTGCGCGCCCCCGGTTCGATTGGCGCTTCGTCCTACCCCTCGCGTATCTTCAAGGGTATGCGCATGGCCGGTCAGACGGGTAACCATCGTGTGAAAGTGCAGAACCTCCAGGTGGTGAAGATCATCGCCGAGAAGAATCTGATGCTTGTCAAGGGTTCGGTTCCCGGCCCCAAAGGTTCTATTGTCAAACTTGAAAGATGGAGTTAATTAAGACATGGAGATAAAAGTTTATAACATCAACGGAAGCGAAACCGGTAGAACCATCAC
>ONUE01000047.1 GCA_900320975.1 uncultured Bacteroidales bacterium | reverse complement strand
AGTTGAGGAAAACGAATTGAGCATGACTGGTCTAAATGACGCAGGAGAGACTCTATTAGGCATAAATGACGATAAGGCCGTCGACTTTGCCATTTCGCCCAACCCCGCCAAGGATGTTGTGACCCTGAAATGCACAGAAAACATACAAGGCACTATTGAGATAATCGACATCCAGGGTAAGAGTTGTTGCAAAAAAGCGATTGAAGGCAATCTTACTGAGATTAATGTAAGCACGCTGCCCGCAGGCACCTATCTGATGCGCCTCACAACCCCCGAGGGAACCACTACAAAGAAACTGAATATTGAGTAGGAACAAAAAACAACAAATAGGTTTTTTGGTTAATAATTCACATTCTTCCCAACGGACACAGCCCCATATCTACATGGGGCTGTGTTTATTTAAAATATAATTCGTAACTTTGCATTATCAAACAGCAGGTAATATTACCAGCAACCAATTCACAAACCACTATATCACAAACAAATACAACAACAAAACTATAGTATGAATAAAAGCTCCTCGACAGCGCCAAAAACATTTGACCCCTGGCAGCAGGAAGCCATTGTGATTAGTGGCGGACGGCATCTGGTGCTGGCGCCACCAGGGTGCGGTAAGACAGACATATTGACCGAACGCGTAGTGCACGCCCATGATATGGGTGTAGCCTATAGCGATATGCTGTGCCTCACCTTCACCAACCGTGCGGCCAAAGGTATGGCACTGCGTATCGCCGATCGCACCGGCAACCCTGTGCCTGATGATCTCTACGTTGGCAACATACACCGTTACTGCTCTCAGATGCTTTTCAACCTCGGGCTGGTGAACCACAATAGCGCCATCATTGACGAGGACGACGTAGACAACATCATACAAGAGGAGCTATGCAAGCGTCTTGACATAAAGAGCCGAACAACAGAGCTCATGCGCTATCAACATGCCCTATGGCAGTTGACATTGGGTGTACGTGGCGAGTTGATACTGCATGGAGAATTACTACACACTGGTGCAATGGCCAAGCTATGCGACGTACTTGGCCGTTCCTTTGACGAAGACTCTCTGGCAGACATCTACGCTAATATCGACGCACTGACTACTCGCTATAGTGTGCTCTATGAACTGCCCGCAGCCAACACTATGTTACTTGCAAAAGCCTACCAGCAATACAAGGCCGACAACGACTTGCTCGACTATGACGACTTGCTGGTACTGGCATTTGAGCATCTGAGCAATCAGCAGTTATCAGTCAGCAAATATAGATGGATAGAGATTGACGAGGTCCAGGACTTGAACGCGCTACAGTTTGCTCTTATCGACCTTCTCGCCACCGATGATGCCACCATCGTCTATCTTGGCGACGAACAGCAAGCCATCTTCTCATTCATCGGTGCGAAAATGGAGACTCTCGAGGCCTTGAAACGACGTTGCGCCGGCAACATACACTACCTGCACACAAACTACCGCTCGCCGAAGTATCTGCTCGACCTGCAGAACGACTTTGCCACAATAAATCTTGGCATTCGACGCGAGCTGCTGCCAACTACCGAAAATAACACCGAGAAACAACCCGCAGACATCTGTTTGCTCAACGTAGGCGACGCACAGCTGGAGAGCTACTACGCCGCCCGCTTCGCCAAGCGCTACGGAGAGGTAAGCCCTGACGGGCGCGTGGCCATCCTTGTAAGCACAAACCGCGAAGCCGACGAGGTGAGCGAAACCATGACAGCACAAGGTATAGACCATTTCAAGATTAGTGGTACCGACCTCTTCTCACAACCTTCTATAAGGCTTCTTTTAGCGCATCTGAGCGTGTTGGCCGACGAGTCGGTATTCATAGCCTGGGCACGCCTCTTTTGGGGCCTAAAAGTAACCCCTACCTACACCGCCGCCCGTGCCCTGATGCGCGACCTGCGGCGAGCTGCCATGCTCCCTACAGACTTCCTGCTCTATCCTGACAGTTCCTACCTGCAGGCTTTCGTCAATGCATACGATAACGAAGAGCTCGTCATCTTCGATACCGAAACCACAGGCCTCGACACTCGCAACGACGACATCATACAGATTGCCGCTATCCGTGTAAAACAAGGCAAGGTCGTAGGGAAGCCCTTCAACATCATCCTTGAAACCGAGCGAGAACTACCCACTACTGTTGGTGGCAATCCCAACCCCATGCTTGAGGTCTACCGCAGCAGCAAGCGTTATCCCCGAACCAAGGGGTTACAGCTGTTCATTGACTACTGCAAAGGCAAAGTCCTCGTGGGCCACAACGTGGAGTACGACTACCAGATCCTACGCAATAACCTGATGCGCGACTGTCCAGGTCTCTGTCTGGAGGAACTATGCCCTCGTTATTTCGACACCCTGAAATACATACGTCTTGTGCGGCCTCGCTTGCGTCATTATAAGCTAGGCCACCTGCTCGACGTGTTACACCTCGAAGGACAGAACAGCCACCAGGCCGACGACGACATCATGGCGACTCTCTCCCTACTTAACTTCTGCCACCTCAACGCCACACAGATTATTGCCAAACAAACGCTCTTCATCGAGAGTCACCATCGCCAGATAGACAAGTTCCGCGAGCGCTACACCGACGTTTACAAGCATGCCTTAAGCCGCATGAATGACGAAGGAAGCGGCATCATCGAAGAAATGACCTTCTTCTACGGGCAAATCGAAGAGAAAGTGGATAAATGGGAGCACCTGCTACACTATCTAGAGACTGACGTCATCCGTCCAGACATCTACCCCACCCTGCGCCTTCAATTGGAGCGCTACGTCACCGACCTCTGTACTAGCAAAGAGGCCGACATGTGTGGCACTTCGCTGCTGGAACGCTATATCATCTCCACCGTGCATAAAGCCAAAGGTCTGGAGTTCGACACCGTAATAGTCTACCACGCTATCGACGGCTGCTACCCTGGGGCTCATAGCTGGACTGAAAAGCAGATACAGGAAGATGCAAGACGCCTTTTCGTGGCCCTCTCGCGCTCACGCAAGCACCTATGCGTCATCTACGACGACCATTTCGGCCGCTCAACACACAATCTCTCTCCATTTTTGGAGAAGGTAAAAGGCCACTTCACCCTCTACCGCCGCACCGCCGATGGCAAGATACGTGAGGAATAGCTACAGTAAATCGAGACACTGCTCTATCGGGATGCCAAGTCGTATGTCATCCTGATTACGGTTGCGCTCTATAAGTCGGCTCACAACCTCCATGGCGGCCTGCGTACTCTGCTTGAGGGTCTCACCATTCATCAGATGCCCTATCAGTACCGATGAAAAGATATCACCCGTCCCTGGGAAGGTGAGCGGTATTTCGTTGTAATCAATACGGAAATAGCGTCCATCGTCGAAGTTTTGCGCAATACCTACAAGCTGGCCGTCACTACGTCTACCTACAACACACGACTGGCCGTCGACCTTTGCGCTGGTAATCACCACAGCCTTGGCCCCAAGGCCTGCTATCGCGTCGAGCATACTGCAAGCCTCATCCCAAGTCATTCCCTTCTCTTTGAAAGGCATACCGGTCAGATAACAAGCCTCTGTGTAGTTTGGAAAAGTCAGGTCAGCCACGCTTACCATATCGCGCATAAGCTCCACATGGCGATGGTCAAGCCCGTTATAGAGGCTGCCGCTATCGGCCATCACAGGATCCACAAACACCGCCGTCCCTTCGCTACGGAGCGTCTTGCAGTAGTCTGCCACCAGCCGCGCCTGCTCGTCACTGAACATAAAGCCCGTGCATACCGCGTCGAAGCGGAAGCCCAGCTTTTGCCACACAGGTAGAGTGTCGCGCATATAGGAGGTAGTCTCCATGACAGAGAAATGGCGGTAGTCGAAGTTATTGCTCACCAGAGCCGTAGGCAGATTATAGACGGCATGGCCGTAGTAGGTGAGTATCGGCCACATGGCCACCATGCCAACATGGCTGTGGCCTACGACGTCATTTATAAGCAGTATTTGCTTCATAGCTTGTAGTTGGTCATGCGATGCTCTGCCAGCGCCTCATACTTGGTGCCAGGACGGCCATAGTTGGCAAAGGGATGTATGCTGATACCTCCACGTGGCACGAAGAGGCCCACAACCTCAATATAGCGCGGGTCCATGAGCTTCACCAGATCGTTCATTATGATGTTCACGCAGTCCTCATGGAAGTCACCATGATTGCGGAAAGAGAAGAGGTAGAGCTTGAGGCTCTTGCTCTCCACCATCTGCACGTCGGGGATGTATAGTATCTTTATCTCGGCGAAGTCGGGCTGCCCTGTGATGGGGCACAGCGTCGTGAACTCGGGGCAGTTGAGCTGCACCCAGTAGTCACGCTCGGGATGGCGGTTCTCAAAGGTCTCCAACACCTCGGGAGCATAGGTGTCGGGGATATTGCTTTTGTGGCCGAGGGCCTGCAGATTGTCTTGTTCGCGGTTCATATTCTTAGGGTATATTTATTATCTTGTGTATCTGTAGCGACAAGCGCCATTCGGGATGTCGTTTGATATATTCAACTGTGGCGGCGGTAATCCGGGCATTGCGACCCTCGTCACCGCTGTCACAAGGCTGCAGAAAGCGATACTGCACGGCAATATGACTGTATGCCTGCGGCTCATGCTCGCCGTCGTACACAACCTTGAGCTCGTCGGCACGGTCTGTCACAGGCTTGGCCTCGTCGCCTAGGAAGAGATCCTTCGGCGATAGGGTAATCCAGTCGACATTCTCCGGCAGCGGATGTGTGCCGTTAGTCTCGACGGCAACATATCGGCCAGCCTCATGCAGAGCATCGACCAGCGATGCCGTGAACTGCAGCGACGGCTCGCCGCCGGTGATCACAACGTGTGTGGCGGGGTACGCCTTCACGGCCTCCACTATCTCCGCCTCGCTCATCTCCACCCCACTCTCATGCTGTGTGTCGCAGAACGGGCAACGCAGATTGCAGCCGCTCAGCCGCACAAAGACGGCAGCTGTGCCACTGTGGTAGCCCTCGCCCTGCAGGCTGTAGAATATCTCGTTCACACGCATTATTCGTCCACTTCGTAGGTTGCGATATTGCCGGTGGTTTCCTGCACGTCTACACGGTAGCAGTTAGACACCTGCTGCTGGCACCAGCGGGCTATGTTCTCAGCCGTGGGGTTGCAGCCGATGATGTCGTTGATGACCTGATGGTCGAGCTTGTCGACGATGCTCTTCTTGATATGGGAGAAATCCACCACCATACCGTTATGGTCCAGCTCTCGGGCCTTGCAGTGGATGGTGATCTGCCAGTTGTGGCCGTGCAGCTGTGTGCACTTGCTGGGGTAGTCGAGCTCGAGGCGATGGGCGCCGGAGACTTCAATATGTTTAGTTACGTAGTACATCTTTTTATTGTTTGATTGTGTTATTGCCTGATTGCTTGAGTGTGCCAACATTATTGTTCGAATGCGTAGCACTCAAGCATCCAAACACTCAAGCATTCACGCATTCTCATACACTGTCGGGTCGGGCACTCCGGCCTCACGGAAGGCCTCTTTACGCTCCGTGCAGGTGCCGCAGCAGCCGCAATGGCGCTCGCCACCCTTGTAGCACGAGTAGGTCTCGCCGTAGTCAATGCCCATCTGCGCGCCACGCCGCACTATGTCGGCCTTGCTGATGTCGGTATAAGGAGCTGCGAGGGTGACGTTGACATAAGTGCCCTCACGCATGGCGGCATTCATGGCGGCCACAAAGGAGGGACGGCAGTCGGGGTATATGGCGTGGTCGCCACCGTGGTTGGCTATCAGCACACGCGTCAGCCCTCGGCTCTCGGCGAGGCCACAGGCCACCGACAGCATGATGCCGTTGCGGAATGGCACCACAGTGCTCTTCATGTTCTCATCGTCATAGTTGCCCTCGGGGATGGCCTCGGCACCGCTGAGAAGCGACGACGCGAAGTATTGCTTCATGAAGGCCAGATCTATGACCAGATGCTCTATGCCCAGCCGAGCACAGTGCTTACGTGCACAGGCAATCTCGCGCGCAGCATGGTTGCTGCCGTAGTCAAACGTAACGGCGAGCGCGACACGCTCACGCTCCTCATAGAGCAGCGTGGTCGAGTCGAGCCCGCCGGAATAGATAATCACAGAATCTTTCTCTGCCATATTCTTGTTTTGTTAAAGGGGGTTGTCAAGAAGACCCCTGTTCCCATTTTATTTCAAATAATACTCCACCGTAGTCACCACGCGGACTTTCTTCACCTGCGGGGTATTCTCATCGAGGTCCTCCACCTCGAAGTAGCCCTGCGAGGCGGTGCGCATCTTGCCTATCTTGCTGTGGCTGTTCTTGGCGAACTCGTCGGCAGCCATGCGGGCATTCTCCAAGCTCTCGGCAATCATCGAGGGCTTGATGTCGTTCAGACCGTGATACTCGTAGCTGGCGTAGGTGTTGCTGATGATGTTGTGCTTCAGCAGCTCTGCGTCAATCTTGTTCTGTATCTTGCCCGCCTCATCCATCTTCGAGGTAAAGACATTGATGGTCTGGTTGGCGTTGTAGCGGAAACGGATATTATTGGTGTAGTAGCTGTCGTAGCGGTCATTGAAGCGCGCCGAGGTGTACTTGATTTCCTCATCGGTGAAACCGGCATTCTTCAGCAGGTCGATGATAATCTTGTCGCTCTGCTCCATGCGGCCACGCAGGTCCACGAGGTCATTGTCCTGGTCGCTGTAGTTGATGCGCATCACCACACGGTCGGCGGGCACCTCTTTCTCGCAGAGGCCACGCACCTTCACGGTGTCGTCATACGACTTCAGGGTACGGACGCTGCAGACGAGCATCAAACCCAACACCAAGGCTGCCAACACGATGCTGGCACCCATAATGTAGTTCTTCTTGAACGGTATAGAACTGCCTTTCATAATGTTACAATGTTTTGTTGTTCTATTATATCTTTGCAAAAATACAACATTTGAACCACATAGCAAAAATATTTTTCCCTCCCGGCATGTATTTTTGTTTCCGGGGCAATTTTTGTTCCCTTTGCACGTTATTTAAATGATAATCACTAAAACAATCCCAATATGAAACACACAAGTAGAATTATCTGTGGTGTCCTCATCCTGGCCCTCGGCATTTGCTGGGCTTTGGAGTTGGCCGGTCTGTACACCATCAACTTCACCGGATGGTGGACCCTCTTCATCATCATTCCCTGCGTCTTCTCCCTCTTCAACCACAAGCACAGGGGCGGTCCTCTCTTCGGCATCGGCGTCGGCATACTGCTGCTGCTGGCTGCACGCGGCATCATCCTTTGGCCCGACCTGTGGAAGTACATCCTCTGCCTGATAGCGGTGGTCTGGGGCCTCTCGCTCATCTTCTTCCGCAACTGCTGCTTCGACTGTAAGCAGTCCGAGTGCCACGTCGTTGACAAAATGGAGACTGCCAACCAGGACGGCCGCCAAATCCACAAGATCAACGTCAGCTTCTGCAAGCAGCTCTACGAGTTCAACGGCCAGCGTTTCGAGGGTGCCGACATACAGACCAGCTTCGGCTTCACGGCCCTCGACCTGCGGGGTGCCGACCTCCTCGACGGCGCCGTCGTCAACATCGAATGCAGCTTCGGTGGCATGGAGATACGCACCGACCGCAACGTCTGCGTGATCACCAACGTCAAGTCCGCTTTCGCCGGCGTCGAGAACCACTGCAGCACCCAAACCACCGACGGCCTCAAGAAGCTGTACATAAAAGGCAACTGCAGCTTCGCAGGCATCGAGATAAAATAGTCCACCACACACCTAACAATAAGACAGGCTTCTGTCGCGCAAGCGAGAGAAGCCTGTCTTTTTTATTGGTGTCTGTCCTGTCTATTAGAACAGGCCTTCGAGGACGCTGTCGTCGACGAGGTTGGGCATCGTGACCTTCAGCTCGGGGCAGATGTCCATGGCGCGCTTGATGGCGAACATGGCGCCTTCGTTGCGGGCCCAGCTGCGGCGGCTGATGCCGTTGTTGACGTCCCAGTGGAGCATCATGCGCAGACGGCGGTCGCAAGCCTCAGAACCATCCAAGACCATGCCGAAGCCACCGTTTATCACCTCGCCCCAGCCAACGCCGCCACCGTTGTGGATAGAGACCCACGTGGCGCCGCGGAACGAGTCGCCAATGACGTTCTGCACGGCCATGTCGGCGCAGCGGTTCGAGCCGTCGTAGATGTTCGAAGTCTCGCGGAAGGGGCTGTCGGTACCGCTCACGTCGTGGTGGTCGCGGCCCAGCACGATAGGTGCGCTGATCTCGCCCTTCTTGATGGCCTCGTTGAAGCGGGCTGCTATCTTGGTGCGGCCTTCGCAGTCGGCATAGAGGATACGGGCCTGGCTGCCCACCACAAGGTGGTTCTCCTTGGCACCCTTAATCCACTGTATATTGTCGTGCATCTGCTGCTGTATCTCGGCGGGAGCCGTGGCGGCAATCTCGCCCAGCACCTCCATAGCGATATGGTCGCTCTTGTCGAGGTCCTCGGGCTTGCCGCTGGTGCAGACCCAGCGGAAGGGGCCGAAGCCGTAGTCGAAGCACATCGGGCCCATGATGTCCTGCACATAGGAGGGATAGCGGAAGGCTGTCTTGTCAGCGTTCCAGATGTCGGCACCGGCGCGGCTGCTCTCCAGCAGGAAGGCGTTGCCGTAGTCGAAGAAGTACATGCCCTTAGCGGTGAGCTTGTTGATGGCAGCCACGTGGCGACGCAACGACTCCTGCACCTTCTCCTTGAAGAGCTCGGGCTTCTCGGCCATCATCACCTTGGCATCCTCGAAGCTCACGCCCACGGGGTAGTAGCCACCGGCCCACGGGTTGTGCAGCGAGGTCTGGTCGCTGCCGAGGTCCACCTTGATGCCCTTCTCGGCGCAGTACTCCCAGAGGTCGACCACATTGCCCTGATAGGCGTAGCTCTTGGCCTCCTTGGCGGCGATGGACTTGTTGACGGCCACGAAGAGCTCGTCGAGGTTGTCGTGCACCTCGTCCACCCAGCCCTGCGTGTAGCGCTTCTGCGTGGCGGCGGGGTTGATTTCGGCGGTGATGCTGACCACACCGGCGATGTCGCCAGCCTTGGGCTGGGCACCGCTCATGCCACCGAGACCGGCGGTGATGAACAGCTTGCCTGCCGTGCCGCCACCAAGCTTACGGGCAGCGTTGAGCACCGTGATGGTGGTGCCGTGCACGATGCCCTGCGGGCCGATGTACATGTAGGAGCCGGCGGTCATCTGGCCGTACTGCGTCACGCCGAGGGCGTTGTAGCGCTCCCAGTCGTCGGGCTTGCTGTAGTTGGGTATCATCATACCGTTGGTGACCACCACACGCGGGGCGTCCTTGTGGCTGGGGTAGAGTCCCATCGGGTGACCGCTGTACATGACGAGGGTCTGCTCATCGGTCATCTCGCTGAGGTACTTCATCACGAGGCGGTACTGGGCCCAGTTCTGGAACACGGCGCCGTTGCCACCGTAGGTGATAAGCTCGTGCGGGTGCTGTGCCACAGCGGGGTCGAGGTTGTTCTGGATCATCAGCATGATGGCGGCAGCCTGACGGCACTTGGCCGGATACTCCTCGATAGGACGGGCATACATCTTGTAGGTGGGACGCAGACGATACATATAGATGCGGCCGTACTTCTGCAGCTCCTCGGCAAACTCCTTGGCCAGCATCTTGTGGTGCTTGGCGGGGAAATAGCGTAGGGCGTTGCGGATAGCCAGCTTCTTCTCGGCAGGCGTCAGGATATCCTTGCGCTTGGGAGCGTGGTTCACCGTAGGATCATAAGGTTGGGGGTCGGGCAGCGGGTCGGGAATACCGAGACGCAATTCATTCTGGAATTCTTCGAGTGTCATAATATTATTATTTTATTTATCAATCACTTACAGCCACACAACACCCTATGGGCGCCATGCGTACACGACTGCAAAAATACACAAAAACCCCAATATGGCAAAATAATAATACCTCGCCGCCGGAAAAAGGGCTCCTACTGCTTTATCACCTTACTCCATTGCATCCTGTTGCCGTATGCAGTGCAGATAAAATATACACCTGCCGGCAACGCCGACATATCAATACTGACCTTGCCCACACCGTATTTCTTGGAATACTGCACATGCCCCAAAGCATCATACACCGTCAGCTGGGCTCCCTCCAGCAACTCCATGCTGATACTTGAAACACAGGGGTTGGGATATACTGCCCCCCCTTTCTCCTTGGGGACATCTATACCCCAAGTTCTATATTCACCCCAACAAGGCAAGGTATCAATATCCTCATCTTCAGGAAACATATACCTATTTCTGTATGTTAAGCTATCATCATGAAAGACACAATATGTCTTACTCCATAGACCATAGCCAATTCCCAACCATAGAGTTGTTCCAACACCTTCTATAAAAAGCATAGGGTCGTGATCACCATCTAAAACCAGAACCTTCCTTCCTAAAGAGTCCGTGTATATATTTCTCACTATTGCCAAGAGTTCACCTTGCCTATTTCTAGACCAAAATTCATCACCAACACTTAACGACATATCAACGACAAGACAATCTTCATTCCCCGTAATAGCGTTACGTACCCACAATTTCCCCTCCATAGTATCCTCTCTAACAAAACCACTACGTCTACTATCAATAACCTGTTCTTCGTATGTATTAGGGGCAGTACAATGAACTGCTCGAACCTCAAGTTTCTTGTATTTCAAACCAGAAATCACCGTATCGTCACCAGTATTGTACTTATAAAATCTTCCCCATTGATCATATTCCACCTCATCCACATGCCATTCCGTGCTCTCAGAACCGAAGAAAGAACGGTAGCCCCTCGCTGTAGTGTCTTGCGCCTGCACACCGGCTGCCATTGCAAATGCAAGCGTGATAGTCATCAGTATTTTCTTCATAGTCGTAGTATTATCTGTCTTTAAATTAGTATCTCATCTTTTTCTTCGGAACAAAGCGTGTCGTGCTTTGCCTCTTCACCTAAATAATAACCACATTCCAGCCTAAAAAAGGACACGGCCAGCCAATATTTAACAAACTTTAACTTTTCACCATCAAACGGAGGGCACCCCGGGCACTTTTTTTCTCCGTCTCCGCTCCGTCCCCGCTCCGTCCCCGCTCCGACTGTTCACCGGTTGTTTAACGGTTTTTAGTCGGAGGGGGGACGGAG
>ONUE01000082.1 GCA_900320975.1 uncultured Bacteroidales bacterium | reverse complement strand
CCGACGGCAGCAAAGTAAAAAAACTCATCTACCAGACCCCCTGGTACAAAGAAGACGGCCAATTTGGTGGCCTCATCGAATACTCAATAGAAATCCCCTTCGAGATGCCGCACTACGTGCGACAGCCCAAACCCCAACAATGAAACGACTGATATTATTGGTGCTGCTGGCGCTTACTGTCGGTGCACAGGCGCAGCAAGGAACTGTGAAAGGTCGCGTGCAGGATTCACGGACCGGAGAGAACATCGAATATGCTAACGTGGCGCTACTGAAGGCCAGCGACTCTACACTGGTGAACGGTACCGTCAGCGAGGGCAACGGCAGCTTCGCCGTCACAGCCCCCTACGGACGCTATCTGCTACGCGTGACATTCATCGGCTATGAGACTTATATCCACAGCCAGGCCATAACACTCGGCGAGAGCCGCAGGGAGGTCAATGTGGGCAAGGTGCAGCTGAAGGCTCACGCCAAGACGATGGATGCTGTGGAGGTCAGCGCCGAGCGCTCGATGGTGGAATACCAGCTTGACAAGCGCGTCATCAATGTGGACAAGAACCTCGTCACCGGCGGCGGCACCGCCAGCGATGTGCTGGAGCAGGTGCCCAGCGTAGCCATCGACAACGACGGCAACGTGACGCTGCGCGGCTCGAGCAACGTCAAGGTGCTCGTCAACGGCCGACCCAGCGAGCTGCTGGCCAGCGACCTGGCCACGCTGCTGGAGCAGATACCCGCCTCGACGGTGGAAAATGTGGAAGTCATCACCAACCCTTCGGCAAAGTACGACCCCGAGGGCATGAGCGGCATCATCAATATCAAACTAAAAGACAAGACCGCCGGAGCGCTGGGCCTGAACGGCGTGGTGAACCTCAACGCCGGTGCCCCGCTACCTTTCATGATACCAGAAGGCAAACAGCAGCTCATCCCCACGGCGATGGGCAACATAAGCCTCAACTACACCACTGAGAAGTACAACCTGTTTCTCAATATGGATGGCGGCCTTCGCCAGCGCGGCAACAAGTCGAACACCGACATCGAGTACCTAAAGGCCGACGGCACCACCAAGTCGCACTACGACATAGACCAGTTCAGCGTGAACCCCAACACCATGGGGAGCGTGAAAGTGGGTGGAGAGTACTACTTCGACAGTAAGAACAGCCTGCTGCTACCAGACGTCGACCGGCAACAACCGCAATGTCAACCACTCGTTCAATATGCTCTACACAAAGAAATTCGACCGCAAGGACGAGGAGCTGACACTGGATGCCACCTTCAGCACACGGCATGTAGTTGGCGACGGCGTGCAGGAGCAAATCTACCGCGACGCGATGGCCAATCTGGCTAACTACTACCGTCGCGACAGCGAGACGGAGAACCGCCACCAGACGCTGAACGTGAAGTTCAACTGGCTGCGGCCTCTCGACACCTTCTTCGGCAAAGAAGGGTGGCGTCTGGAGACAGGCTATGAGGGCCGCATTGACTGGCCCAACCAGAAAGCCGACTACTACCGCAGCACCAGCGGCACGTCGCACCTGTACGACTCCACCTCGTCGACACATTTCGACTACCGGCAGCAGGTGCATGCCATTTACGGCACGCTTGGCGGCAGCCTCACCGAGCGCCTGTCGCTGCAGGGCGGCCTGCGTGGCGAATATGCCACCATCTACGGCAAAGACCTGAACCACCCCGCCACCGACGCAGTGGATAAGACCTACTGGCAGCTGTATCCTACGCTGCACCTGTCGTATAAGTTCAGCGACATGCAAAGCATGCAGGTGAGCTACAGCCGCCGCGTGCGCCGCCCGCACATGTGGGACCTCAACCCATACATGGATGTGCGCGAGGGCGACCAGCTGAGCTTCGGCAACCCGAACCTCGACCCAGAATACACCAACGCCTTGGAGCTGAGCTATAACCTCGGCATCAAGAAGGTAAATATCTTCACCTCGCTCTATTACCGCCAGACCAACCACATGATTACGCGCTACGGCTTCATGTGGACGCCGGAGAACGTGACCCGCTATGCCTGGTGGGAACCCTACAACAGCCAGTATGACGGCTACCGTGCTTCGACGAGTTTCAACCTCAACACCGGCTACAACTACGGTATGGAGTTCATCGTGGACTGGCAGCCACTGAACTGGTGGAAGCTCAACGTGAGCGTCAACCTCTACCAGAGCTACATCGAAGGCACCGAACTGCTCGACAACCGCAGCACGCAGTCGTTCCAGGCCAGCGGCAAATTCAGCTCGTTCATGATGCTACCGCAGGATTGGACGGTGCAGCTCAGCGGGCAGTACTGGGCACCGTGGCTCGACCTCCAGACAACGATGGACCCCGGCTATTGGGTAGACCTTGCGGTGAAGAAAGATGTGATGCAGAAGCGGGGCTCCATAAACCTGCGCGTCAGCGACGTGCTGTGCACAGGCGGCTGGGGACATACCACAAAGGATGACCAGATGAACCGCGTGGTGAAGGCCAAGCGCCTCTCGCCGACAATCACGCTGGGATTCTCGTACAAGATTAACAATGGCCTGAAACAACGCCAGCAACAACAAGAGGAAGAAGGTGCCGACGAAAGCACAATATACTGAGCCGCAAGTACGCGACACCGCCGACGGACACCGTGAGGTGCTCGACCCCGTGCGCAGGCGATGGGTGGCGCTGACTCCCGAAGAGGGCGTCAGGCAGTGGGTCATAGGTCTGCTGCATGAGCACTATGGCTATCCGCTGGAGCTGATGCAGGTGGAAGGCGCCATCACCGTCAACGGTATGACGCGCCGCTGCGACATTGTGGTGTACGACACGACAGGAGCCGCACAGATGATTGTGGAATGCAAAAAGCCAGAGGTCGCCATCAATCAGAAAGTATGCGACCAGGCCTGCCGCTACAACACCGTGCTACGTGTGCCATACCTGTTACTTACCAATGGCAGGCAGCTGGTTACCGTAGAGGTGGACTTCACCAATGGAACTCTGCGGCAACTCCGTGAGCCAATACCCTATGTTAAGAAAAGTTAAATACTGATCGCTTTCGGACACTTCTCCGTCATATATATATGAACAGAGCAGAAACACGTCAACAATTGGTAGACCATTATCTGGACTACTATGCGCTGGCGAAGTCTATGCTCAATGATGACGACGATGCACGTGATGCTGTACAGGAGGCCTTGGCGAGGACAATGGCGATGCCGCTGTTGCAGAAGCCCGTGGCCTACTGCTTCCAGACGGTGAGACGCGTGGCAGTGGACACGATGCGATACAGGATGCGCACCAGATCGATTGAAGAGTATGAGCTGCCTGACGAGAGTGATGAAGGAGACAGTTACGCGATGCTGTTGGAGCGTGTGGGAATGTTGCGAGAAGGTATGCCGTCGGCAACAAAGGCGCTACTCAAACTGCGCTACGAGAAAGGGCTCACCTATAGCGAACTGGAGAAGCTCACGGGATTAAGTATGATAACCATAAGACGCAGGCTCAAAGAAGCCAAACAAATAATAAAAGAAAAACTGGAGGAAGAGAAATGAAACAAGAGACCATAGAGCGGTTACTGGCCAAACGCGAAGCCGGTACGCTCACAAAAGAGGAGCTGGAGCTACTGAACAAGCTGACTCGGCGCGACGAGGTCATGGCTGGTGCCGAGCGTCGTGCCAATGCTATTGTGGGGCGTCGCCGCCGTGCTTTGGCAGCATGTGTGGCCACCTGCATCATGGGCGTGGCCGTGGGGCTCATATTCAACCAGAAGCAGGAGCCGGTACCTGAGATTGCACAGCAGGTTATTCCCGTTGCGCCCGTGGAGATCCCGGAAGAGGAAAACATCATGGCCCCCGTGGAGACTGCGCCGATGCAGACAGCAGCAGTAAGTGCGGAGAAATCCGTAAAGCAGACAAGAAAGAAGCATGCCGTGAAGCCCGACACCCAAGATCCCGTGGTGATGTGCAACAGCCAGTGCGACGCCGACTCGGTAATCAGTGACATCTGGAAATTCCTTACGGCATGAAACGTATTGCATTCTTGATACTGCTGCTCGCCACCATGGCGGTGCAAGCGCAAACAGAGCTCTACAGCCGCTATGCAAATCAGGAAGGCGTTAAGGTGGCTTCGGTGTCAGGCTTCGCCATTGACAGCGTGTCGCGCGTAGATGTCACCGTCATAGAGGCCGTTGACGACGAAGGATGGGCTTGGATGAAGGGCGAATTCTATATCGGCGACTTGGCGACCGAACAGGAGCAGGGCTTGCGCGAAGGCAGCGACGTGGTCCTCTTCGCACGACGTAGCCGCAGCAACCCCGGCAAGAATGCGCCGGTGGTAGACGAGAACATCGACGTGGCGGCGAGCTGCTACATGGGTGTCTCCTATCTGCAGCGTGCAGTATATATCTTCTGTGCCGACAGCGAGGCTCAGAGCGACGCCATAGCCACGATGCTGGTGAAAAAGATAATGCACTCGTCACGGTAAAATGCGCACATTGGAATACACAAAGCACTTGCTGACAATAGCTTTGTTGCTAGTAATCCATTTTGCCGCCCCGGCCCAATGTGGACGATCCACAATGGGAAACGATTTCTGGTTCACCATTATTCCTCCAGGTGCCCACTACCTGATTGCCGCAGGAGACAGTGGGACTGTGGTACACGTCACGAAACCACTTGGCACCACTCACCTCACTGATACTATCGACGCTTCTGGCATTGCTGTTTTCGAAATATATAACATCATTTTCCCCAATGGCTACGGCCACCCATCGACAAGCTGTGTCAGCAACGCCACCCTACATATTACCTCCACTGACGAAATTTCCCTGTATGCGACCAGCTATGGAGGCTCTTCCGGAGATATGTGCATCGTCTTCCCCACTTCTGCCTTGGGATGCCATTACATTGCCCAGACCTACACTACAACATTGGGTCTTGGCATGCAAGCCAATACATGGGACTTTTGCGCCGTCATTGGCATTGCAGCCCCCTACGACAATACCATTATCACTCTGACCTCTCTCGATGATGGTGGCTATTCGGACAGCGTGATGCTTCAGGCGGGTCAGTCCTACCACTTCCGCTCAGCACGATCTGGAACGCTTGCGGGCGTAAAAGTAATATCCAACGGCAAGCCTTTCGCCATGTTCCAAGGCAATGAGAATGTATTTATTCCCCACGATTGTCCATCGGGCGACCAGATCTTCGAGCAAGCCACACCTGTCTCCCAATGGGGCCAGAAACATATCGTTGTGCCTCCACTCCATCAGATAGGTGGAGAAAGGGTATTGGTCACCGCTTTGGAGAACGATTGTCAAGTAACACTGGACGGCATCCATATAGACACATTGTCAAGAGGAAGAACCACCGAGGTGGAAATTTCGAGCAATCAGGCCCATATGCTGGAGACAACGTCGCCCGCCTATGTCGGCATGTACTTCAAGGGAGGGTCTTGTTCAGGTGGCATCGGAGACCCATCATCGGTCACCATACCTCCCATTGAGCAAGGCATCAACTATATACGTTTTCTCGCAAAAAACTCCGGTCAAACGCATAATCATTATATCAACATCGCCACTTGGAGCAGTGACACAGTTTCGATGTTCCTCGATGGAAGCTCCATTGCACACCACTTTGTAACACTAGATAGCACATTCAGCTATGCCCGATTAACCATAGACAGCGGATACCACACGATGAGTTGTTCCAACGGACGCTTCATAGCTATCCTTTATGGATTGGGGAATGGAACATATGAGAGCTATGCCACCGTTGCCGGGATGTCCACCAGCATTGTCAGTCGGCTGTGGGTAAATGGCGTTGAAGTCGCCGACAGCAGTATGCTCTCCTATATCTGTAGTGGCGACAGTACCCACCTTTCCGTCACCACCAACAACAGTATTTCCGTGCCCATTACATGGATTATCGATGGTCTGACACTACCCAATAGAAATAACAGGGTCACCATCATGCTCCCAACAGGCGAGCACAACGTAACGGCCATCATAGACAATGGTTGCGACACCTTGTATGGTCACCTGTTTGTCAAATCAGACACTGTTCAAAATCATGTAACGCTGTGCGATAATCACACATGGACCATAGACTCACTCGTACTTGCAGACAGCGGACTCTACTACATTCCACAAATTGATTCTGCAGGCTGCCACTACATGCTGGCGCTGCAGATTTCCAAAGTTTCAGCTAATTTCGTACAAGAAGAAGACAGCCTATGCTTTAACAGCATATACCACTGGCATGGACAGACACTCGACTCAGCAGGCACCTACCTCGACACCATAATTGCCTCTAACGGGTGCGACTCTGTAGTCGCGCTGACACTCCACCCCATTGCCAAGCCAGACTATACATTGCAAATTTACAGCGACTGCCATAAAGGAAACTACACCCTCTTTACCGATCTCTCTACCCTAGGAATTCCATTCTCATGGAAGACTGCCGACACCGTCTCGACCACTGACACCCTGTTTCTTCACCCCTCCAAGCCCACTCGCTGTATTTTGAACATCGAGTACAAATGCCCCCTTAACGACACTATCATCCTTACCCCTATCCATCAGATTGAAGCAAGACTGAATGTGATACCAGAAATTATGACCTACGACCGCCCATATGCAGATGCTTACGACATAACACGAGACCCTCACGAGCGCCAATGGCTTCTCGACGGCATTCTTCAGAATAGTCAAAGCCAACATATTACCTTTGGGGCTTCACCAGACGCAGATAGTATCCATATCTGTCTTGTAGCCAGCAATGGCTATTGCAGTGACACAACTATGACTACCATCCCTGTGTCCCGCTTCGCCCTATGGACCCCAAACACATTCACTCCCAACCAAGAGCCAAACAATTTTTTTTTCATTGTAAGTCAGCAAATCATTCAGCAGGAACTCTTTATTTACAATCGACTTGGGCTTTTAGTCTACCACACCACACAACCAAAATTGGGTTGGGACGGCACCTCACACGGACAACCTTGTCCCCAGGGATCCTATACGTGGCTGCTACGCTACACCCTGATTACCGCGCCACGACAGCAGCAGCAAGCTGTGGGCACATTGACACTCCTCCGATGATTCACTCGCCTATAATCAGGAACAATACGACTCAATGACTACGATTTTGTAAAAAACACAGCACTCGTCAAGACAAAAAAGACTATTTTGAGTCTCCAAGAAGCTATTTTACAAGACAACGAAGAAGTAGAAGATAAAAAATTTCGAAACACACCATTACTGATTAACAAGACATTACGCATATTTCACAAATACCCAACGAAAAAAATTTTGCCAGTTCAAAAAAAGTGCGTACTTTTGCACCCGCTTTTGAGAGATAAAGCACCACAAGAAACAAGGTTTGGTCCGGTAGTTCAGTTTGGTTAGAATACATGCCTGTCACGCATGGGGTCGCGAGTTCGAGTCTCGTCCGGACCGCCAAACATACAAAGAAAGTTCTCGACAAGGGAACTTTTTTTGTATAGACAACAAACCATGGGGCTGCTTGGTTTTGACAGCAGGGATAATGGGTCTCGCTGCCTAACCGAAGCACAGTAAGTTCGGCTTAATTCCCGCGCAAGGCGCAGGAACGAGACATCTCCCAGCCGCCCCGACCGTCGGCTGCTGACCCGGAGGTGCAGGTAAAGACGGGATAGCCGGTGCGACACCTCTACACGCCGGTGAAAATTAAGAGGATAAGGAAGGCCTTGGGTGCCGACGTCCGGAGCCTCCCCGACAACCAATCATCGGATAAGCATGTAGAAAGCACATCTGTTAACTGTTTGGACGGCGGTTCGACTCCGCCCAGCTCCACAAACAAATACTTTTCCGCATAAGACTTCATGAGGGATAGTATTTCGTTTCTAAACATTAAACATTATGAATAATCTTTCTAGAAAAAGGAGTTACAAAGCTCCGCAACTGACGGTAGTCAAGTTCAAGGCTGAACGTGGGTACCTCGCAAGTGATGTCATCAACCAGATGAATCTTATGGAGAATGACCTTGAAGGAGGGATGGAGAACAGTAGACAGATGGAGTATTACACGGAACAAGAGAACTGGCACAGCGGCGGTCAGTTCTGGGACTAAAAGCATTAATCGTATGAAAAGGACAACTATTTATTATTTTATAGTAGCAGTAGCCTCGATACTTTTTGCTATGGGCTGCCGTAAGAACAACAGCATCGACGGCATGTACATCGTGTGCGAAGGGATGCACAGCAACAGCAAAGGCATGGTTGACGGCCTCACCATGAATTGGGTCGCGGGCGATAGCTTGCGCATCAACAACGAGAACAAAGCCATTATCGTGAATAGCGAGGGACAGGCGTACATTGAGGACATTGTGGCCAGCGATGTCTACCGCGCCATCTACCCAAGCTCTCTCAACAGCACGGCGACACTCGACAACGACACCCTCACCGTAACCATACCAGACACTTACCTGTGGACTGCCGACGGAAACGGCAAGCAGGTACTTGATGTGCCGATGGCGGCGCGTTCCACCGATGGCAACCGCCTATACTTCAAGCACCTCACAGCAGCCATCACGGTGGAGATTACCAACTACTACGGCTTCGCCGTGCTGGTAGACAGCGTGGTAGTCATGAGTAGCGACGCAGGTACACCATACCAGATTAGTGGCACCGCCAACATCGACCTTAATGATGCAGAGATGGGCATCAATACCAACAACAATCCTACCGCGGCAGAGAAGAAAGTAAAGGTAATCTTCGGCGACGGCGCTCATGCACTGAAGATAAACCAAGGCGACACCAAGAAGGTGCAGGTGCCCGTGCTACCTGTAGGTGCCGGCAACAAGTTTTCCATCAGCGTGACGGTACACAAAGACGGCAACCAAGCCGTAAACAGGACCTTCTCCAAGACACAGGTCACCGGCGGCGCCATGGGGCGCGCTAAAATGGCATATGCCGGACATACCGTAGGCTACCTGTTCTCAAT
>ONUE01000037.1 GCA_900320975.1 uncultured Bacteroidales bacterium | reverse complement strand
GAGAAAGAGGAGGACGACATGAGCCCCGTGACACGTGCCAACTGGAGCCTCGAGATGTTGCAGGAGAGCTGGATGTCCAAGCAGGGAAAGACAATCTTCATCTCCGCCGCTGCCAAGCAGAATATGGAGGCGCTGCGCAATATGCTTTATGACGAAGTCCGCCGCATACATGCAGTGCGCTATCCGTACAACAACTTTCTTTACTGAGATTTACCAATATTCTCAATATTTCAAAGAACGCACCCACCCCGTTTCCGGAAGTGGGTGCATATAATATAAGGCCCTTTGGGGCGGACAATGCCTTTTTAACTAAACTTTAACGCTCCTGACTACGCAAGTGATTGTAAACCAGAGCGGCTTTTGCGGGGCCTATGGCCGCCGTGAGGTCGTCGAGAGTCTGTAGCTGCACCTGTTTTACACTGCCGAAGCGCAGTAGTAGCTCGTGGGCAGTTTTTTCTCCAATACCGGGGATGTCTGTCAGCGCAGTGCGGAATGTCCCTTTGCTGCGTTTGTCTTTGTGGAAGGTTATCGCGAAGCGGTGCACCTCGTTCTGTATCTGCTCCAACAGGTGAAACACCGCATCAGTAGGCTTGAGGCCAACCACGGCAATCTCGCCTTGCTTGTCGAAGCGCAGCAGTTCGTTAGTGCGGTGTCTGTCGTCCTTTGCAAGGCCGGCAATCGGAATGTTCAGGCCGAGCTTATGCATCACCCCTTGCGCCATGTGCATCTGTCCCTCGCCGCCGTCAACAATCAGCAGGTCGGGTAGGGTGGAGCCCTCTTCATGCAGCCTGCGGTAGCGTCGCTCAATGACTTCGGCCATCGAGGCGTAGTCGTCGGGTCCCTCGACACTCTTTATGTTGAACTTGCGGTATTCGTTGCGATTCGGTTTGCCACCGGTGAAGTGCACCATGCCGGCTACAGGGTAGGCCCCCTGTATGTTGCTGTTGTCGAAGCATTCTATCTCCATGGGCAGTGTCGGCAATCCGAGGGCCTTTTGCAAGCGCTCCAGCAACTTCACCGCCTGTGGCGCAGCGTCACCCTGCGTCAATGCCCGCTGGTGGCGACACTGCTTCTGGTAACTCTCCACATTCCTCATCGACAATTCCAGCAGCTTCCGGCGGTCGCCACGTGGGTCGCTGTTCTGCTTCAGGTATTCCTCAGGAAGCTCCGGTACCGCGAAGGGCACTATCACCTCGTCGGCAGTACTCTTCGACTGCTCGTGCAGCGTGGGTATTGCCGTAGCGAGTATCTCGGCGTCGCTCTCGTCGAGTTGTTTCTTCACCTCGCTGCTTATGCTGTAGATGATGGCGCCATGCTTGATGCGCATAAAGTTCAAGTATGCGTAGCGCTCGTCGCTCGTTATACTCACCACATCCACATCCCTCACGTTGGTATCTACCACCGTGCTGCGCCCTTGATACTCTTCCAACAGGTGTAGCTTGCGCTTCATGGCCTCCGCCTCCTCGAAACGCAGCTCGGCGGCAGCGGCGTACATCTGCTTCTTCATATCATTCAGTATGTCGCCGAAGTCGCCTTTCAGCAGACGCCGTATGCTTTCGATGGTTTCCTGGTATTCCTCTTTGGACTGCTTGTCGGCACACGGAGCCCCGCAGAGCCCTATCTGGTACTTCATGCATGGGCGGTTGCCCATGATATTGCAGGTGCGGTATTTGAAGAGCTGTCTTATGATGTCCTGCAGCTCACGCAGTATGCGGCCGTTGGGGTAGGGACCGTAGTATTGTCCGCGTATATTGTGCCTCCGGGTGTATAGCAGGCGCGGATATTCTTCGTCGGTGATGCAAAGGTAGGGGTAGCTTTTGTCGTCCTTGAGCATCGAGTTGTAGCGCGGCTGGTAGCGCTTTATCAGGCTGTTCTCCAGCAGCAGGGCGTCCACCTCGGTGGCTACCACCGTTACACGTATGTCGCACACCGACCGCACGAGCATCTTTATCTTGGGGCTCTTGTCGTCGTAATGCGAGAAATAACTGCTTACCCTCGAGCGCAGGTTGCGGGCTTTGCCCACATAGATAACCTTACCTTCGCTGTCGAGGTGCTGGTAGACTCCAGGGTTTTCGGGAATGGTCTTCAACCGCGTGGCTATGCGGTCGATATTCGGATTGATGCTTGAGTCTATCACTTCAACGTGTCAACGAATCAAAGGTCGCCGTAGTCTATCTCAGTGTTCTCAATGGTCAGCCGGAAGCTGTCGATGCCCTCCAGGTCATACTGGCTTGTGGCCTGCGCTATCTCCATGCGGTGGGTGCCGGTGCTGTTGAAGCTGAAGAAGGTGCGCACACGCGACGTGATCACGCGCTTCCCGTCTTTTATCTCACCTTTCCAGCGACCGTTCTCCTTCGTGGGTATCGAGGCGTAGAACATGCGACGCTCACCATTGGGCGAGTAGATGTTCACCGTTAGCGGCAGTATCTGGTAGCGGAACACGCTGGTGTCCACCGTGGCCGTCATGTCGATGTTATAGTAGTCTTCGGTGTTGCTCACATTCACCTCGAACACCTCGGGCGAGAAGTGGTTCCACACCCCTTTGCCGAAAGTGCGCTCTTCGTCGATGATGTTCTTCTTGCCGCAAGAGCAGAACAGCAAAACACCCAATACTGCAATTAAAATCTTTCTCATATCAACCTTTCAACGTATAAACTTATCAACCCTTTATCAGCTCTTCCATAATCTGCACCGCATTGGTGGCGGCACCTTTGCGGATATTGTCGGCCACTACCCACAGGTTCAGTGCGCAGGGCTGCGAGAAGTCGCGCCGCAGGCGTCCCACGAAGACCTCGTCACGGTGATGGGCGGTGATGGGCATGGGGTAGATGTTGTGGACGGGGTCGTCGTAGAGCACCACCCCGGGGGTGGTCTCTATGAGGCGGCGCACGTCGGCCAGGTCATATTCCCTCTTCAGCTCCACATTCACAGCCTCGCTGTGGCCTCCCACCACGGGTACGCGCACCACGGTGGCGGTAATCTGTATCGTCGGGTCGCCGAATATCTTGCGGGTCTCGTCCACCAGCTTCTGCTCCTCGGTAGTGTAGCCGTCCTCCTGGAAGTCGCCTCCGTGAGGGAACAGGTTGCGGTGTATCTGGTAAGGGTACGCCATCTCTCCACTTTCCACATTCCTCTCTCCACTCTCCTCCGCTTCCAGCTGTCTGACGGCCTTGATGCCGGTGCCGGTGATGCTCTGGTAGGTGGAGATGACTATGCGGCGTATGCCGTATTCGCGCTGCAGGGCGGAGATGGCCAGCACCATCTGTATTGTCGAGCAGTTGGGGTTGGCAATGATTGTTGCGTGGTTGCGTGATTGCTTCAGTGCGTCAATGGCGGCGGCGATGTTAATCTCCGGCACCACCAGTGCCTTGTCGGGGTCTTTGCGCCAGGCCGAGCTGTTGTCTATCACCGTGGTGCCTGCCTCTACGAACTTGGGAGCATACTCTCTCGAGGCGCTGGCGCCTGCCGAGAAGATGGCGTACTGCGGCCGTGCGGCTATGGCGTCGTCTACACTGCACACTGTCAGCTTCCTGCCGGCGAACTCTATCTCTTTGCCTACGCTCTTGGGTGAGGCGGCGGCTATCACTTCTTCTTTGCCGAATCCGCGCTCTTCCAGCACGGTGAGCATCTCGCGCCCCACCAATCCTGTTGCTCCTACTACTGCAATCTTCATATCAACCTATCAACCTTCAACTATATTCAACTTTTCAATTCTCAATTTTCAATTTTCAATTCTCAACGTATCAGCGTCACAGCTCCATGTTTGGTCAGCGTCTGTGTCGGCTGGTATTTTGTCGTGTATTTGATCACGTACACATAGGCTCCTTGCGGGCAGGGGTTGCCCTGCAGGTCGCGTCCGTCCCAGCCGCAGTCCACTCCAGCGCAGTGGGCCACCAGACGGCCGTTGCGGTCGTATACCCACATTTCCTGCTGCTCAGTGTTCACGCTGCTTGAGCGGAAGATGTTGTTGCTCGATTGGTCGTCGGGCATGAAGGCCGTGGGTATCCACATGGTCTCCTTCTCAAAGGGCAGGTAGATGCTGGTGCTGTCCTGGCAGCCGTAGGGACTTGTCGTTATGAGCTTGATGGTGGCACCGTTGAGCTTGGCCGGTATGTTGTAGTACACCATCGGGTCGCTGCTCGTTATAGTCGTCGAGTCACCGTTGATGTCCAGGGCGGGCAGCAGCCACAGGCGTTCGCCCTCGATGCCTACCGACACGTCGTTGAGCTGCGCGTCGAGGTTGTCATAGGTGAATTTCTCCACGTCGCAGTCGATGACGGCTCTCAGCGGGTATATCGTGAAGAACAGCCGCACCACCGAGTCGCAGTCATATCTGTTTTTCAGCACCACGGTGTCCAGGTCCATCGTGGCCCAGTTGTTCTCCGTGTATGTCTTGCCGTTGCGCCACGTGTATTCGCGGCAGCTCTCCACGGTGTCGGTCGTCAGGCTCACGTCATAGACTGTCAGATTCATCCTTACGATGCTGTCGCATCCCGGCACCGACTGCAGGCTCACAAAGTGGATGGCGGGGTCGGTGTTGACGGTATAGTTACGCTCGTAAGAGTGGCCGCGGGTGTCCGAGGGACGCCATGTGTAGGTCTCGCCAGCGCAGATGCCGTCGACGACCGTGGTGTCGAAGAGCGGGAACACTCGCACCATGAAGGTGTCGTAGTTCGTCGAGCCGCTGATGAAGTCCACCGATACCATCACACGGAGGGAGTCGATGTGGTTCTTCGGCAGGGTGTCGAACATCGGGTCGGGTTTCACACGTATGGTGTTGTTTACCGAGTCTATATCATACATCGTTTCCGGCATCTGTATGCGCTTGCCACCAAGCACGCGGTCCATGCGCCACTGGATGCTGTACGGCGTCAGGCCTTCTTCCCAGGTGAGCTTCAGCTGCGGGTCGTTGCCATTGCAGACGGGGAGCTCACGCACAGTGTCGTGCTGCGGTATGATGCTCCTCAGGGCCAGGCCGTTGGCAGTGTCGATACCGATGCGGATGGTGTCGAAGAGCGTGTACGAGTTGTTCTCGGCATCCTCGAAGTAGAGCTTCATCACGTAAGTCGACGGTATCGTGGGACTCACCCAGGCCTTCGTCAGCGTGGGGTGTACAGGGTCATAGCCCGCCACCGCCGGGTCGTCGTGCATGGGCTCGTAGTAGCCGTTGGTGTCGTTCACGTTCTGGGTCAGCACCACCGAGTCGCGACCGTCGTCGAAGATACGGTACCATGTCACATTCTTGCTCGTCTTGCCCTGCGGCGTGAAGCGGTAGGCTACGTTGTCGATGGTCGAGGTGAAGCCGTTGCGCCCATTAGGCCAGAAGGCTGCAGGCGAACCATTGACGACATACATGTTAGGATCGCCGGGGTCTCCTCTCTGCTGTGGCTCTCCCGTGGCGTTCTGTATACCAATAAGAGCGTCGGATGTCGTGGGACAGCAACTGCGTCTTTTCACATGCACCTCAATAATGTTTGAACCTTCGTAGCAGACAATCTGATATGTGCCTTTATTTGCGTGGGAGCTATAGTCCGGAGCCTCTTTCCACGAGCAGATAATTTTGCGGCAGGGATACTCATCCTGGATGCCGTAGTATATACCGTCTATTCTGTTTGTTTCGGAACCCTCGAAGTATGCAGGGTCTGTGTCCTCGTAGATACCGTAGATTGCATCATACATACGCATTCCGTATGAGTCTCCTCCTGGTGCGGTATGCTGGCTACTGCCGTCCCATGGCAGTTTATTGTTGGCAGCTCTAAATGAGTATGGACAGTAATTTCCGCTGCCAAAGTCAGAAGGGCTGCAGAACGTCACCAAGCCATTGGCACCGATACGGAATTGGGTCTTTCGGATACCGAAGAAATAGAACGGGTAGGGGATGGTGGTATGATTGCTGGCGAATACATCGTCAGTTCCGATGGGCATACGCGTGCCAAGGGCAAACGTCGTGTCTGGTGGGTTGTAGGGAACCTCTTCCACCAAGTAGGTACCGTTGAAGTACTGTACCGGTATGTATGGTTCTGCCGTCAGCATGATGGTACCGTGGTTCTTTCTGTTGATGACAGTGTCCCAGTTATGCTCGGCGTACTGGGGGAAGGGCACATGGTCCACTCTCTCGTTGATGGTGATGTCAGGACAGGGGTTGAAGGTACCCTGCGCCTTGGCGTCACCGCCACCTAAGGCCGTCGCTACCATGGCGACTGCTGCTACGAGCTTGAATATCTGACTCTTTTTCATAACCATTACTTGTATTTAGTATGCAAAATTACGTTTTTTTTCGCATAGTAGACGCGCCACCCCTTCTTTTGTTACACGACAAACCAAGATTTAACATATTTTAACGCCACTCCATGCCCGTCCCCTCTCCGTCCCCGCTCCGTCCCCGCTCCGACTGTTCACCGGTTGTTTAACGGTTTTTTGTCGGAGAGGGGTCGGAGGGGGGACGGAGGGGCGTCGGGGTGGATGCAATGGTGTGCTTTCGTCAGCGGATGGCGGCGTGGTAACGCGCGGCGTTGCGGTTATGCTCCGCAAGGGTGGCGGCGAAGCGGTGGGTGCCGTCGAGCTGCTCGCTGGCGCAGAAATAGATATAGTTGGTCTCGGGCGCCTTGAGTACGGCGTCGATGGTGGCCTTCGAGGGCAGGCAGATGGGTGCCGGCGGCAGACCAGCATGCAGGTAGGTGTTGAAGGGGCTCTCCACCTCGAGGTGCTTGTTCAGTATGCGCCGCAGCGTGAAGTCGCCCACGGCATACTTGACCGTGGGGTCGGCCTGTAGCGGCATGCCGCGCTTCAGACGGTTGAGGTAGACGCTGGCTATCAGCGGCTTCTCCGGCCCGTAGTTGGTCTCCTCCTCCACGATTGACGCGAGAATTATTATCTGTTGGTAGTTCAGGGAGTTCAGGTAGTTCAAGGAGTTCAGGACGTTACCCCGGATGGTGCTATTGTCTTGAACTTCTTGAACTCCTTGAACTCCCCAAAAAGAGGAGTACTCTTTTTCCATTCGCTCCATGAACTGTTCCGGTGTGACGGTCCAGTAGAACTCGTAGGTGTCGGGGAGGATGAGGTGGAAGCTGTCGAGGGTGACGTTGAAGTCGTTGTGCATCAACTTGGTGTTGAGGTATTGGTTGAGGTCTTGCGGCAGGCGGAACTTGCCGATAGTGAGGCGTATGGGGTCCTGCTGGCCGTTGCGCAGCTTGCGCACCAGGGCCAGGGTTCGCATGTGGGGTTCAACGACATAGGAGCCGGGGCGCACGTTGTCGAGCCGTAGCAGGCTGGCTACGAGGCGGAAGGCCGTGGTGCTGTGCAGTACACCGTCGGCCACCAGGCTGTCGCACAGGGCGTCGCGGGTGGTGGTGTTGGGCAGGTAGAGGCGGCAGGGGTCGCCGTTGGCGGTGGGTTGGCGCAATCCGAGGGCGCCGGCAAGGCTGCCTGCCAGCACGGCGAGGATGATGATTGTCAGGGCTATGGTGTGTTTCTTCATAGTATCTTCTGCATGCGTATGGTGTCGATGTAGTGGCTGTCGTATTCGAGCCACTCTTTGAAATGGCCGCACTGGGTGTAGCCCGCCTTGGCGAAGAGGGCCAGGGAGGCGGTGTTGGTGGCGGCGATGTCGGCATAGAGCGTATGTAGAGCCGTTTCATGAAGCGGCTCTGCATATAGGTTCTCGAGGGCTTTGAGCATGGCGAGGGCGTAGCCTTGGCGGCGGTATTCGGTGGCCACCATGATGCCTACGGCGGCGCGGTGGTTGACAGGGTCGTAGTTGTACAGATCTACGCATCCATAGGGCAATGCGTAGAGGCGCAGGCTGCCGCTCGACAGCGACGCCCCTTCTTCGGCAACGAGTGTCAGCTTATCTTTCCCCATAGCATCTTGTTTTTTGAGTGGCGTATGTAGTCCTGCAGCATGGGGTATGCCGCGAGGGTGGGGTCGGTGCCGAGGAGGTCGCGCACCTCGTTGCGGGCGGCGGCCACGAGGGGTTCGTCGTCGACGATGGAGGCTATCTTGAGGTCGAGCATACCGCTCTGCTGCAGTCCCTGCATATCTCCGGGGCCGCGCAGACGCAGGTCGGCTTCGGCAATCTGGAAGCCGTCGGTGGTGCCGCGACCCACACGGCCGCGCAGCTGATGCAGCTGGCTGAGGCCGAAGTGCTCGGCGTTCTCGATGACCATCACGGTGGCGTTGGGCACGTCGACGCCCACCTCTATCACCGTGGTGGCCACCATGATGTGCGTCAGTCCGCGCTTGAAGCGGTCCATCTCGAAGGCCTTCTCGTCGGCGGTGAGGCCTCCGTGGAGCATGGAGACGTGGTACTGGGGCCGTGGGAAATAGCTCTGCACCATCTCGAGGCCGTCGATGAGGTCTTTGAGGTCGAGCTTGTCGCTCTCGTGGATGAGGGGGTAGACGACATAGACCTGACGGCCGGCGTCTATCTGTTGCTTGAGGAAGGCGAAGACCTTGGGGCGGTTGGGTTCGGTGCGGTGGTAGGTGCGCACGGGCTGGCGTCCCGGGGGCAGCTCGTCGATGACGGAGCAGTCGAGGTCGCCGTAGACGGTCATGGCGAGGGTGCGCGGTATGGGGGTGGCGGTCATCACCAGCACATGGGGCGGGGGAGTGGCTTTGGCCCAGAGCTTGCTGCGCTGCTCCACGCCGAAGCGGTGCTGCTCGTCGATGACCACGAGGCCGAGGTCGCGGAAGTGCACGTCGTCCTCGATGAGGGCGTGGGTGCCTATAACTATCTGTGTCTCGCCGCTGGCGATGCGCTGCTTAATCTTGCGCTTGTCGGCGGTGCGCACGCTGCCAATGAGCAGCTCCACACCGAGGTCGAGGCCCTCCAGCATGGAGCGGAAGGTGTAGTAGTGCTGAGTGGCAAGTATCTCGGTAGGCGCCATGAGGCAGGCCTGCGAGCCGTTGTCTATGGCCAGCAGTATGCACATGAGGGCCACGAGGGTCTTGCCGCTGCCTACGTCGCCCTGCAGGAGGCGGTTCATCTGGCGGCCGCTGCGCATGTCCTCGCGTATCTCCTTGATGACGCGCTTCTGGGCTCCCGTGAGGGGGAACGGTATCTTCTCGCTGTAGAAGCGGTTGAAGTACTCGCCCACGGTGGCGAAGACGCGGCCGGCGGAATGCTGCTGGCGTTCGCTGTGGGCCCACTGGTAGTCGAGCTGCATGAAGAAGAGCTCCTCGAACTTGAGGCGTGTGCGCGCCGCGTCGAGTTGCTGCATGCTGTCGGGGTAGTGTATGGCTATGAGCGCTTCGCGGCGGCCAAGGAGGCGGTAGCGCTCTATGATCTCTTTGGGCAGGGTCTCGTCTATGCCGCCGAGCGAGGCGACGAGGGTCTCGGTGAGGCGCGCCATTGCGCGTGTGCCGAGGCCGTGCTGCTTCATCTTCTCCGTGGTGGAGTAGACGGGCAGGAAGTTAGTGGGTAGTGGGTAGTGGGTAGTGGGTAGCGCTTGACCCCGTGTGCTATCCACTACACACTCCCCACTACACACTTCTAATTCCGGGTGCGTCATCTGCCACTGGCCGTTGAAGACCGTGGGTTTGCCCATGATAAGGTACTTGACGCCGGGCTTGAGCTTCTCGCGCACCCATTTGGTGCCCTGGAACCATACGAGCTGCATAGTGCCGGTGCCGTCGTTGAAGTCCACGGTGAGGCGCTCGCGGTAGCGGCCGGTGCTTACGGCCTGCATATTGCTCACGGTGCCGCGCAGCACCACGTACTGGTTCTCATCGCGCAGCGACGCTATGGTGCTCTGTTGCGAGCGGTCTATATGGCGGAATGGGAAGTACTCCAGGAGGTCGCCGCAGGTACGTATGCCGAGCTCTGCGGCCAGCACTTTGGCGCGTGAAGGGCCTACGCCTTTGAGGTATGCTATGTCGTCATTTGGCAGCATGGCTTATCTTTTCGCGCTCCAGGGTGCTGCTGATGTTCTGGTGCTCGGCGTCGGCCATCACCAGCAGGGTCTCTATGGTCGGGTCCTGGGCGCGGTTGACGCTGGCTATCAGCTGTTCGTACTCGAAGTCGGCGGCGGTGCGGATGCCGCGGATTATCACTTTGGCGCCGAGCTGGTGGCAGAGGTCTATGGTCATGCCGCTGTAGTTGGTCACCTCCACCGTGGGGCAGTCTTTCATGGCCTCGCGTATGCGCTCAATGCGCTCCTCGGGGCTGAACATGCAGTGCTTCTCTGTATTTACGCCTACAGCCACCACCACCTTGTCGAAGAGGGGTAGCACGCGGCGCAATATGGCCTCATGCCCTTTTGTAAAGGGGTCGAACGAGCCGGGGAAAAGAGCTAAAACTGCCATATCAGTCTGACGCTTATGCTGTGGTTGTAGCAGTTGTTGGTGTGTGTTATCCAGCGCTCCTGCTGCACGCCGCTGCTGTTGACTTCGTAGCCGTCGTATTTGTAGAAGTGCCAGTCACGCTTCACGGGCAGCATGGAATACTGCCAGCGGAAGTTGAGCTGCAGACCTCGCCAGATGGTGAAGCGGGCGTCGGCCACCACCATGAGGTCGCTGCTGAGGAAGGTCATGTCGGTAGTGTCGGGCTTGAAGAAGGTGCTGTCGAAGCCTATAGTGCCGTGCGGTTGCTGCACCAGGCGTCCATAGCTGATGCCGGCGCCGAAGAGCATGCCTCCGTTGGGGTCTTGCCAATGCACAAGGAGCGGTATCTCGATGTAGTTTGCGGTGAGGTTCATGCGGTACATGTAGTAGCGTGTGTCGTTCACGCTGCGTGCACCGCGCTGGCTGAAGAGGGCCTCCATACTGACGCCCCATTGGTTATTGCGGCTCACCGCCGCCAGTGCGCCCACACCGCCGGTGTAGCCGAAGTGCTTGAAGCCCTTGAGTTCGTCGCCCTCTATCTGACTTACCGTCATACCCGATGACACGAAGGCGTGTATCCTCTGTGCGGTCACGCACATCGGCAGCAGAGCCAGCAGCATTATTATGGTCAAGCGTTTCATAGGTTTCTGATATTGCGCATCAATATGGTGAAGTCGGTGGCGGTGCTGTAGTGGCGCATATAGCGCAGTGTGAGTCGTTCGCGCAGCTGTTCTGTGGCTTCGCCGCGCAGCATGTCGGCTGCAGTGAAGACCCCCCGGTGGTTGGGGTAGCCTACCCATGTAAGCGAGCCCACAAGTACCGACAGGCAGTGGCCGAAGTACTGGCATTTGCGCTTCTGGAACCAGAAGAGCACAGGTGACAGCAGCAGCAGTGCCAGCGCTGTGCCTATGTCGAACATACGCTTCCTGCGCCTCGAGGTATCGGTGCTTATGGTATCCAGCTCGGCGATGTAGAGGTCGTTGGGCGACAACACGCTCTCGCTACCGATGATGTAGTCGCTCTCCGACGGCGCTATCTTGTACTCCACGCCGGTGGTGCGCAAGTGAGCCATAAGCCCTATCACGTGGCGTATGTCGCATCCGCAGAAGATAACCTCGTCGGCATGCTCTATGCGTATGATATCCTGCAGGTGACGTGCGTCGGTATCGTCGGTCTCCACCAGCTTGTCGGTGCCCATGCCCATGGAGGCGTAGAGCTCCTTCAGGCGGGCCGTCTCAGAGGGAGTGCCCACGGCGAGGGTGATGCCGCGTGTATGTGCGCGCAGCGCGTATCCTTTGACGTTGTTGGCGCTCAGCAATACTCTTACTGCCAATGTGGCCAAGAGTGTCCACACCGAGCCCAGCACCAGCAGCATGCGCGAGTAGCGCTGGCTCTCGTCGAGCAGCGAATAGAAAGCCAGCAGGAGTAGCAGGCCTGTGCCCATGCCGCTCACAATGCGGCCGATGCGCACCGGCTTGTCGTAGCCGCCGCTGAGCCAGCTGCTGCACATCAGTATCAGTATGTACAGCGGTATCACCAGCACGGTGTATTCCGTCGGGTAGTATTCCGCGCCGCCCCACTTCACGTTCTCCCACATGGCTTTGATGAGCACGAAGCCGCCGTAGGCCAGCAGGAAGTCGGCCAGCGGCACCGCCACGCGCTGTGCTATGCGCTGCATCCATGCCAGCGTGGCGCGCAGCCAGATGGCCACCTGCAGCAGCAGGTTGAACAGCCGCGCATCCTTGCCGCTGAAGTATTTGCGCACAAAGATAGCCATAGCGTTGTAGAACGTATACACGTAGTTCATCGAGCCCTTGCGGGTGCTCTCGCCTTTGTAGTGTATGATACGTGTGGTGGGCAGATAGTAATTCTTCCAGCCAGCGAGCTTGATGCTCCACGAGTAGTCGATGTCCTCGCCGTACATGAAGTAGGTCTCGTCCAGGCCGCCAATCTTGTCGTACACCTCGCGGCGCAGCATAAGAAACGCGCCGGGGAGTATTTCTATCTCGTTGATGTCATCCTCGCCGAGGTGCCCCATGTAGTAGGCGGCGAAGCGCTTGGAGTGGGGGAACAAGCGTGTGAGACCGCTGATCTTGTAGAATGATGCCGTCGGCGAAGGGAAGCCGCGCTTGCTCTCGCGCAGGAAGTTGCCCTTGCCGTCAACCATCTTCACCGTCAGGCCGCCACAGTCCTCGTGCTCCGCCATGAAGTTGGCGCACTGCACAAAGGTGTCGCGCTCCACCACGGTGTCGGGGTTTAGTAGCAACAGGCATTGGCCCGTGCTTTGGGCCAATGCCTGGTTGTTTGCTCGCGCGAAGCCCATGTTCTCGTGGTTCTCTATGACGTGCACCTGCGGAAAGTCGCGGCGCACCATCTCCACGCTGCCGTCCACCGAGTCGTTGTCGACAACCCATACGTCAAACTCCATTTCGCTGCCGTCGGCGAGCCTGCGGTCAGACCCGTATACCGACGCCAAGCACTGCTTGAGGAAGTACTTGACGTTGTAGTTTACTATGACAACCGACAGTGTCACTATTTTTTCTTAGCTTTCTTCTTGCTTGCGCCTTCTATGATTTCCATGGCCTGGGCCAGTGTCATGGTCAGCGGGTCAGCGCCCTTGGCCAGGCGGAAGTTCTCGCCACGGTAGGTCAGGTAGGGTCCGAAGCGGCCGATGTTGCTCACCACGGCATCGCCGTCCTTGACGCCGATCTCGTGCGGGTACACCTTCTTCAGCTCTTCCTTCTTCTCCTCGGCCTGGCGCTTGGTGGAGATGATCTCTATGGCGCGCTCGAGGTTCACCTCGTACGGGTCGTCGTTCTTGCCGAGCGAGTAGAACTTGCCGTTGTGGCGCACATAGGGGCCGAACTTGCCGATGCTCACCGTCACCTCCTTGTCCTCGAAGTCGCCGAGGGTGCGAGGCAGCGAGAAGAGGCTCAGGGCCTCGTCGAGGGTGATGGTCTCAATGCTCTGGCCTTTCTTCATGCTGGCGAAGCGCGGCTTCTCGTCGCTGTTGGTCTCGCCAATCTGCACCAGGGTGCCGTAGCGGCCTATCTTGGCGTACACGTTCTTGCCGCTGGTGGGGTCCACGCCCAGCATGCGGCTGCCGGTGGTGCGCTGGCTGGTCTGCTGCGTCTGGCGTATGTTCTTGTGGAAGGGCACGTAGAACTTGTCGATAACCTTGCGCCACTCCTTCTTGCCGTCGGCGATATCGTCGAAGTCCTTTTCCACGGTGGCCGTGAAGTTGTAGTCCATGATGTTGTTGAAGTGGTCCATGAGGAAGTTGTTGACCACGCATCCGATGTCGGTGGGGAAGAGCTTGCCCTTCTCGGCGTAGCCCTTCTCGGTGCGTGTCATCTGTTTCACCTGGCCGTCCTTGAGGGTCAGCACGGTGCACTGGCGCGGCTCAGCCTCACGGTCTTCCTTGATGATGTATTCGCGCTTGAGTATGGTGCTGATGGTGGGGGCATAGGTCGACGGGCGGCCGATGCCGAGGTCCTCGAGCTTCTTCACGAGGCTGGCCTCGGTGTAGCGCGGCGTGTGCTGCGTGTAGTGCTCGGCGGCCTCGCAGCTCTCCATGGTGAGGCGTGTGCCTTCGGGCAGCTGCGGCAGCAGCGACTGGGTCTGGTTGTCGTTTTCGTCGTCGGTGCTCTCCATGTATACCTTGAGGAAGCCGTCGAACTTCACCTGCTCGCCGGAGCACTGGAAGGACTGGTCCTGACCGCTGATGGCTATCTCTATCTCGGTCTTCTCGAGCTCGGCGTCGGCCATCTGGCTGGCCACGGTGCGCTTCCAGATGAGCTCATAGAGGCGGCGCTGTGCGCTCTCGGTGTTGATGGTCTGTGCCTCGAGGTTGGTGGGGCGTATAGCTTCGTGGGCTTCCTGTGCGCCCTTGGTCTTGGTCTGGTAGCGGCGGGTCTTGACGTACTCGGGACCGTACTGGCTTTCAATCTCCTTCTTGGCCATACCGAGGGCGAGCTCGCTGAGGTTCACGCTGTCGGTACGCATGTAGGTGATGTATCCGCTTTCGTACAGCTGCTGTGCCACCTGCATCGTGCGGGCCACGCTGAAGCCCAGCTTGCGGCTGGCCTCCTGCTGCAGGGTGCTGGTGGTGAAGGGCGGCGCGGGCATGCGGCGCAGAGGCTTGGTCTCAATCTTGCCAATCTTGAAGCTGGCGCCCACGAGACCCTTGAGGAAGGCCTCGGCCTCCTCGGCGGTGTTGTAGTGGCGTCCGAGCTCGGCGTGCAGCGTCTTGCCGCTCTCGATGGGGCGGAACTGGGCCGTCACGCGGAAGTAGGGCTTGCTGACGAAGTTCTTGATCTCCTCCTCGCGCTCCACAATCAGGCGCACTGCCACGCTCTGCACGCGGCCGGCGCTCAGTGCGGGTTTGATCTTGCTCCACAGTATGGGGCTTATCTCGTAACCCACGAGACGGTCGAGCACGCGGCGTGCCTGCTGGGCGTCCACCAGGTTCATGTCTATCTGACGCGGATTCTCGATGGCGTGCAGGATGGCGGTCTTGGTGATCTCGTTGAAGACGATACGCTGGGTAGTCTTGGGGTCGAGCTTCAGCGTCTCTTGCAGGTGCCATGCTATGGCCTCTCCCTCGCGGTCCTCATCGGACGCGAGCCACACCTTGTCGGCGTCCTTGACGGCTTTCTTGAGCTCGCTCACCAGCGCGCGCTTGTCGTCGCTGATTTGGTACTGCGGCTCGTAGTTGTCGTCCACATCGATGCTCATCTCCTTCTTTGCGAGGTCGCGGATGTGGCCGTAGCTCGACTTCACGGTGTAGTCCTTACCGAGAAACTTCTCGATGGTTTTTGCCTTGGCAGGCGACTCAACTATTACTAAATTCTTCATATTTTTGGGTATTTTTTTACTCGTTTTTTGTAGTGACTTTGCGGTAAAGAACGTATATATATTCTATTTATTGTATTAGCGTGAAATTTTTTTCGTTTTTTCTCCCTTCCCCCTCCGTCCCCGCTCCGACCCCGCTCCGACTGTTCACCGGTTGTTTAACGGTTTTTAGTCGGAGCGGGGTCGGAGGGGGGACGGACCGGGGTCGGGGAGGGGGTGAAATTATATTTGCAAAAAATTGCGCGCGATAATACAATATATGTCCTGTTTTTGCGTTACAATAGTTTAAAAAATATAAAATAGCATGAAAATACATATCGTACAGCACGACATTCTTACCCTGAAGCCCGAAGACAATCTCGAATGGATAGCCGCCGAACTGGAGGCCGAGTCTTCGCGCGAGGCACTGCTCACCGTCTTCCCCGCCTGCACCATCTGCGGTGCGCCGCTCTTCGCCGCCGCCGCTTACACCGACCTGCAGAAGCGCGCCCAGGCTGCGCTGCAGCGTTTGATAGAGCTCTCGGAGCACCGTGCCTTCCTCGTGGGTATGCCGTTGCAGATACAGGACAAGGGCTTGTGCAACGCCATCGTGTTTGTGCAGAACTGCGCCATCCGTGGCGTGGTGACGAAGAAGTACCTCACCGTCGACGAGCAGCGCTGTTTCGTGCGCGGCGAGGGTGTGCAGGTGATGGACTACCACGACCAGCGCATAGCCATAGGCTTCTACGAGGACCTCAAGGAGCTCTCGAAGGGCCATGTGGAGCAACCCGACGTGGTGGTGTGCTGTGGCGGCCAGGTGTTTGACTACCAGCGCCCCTACCGCACTCGCTACCGTATGAGCAAGATTGTCGAGACGCTCAACGCCGGCCTGGTGTATGTGAACCGCACCGGCGGCGAGGGTCCGTACCTGTTTGCAGGTGGCTCGATGGCCATGAACGCCGCTGGCGGTGTGCTGTGCCAGATGCCTTACTTCGAGCAGGGCAGCTGCACGGTGGATATGCAGCAGCTGGAGACTGTGGAGGACGAGAAGCCTGAGGCCGTGGAGCTTGTCTACAAGGCTCTGCTGTGCGGTTTGCACGACTACTTCGCCAAGAACGGTCTGCATCGCGCCGTGCTGGGTCTCAGCGGCGGTATCGACTCGGCCCTTGTGGCCACTTTGGCCTGCGACGCCCTGGGCGCTGAGAACGTCCACGGTCTGCTGATGCCGAGCCAGTACTCCACCGACCACTCGGTTAAGGACGCCGAGGATCTGGCCCACAACCTGGGCATGAGCTACGACATAGTGCCCATACGCCCGATGTTCGACCAGTTCCGCGAGAGCCTCAAGCCGGTCTTTGGCGACCGCGCCGAGGATGTCACCGAGGAGAATATGCAGGCCCGTATACGCGGCACGCTGGTGATGAGCTACGCCAACAAGTTCGGCGCTCTGGCGCTGAACACCACCAACCGCTCGGAGGCCGCCATGGGCTACGGCACGCTCTACGGCGACAGCTGTGGCTCGCTGGCTGTGATTGGCGATCTCTACAAGACCGAGGTGTACCAGCTGAGCGAGTGGATTAACCGCGACGGCATCCGCATACCGCAGAACACCATAGACAAGGCCCCCAGCGCCGAGCTGCGCCCGGGACAGAAGGACAGCGACTCGCTGCCCGACTACGCCGTGCTCGACGCCGTGCTCAACCTCTACCTTGACGAGGATATGTGCGAGGACGAGATTGTGGAGGAGGGCTACGACCGCGAACTGGTGCAGCGTGTGCTGCGCGGTGTGGCGCGCAACGAGTGGAAGCGACTGCAGTTTGCGCCGCAGCTCAAGGTGGCACCCGTCAGCTTCGGGCTCGACCGCAGGTGGCCGATAAGCTGATAGTTTGCAGATAACACAGATAAGAGTTATGAAGAATATAGGTTCGATTAAGAGGAATCCTCTACGGGGAATATGCCGTAGGCATTATCTTTCAATAGCTACTAAGAGAAATCCCCTACGGGGAATACTCCGAGGGAGTTTTCTTTTAATTCTTTTGCTAATGACATTCTCTGGTGTCCAGGCCCAGATGCAGGCGCTGTTCGGTTATTCGACCTTCTACCTGCCGACGGAGGACCGCCCGTACATGGAGACCTACCTGCAGGTGGACGCATGGACCGTGGGCTTCGTGCAGCAGCCCTCGGGCGTGTACAAGGCGACCGTGGAGGTGACCCTCGTGGCGCGTCAGCAGGACTCGGTGTTCTACGCCAAGAAGTACGAGCTGAACAGTCCCACGGTGGGCAGTCTCGACGAGCTGGACTTTAGCTTCCTCGACGTGCAGCGCTTCTCGCTGCCCAACGGCATCTACAGCATAGAGCTCTCGCTGCGCGATATGTCGGCTCCGGAGACGAGGCCCGCGACGGTGAGTGAGAAGGTGGTGGTGAACTACGACCGCCGTCACCCCATGCTCTCGAGTCTACAGCCTATGGCCGACGCCACCCCGACGGTGGGGCAGGGAACCATCCTTTCGCGCGGCGGCTACGACATGGAACCTTACGTCAGCGACTTCTACCCCGAGCAGGTGGAGCAGCTGAATTTCTACTACGAGGTGTACAACATCGAGCAGGAGGTGGGTCGCAAGCCTTTCCTGACGATGGCATACATAGAGCGCGCGGAGACCGGTAGCCGCATTGACGACATGCAGGTGGTGAGCCGCAAGAACAGCGCGCCGCTGGTGCCGGTGTACGGCAGTATAGACATCAAGGAGCTGCCGTCGGGCAACTACAACCTCGTGGTCGAGTTGCGCAACCGCGACAACCAGACCCTGATGTATAAGAAGGTGGCCTTCTACCGCTCTAACCCCGGCGTGAAAGCCAAGGAGTTGAGCGACTTCGCCACTACCTTCGCCGGCAAATATACCGACGAGGAGCAGCTGAATATCTACCTCGATGCCCTCTACCCGATAGCCTCGGAGTTGGAGAAGGAGGTGTCGCGCGAGCTCATCAAGCGCCCCGGCCTCGAGGAGAAGCAGGCCTTCCTCTACCGCTTCTGGACGGCGCGCGACGCTATGGCCCCTGAGGCGGAATGGCTGCGTTACAAGGAGCGCATAGATTATGTGCAGGAGCACTTCAGCTATCCGCGTACGCCGGGTATACATACCGACTTCGGCCGCGTATATCTGCAGTACGGGCCGCCGGACTTTGTGCGTGACGAGAAGAACTTTGTTGGCGCCAACAAGATTGGCAGCAACCAGATACAGCCATATAACAACATGCAGCTGGGCAGCGACCAGAATGCCACCGACGCTCTCGCCGGCACGTCGCAGGGGCATGTATACTACCTGCCGTATCAGCTGTGGCGCTACAACAAACTCGACACTGACGACCCCAACCGCGTGTTCCTCTTCTGGGATGAGCACCGCTCGGGTTACTACACGCTGCTCAACAGCAACGCCCGTGGCGAGGTGCAGGAGTTCGGCTGGGAACGCCGTCTCTGCCGCCAGCAGCTTCCGGATAACGCCATCGGCGAGGTGGGAGAACAATTTAACAGAGGATATTAACGCATGTATCTGATAGCGGACATAGTATACCTGATAATCTACTACCTTGTGGGTTACCGCCGCGCTGTGGTGAGGCGCAACCTTGCCGCCTCCTTCCCGGAGAAGAGCGAGGCGGAGCGCAGGGCCATAGAGCGTCGCTACTACCGCTATCTGGCGGACATCGCGGTGGAGTTTGTGCACAACCTCTTCGCGTCGCCGACTTCTATCAAGCGCCGCTACCGCTTCACCAATAGGCAGCTGGTGGACCGCTACTATGAGAACGGACAGACTATTGTGCTCCTCTCTGCACACTATGGCAATTGGGAGTATATGGTCAGCTCGCTCAATATGCAGCTGCTGCACCACGGCATTGGCGTCGGCAAGCCGCTGAATGACAAGATAACAGGCCCCTTTATCGCCAAGAAGCGCATCCGCTATGGTACCGAGGTGGTTGACCAGCGCGATGTGCGTCAGGTGGTGGACTACTACCACCGCCATCGTGTGCCGTGTGCGCTGATGATGCTCGGCGACCAGTCGCCTTCAAACCCCGTGAAGAGCTACTGGACGACCTTCCTCAACCAGGACACAGCTTTTCTCTATGGTGCAGAGCATTTCGCGCGGCAGTACAACTACCCCGTGGTTTACTATATTGTGCGCCGCGTGCGCCGTGGCCACTATGAGATTACCTTCAGCCACTTCTGCGACAACCCGCAGGAGGTGCCGCAGTACAGCATCGTGGAGAAATATGCCCGTACCCTGGAGCGACAGATACAGGAGCAGCCGGAATACTGGCTCTGGAGTCACCGCCGTTGGAAACTAAAACACCCTGAACAATGAATGTTGCCGTAGTCATACTGAACTGGAACGGACGCTCAATGCTTGAGCGTTTCATGCCCTCTGTGGTAAAATACTCGCACAACCAGCAATTCGCTGCCGACAAGACATTCCACAGCGAGGTGGTTGTGGCCGACAATGGCTCCACCGACGACTCTGTGGCTTTTTTGGAGGCCGAGTACCCAGATGTGCAGGTGTTGCGGCTGGACCGCAACTACGGCTTCGCGGAGGGCTATAACAAAGCCCTCGCCCAGGTGGAGGCTGACTATTACGTGCTGCTCAACAGCGACGTGGAGTGCACGCCGCGCTGGCTCGAGGCCCCCGTGCGCATCATGGACGCCAACCCCGGCATTGCCGTCATGCAGCCCAAGTTGCTGATGTACGACAGTAAGGACACCTTCGAGTATGCCGGCGGTGCGGGCGGCTTCATCGACAGCTACGGCTATCCCTTCTGCCGTGGGCGCCTCTTCTCCACCATGGAGAAGGACCACGGGCAGTATGACGATGACTGCGATATCTTCTGGGCCACCGGTGCCGCGATGTTCGTGCGCGCCAGCGTGTGGCGTGAGCTCGGCGGCCTGGATGGCGACTTCTTCGCGCACATGGAGGAGATTGACTTCTGCTGGCGTGTGCACAATGCGGGCTACCGCGTGGCCTACTGTCCGCAGTCCACGCTCTACCACGTCGGAGGCGGTACGCTGCCCAAGAGCAACCCCTTCAAGACGCAGTTGAACTTCCGCAACAACCTCTCCATGCTGTATAAGAACCTGCCGGATGACCGCCGCGACAAGGTGCTGCGCTTGCGCCTATTCCTCGACAGAGTGGCTGCAGTGAAGTTCCTGCTCGAGGGCCATGTGGGCGAATACCGCGCCGTGCGCAAAGCCCATGCGGAGTTCCGTGCTTGGCGCGAAGACTTAGAAAAAAAGCGTGCGGCCATTAAGCCACACGCTGTCTCTCAGGTTTATCAGGGTATGCTGCTTGTAGAATACTACTTCTTGCGCCGCAAGACTTTCACAGAGTTGCGTGGGCGCTACAGCCGCTGATTATTTACCTTTCACCTCTTTGTACTCCTCGTTGAGGCCGTTGACGATCTCGTCCGTGATGTCCATGGCCGGGTTGAGGTACAGGGTGGGGGAGTCGTTGAAGGTCTTGCGGAGGATGATGTCGAACTGCTGGTTGGCGGCGTTGTACTCGCGCACATAGGCGAAGATAGCGTTGAGCAGCTTGGTGTTCTCGCTCATCTGGCGCTCCATGATCTTGGCGCTGAGCTCCTGCTCCAGGGTTGACATCTTCTCGGCACGCTGCTTCAGCTCAGCCTCTTTCTGCTGCTGCTGCGACAGCGTCATGTTGGCACCGTTCTTCAGGTAATCCTGATAGTCGTTCTGGAACTTCTCCATCTGCTGGCGACCGTAGGCTTCCTGCTGGTCTTTGTAGGCCAGAAGCTCCTGCTCCATGTCGATGGCATACTGGTATTTGGCCAGCAGCGTGTCGGTGTTGACGTAAGCCACGGTGAGGCCGCCTTCCTTGATCAGGGGCTCGGTGGCGTCGGCGTTCACCTTGCTCTTGGTGCCCACGCCGGTGAAGTGGATGACATAGATGCCTATGAGGCCGAGCAGCAGCACGGTGTTGCAGATAATCAGGATTTTGCTTGTCTTGTTTTCCATTGTCAAATTATTATTTTTAATTCTCAATTCTCAATTCTCAATTCTCAACTTCTCCTATAGTGTCTATGGCGCGCTGCACGCGGCGGATGGTCTCCTCTTTGCCGAGCATCATGACGAGCGTCAGCATGTCGGGACCCACGGTCTTGCCGACGACGGCGAGGCGCAGCGAGTTCATCACCGAGCCCATGTTCAGCTCGTTGCCCTTGATGTAGTCTTCAAGCAGGGCCTGGTGTATGGCGTCGTACTCAAACGGCACGGTGTTGAGTATCTCGATAACCTTGGCCATGTGGGTGGTCATACCGGCTTTCCAGCGCTTCTTGATGGCGGCGGGGTCGTACTCCGTCGGTGCCACAAAGAAGTAGCAGCAGGTGTTCCACAGCTCCTTGGGGAAGGTGATGCGCTCCTTCATCAGGCTTGCCACCTTCACGACGTAATCGTGCTGCGCGCTGATGTTGCGGGCATCCAGCTCTTTCTGCAGGTATTCGGCCACCTGTTCGTCGCTGAGCATCTGGAAATACTCGTGCTGGAACCATTTGGCCTTGTCGAGGTTGAACTTGGCGCCATTCTTGCTGATGTGCTCCACGTTGAAGAGCTTGATCAGCTCATCCATGCTCATGATTTCCTGCTCGGTACCGGGATTCCAGCCCATCAGTGCCAGCATATTGACCACAGCGTGCGGCAGGTATCCCTGCTCGCGGTAGCCGCTGCTCACCTCGCCGCTCTTGGGGTCGTGCCACTCGAGAGGGAACACGGGGAATCCGAGGCGGTCGCCGTCGCGCTTGCTGAGCTTGCCGTTGCCTTCGGGCTTCAGTAGCAGGGGCAGATGGGCGAAGCGTGGCATGGTGTCCTCCCAACCAAAGGCCTTGTAGAGCATCACATGCAACGGTGCGCTCGGCAGCCACTCCTCGCCACGGATGACGTGGGTGATCTCCATCGTGTGGTCGTCGACGATATTGGCCAGGTGGTAGGTCGGCATGCCGTCGCTCTTGAAGAGCACCTTGTCGTCCAGCAGACGGCTGTTCATGGTCACGTCACCACGTATCATGTCGTGCACCGTGATGTCGATATTGTCTGGGAACTTGAAGCGCACCACGTAGGGCTCGCCTGCGTCGATGCGGCGCTGGGCCTCCTCCATGCCGAGGCTGAGGCTGTTCTCCATGTCGCCACGGGTGGTGCAGCCCAGCCGTCGTTGATGAGCTGCTCGGCATACTGGCGGTACATCGGCTTGCGGTCGCTCTGGCGGTAGGGGCCAAAGGGGCCTCCGAGGTGCACGCCCTCGTCGAACTCTATGCCCAGCCAGTCGAGGGCCTCAATGATATATTGTTCGGCGCCGGGCACGAAGCGTGTCTGGTCGGTGTCTTCAATGCGAAGTATCATCTTGCCACCGTTCTGGCGGGCGAAGAGATAGTTGTAGAGGGCTGTGCGCACGCCCCCGATGTGCAGTGGTCCCGTAGGTGACGGGGCAAATCTTACTCTTACCATTCTTTTTCAGTGTTCCTTATGTCTGTTTTCTTTTTAATCGTCCAGAAATGAGCCCAGGGCGTAGCCTATGCTGAACATGAAGGCAGTGTTGTTGCCGTTGGGTATCTCGGTCTTTATATTGCCGTCGCCCTGTCCCATGTTCTGCGTGATGATGCGCAGGATGTCGGGCTCTGTGCTGGTGGCCATGAAGCCGTGGTCCAGATATAGCATGGCTCTCCACGGACCGTATTCGTAGGTGAAGCCCACGATGACGCTCACGTCGAGGCGCTTCAAGTGGTTGAATACGGCACGGTCCTTGGCGGTGCCTGTGATGTCGTAGTCATAGTTGGTGGCGGGCGAGGGGTTGCCGGGCGTCACCACGCGGTCCTTGCAGCGGCCGAAGAGGCCGTAGTTCACCGCCGGTCCCAAGACGAGGCCTGCTATGTGGCCCGGCTGCCTCACGGGCAGCTCCAGATGGAAGCCCACCAGTATCGGCAGCTGCAGGTAGTAGGCGTGATAGTAGCCGTCGCGCACGCTCAGCGTGTTCTCGTTCTCCAGCACCTCGTGGAAGTTGCTGCCGCGGCGGTTCAGGTTCAGCCCGCTCTGCAGGTAGAGGAGCTCACCGGCCACGCTCTGCGAGTTGTGGAAGGTATAATTGATGTATCCTCCCACGCCGGCTCCCAGAATGGGCGACTTGGTCGACAGGTCGTCGCTGATGGTGGCCAAGCCGGCACTGGCGCGCACGCCGTAGTCGCCAAACTGCGCCTGCGTCAGGTTGGCCATTAAACCCATTAGGCCTATCAAGCCCAATAAAACTATTTTCTTCATAGTCGTTTACAGTTTTCTCATGATAAAGTCGGTCATCAGCTCGTAGAGGTTCAGGCGGGTGTTGCCCGTAGCGTCGTAGATGCTGTGGTTCTTGTTGGGATAGATGCGGAACTCGAACTGCTTGCCGGCATTCTCCAGCTTCTCCACCATTTCGGCGCTATTCTGGAAGTGTACGTTGTCGTCGCCGGTGCCGTGTATCAGCAGGTAGTTGCCCTTGAGCTGCTCGGCGAAGTTCAGCGGCGAGTTCTCGTCGTATCCCTTGGCGTTGTCCTTGGGCAGGCCCAGGAAGCG
>ONUE01000080.1 GCA_900320975.1 uncultured Bacteroidales bacterium | reverse complement strand
GGCTTGCTGTACTACTTCGGCGACAAGGCCACGCCATATCTGGTGCACCGCATCGACAAGGACACTTCGGGACTGCTTCTGGTAGCCAAGACCGAGGAGGCGCAGGTGGTGCTCGCCAAGCAGTTCTTCGACCACACCATAGAGCGCAAATACAATGCTCTCGTATGGGGCGATTTCAACGAGGATGACGGCACTATCGTGGGCAACTTGGCCCGCTCGCCCAAGGACCGCCGCATCATGGCTGTATGTGACGAGGAGCACGGCAAACACGCCATCACCCACTGGCATGTGCTGGAGCGCTTCGGATACGTCACCCTTGTGGAGTGCGTGCTCGAGACCGGCCGCACGCACCAGATTCGCGCTCACATGAAGCACATCGGGCATCCGCTTTTCAGCGACGCCGCATACGGTGGCGACGCCATACTCAAAGGCACCACCTTCAGCCGCTACAAGCAGTTCGTGGACAACTGCTTCGCCGCCTGCCCGCGTCAGGCACATGAGCCTGCTGATAGAGCGCTGGCGCAAATACAGCACCAACAAAGACCTGATATGAAACGGTTCCTCTTACTGGCATTCGTTGCCATCGCCATGTGCCGCATGGCGGTAGCACAACTTTTTCCCTGGCAGGACACTACCAAAAGCATTGATGAACGCGTGGAGTGGCTCATCGACAACCTGACGCTCGATGAGAAGCTCTCCTTGATGGTGCACCAGAACCCTGCTATCCCACGTGTGGGCTTGCCAGCCTACAGCTGGTGGAATGAGGCGCTGCACGGCGTGGGCCGCGCGGGAGAGGCCACCGTCTACCCCATGCCCATAGCGCTGGCCGCCACCTTCGACCCGTCGTTAGTGCGCAATGTGTTCAACAACGTGGCTCTGGAAGCGCGAATCAAGTACCAGCAGGCGCAGGACACCGGCTACTTCGGTGATTATGCAGGCCTTACCTTCTTCACCCCCAACATCAATATCTTCCGTGACCCACGCTGGGGACGCGGCATGGAGACCTATGGCGAGGACCCCTACCTCACCGCCATGATGGGACTCGTGACCTGCGTAGCACATACTTACCGGCTTTCGAATATATCATCGAGCACAGCGACGTGGCACAGGTGATGTGCGGATACAATCGCCTCAACGGTGAGCCTTGCTGCACCAACCGCCGTTTGTTTGACATCCTACGCAACGAGTGGGGCTATGACGGCATCCTCGTCACCGACTGTTGGGCGTTGAACGACGCCTACGAAACCGATACCGTCATCCCGCGCCACCGCACCCATGCCACCGCAGCCGCGGCATATGGCGATGCCTTCGGCCGCGAGGTAGACTTAGAGTGCGGCAGTGGACTACCTGCCCTGCGCGAGGCCGTGCTGCAAGGTCTAGTGCCTGAGAGCAAGGTTGACGAGCATGTCAAGCGAATACTGCGCACACGCCTGACGGTAACGCAAGCGGTCAAACCACTTGCCACTGTAGCTGGCAGTTCGACCGCCAGAGCCTGTGCCATACACAGCATGGTGCTGCTCAAGAACACCGGCGTGCTGCCGCTAAAAGAAGGCGAGTTCCTCCGCCTCGAAGGCCCCAACGCCTACGACAGCCTCATGCCGCTGGGCAACTACAACGGCACCCCAAAACACACCGTCACCATTGGCGAAGCCCTCGGCCATTACCAGGCCCTTAGTGTCGGCGACGGCAAGACCCTGGTCTACTGCGGCGGCCTCAACCCCCAGCTTGAGGGCGAAGAACTGCCCGTGGAGAAAGAAGGCTTCTATAAAGGCGACCGCACCCGCATCGAGCTGCCGCAGGAGCAGGTTGAGGAGATCAAAGCCTTCAAATCCCAAGGCTACCGCGTGGTGCTGGTGCTATGTACCGGCTCGGCAATAGCCCTTGAGAATGTCATCGACGACTGCGATGCCGTCCTCATGGCCTGGTATGGCGGCGAGGCCATGGGCACTGCCGTGAAACAGCTCCTCTACGGCGAATACGACGACTTCGGCCACCTGCCCGTCACCTTTTACCGCAGCACCAGCCAGCTGCCCGACTTCAGCGACTATGACATGACCGGCCGTACCTACCGCTACATAGACCCCGACGCCGCCCTCTTCCCATTCGGCTACGGCCTCAGCTACAGCTTCTACCAGCTTTACGAGACCACCGTCAGCGAGGCCGACTTCACCGTCTCCGGCATCATCAGCCAGTGCAACACCGATGTCCCCGATGCGGCAAGCCACCGCGCTGTGATACAGGTATACCTGAAGAATGAGAACGACGCAGAAGCCCCCATCAAGCAGCTCGTCGGCCTCTGCCCTGTCACGTTCTTCAAAGACGAGCCAACCCGCAAACCCTTCAGTATTGAGCTCGACCCCTTCTGGTTCCGCCAGTTCAACCCCGCCACAGGCATGATGGAAGAGCCCGCCGACGGCACCCAGTTCACCCTTCAGGTGGGCTTCTCCAGCGACGATCGCGATTTGTTTGATTACCCATTCATTTATCACAACCGCAAATGAAAAAGACACTTTTAGCTTTTGCCGCCGTTTCACTTTTCACTTTTCATTTTTCACTTTGTCAGGCCCAGCACGACAGCATTCCCGAAAGCGACCCTGTGATTGTCAATCGCATCGGCGAGTGGCAGGACCTCAAGTTCGGCTTCATGATGCACTGGGGCATCTACGCCCAATGGGGCATCGTGGAGAGCTGGAATATCTGCAATGAGCCCTGGATCAACCGCGGCGGCGCCAACTACGAAGACTACAAGCGCGCCTACCAAGCCCTCAACCGCACCTTCAATCCCAAGCATTTTACCCCTGAGCAATGGGCTGCTGCCGCCAAGGCTGCCGGCATGCGCTACGTGGTCTTCACCACCAAGCACCACGACGGCTTCTGCATGTTCGACACACGCTACACCGACTACAGCAGCACCGGCAAAGACTGCCCGGCGCAGACCGACTTCACGCGCGGCGTGGTCGACGCCTTCCGTGCACAAGGCTTCTGGACAGGCCTCTATTTCAGCAAGCCCGACTGGCACAACGACGACTACTGGGCCCATGAGTGGGCCACGCCCGACCGCAACGTCAACTACTCCATCGCTGACCACCCCGACCGCTGGCAAAGCTTCTGTGACTTCACCTACAACCAGATACAGGAGCTGACCCGCAACTACCGCCCCGACATCCTCTGGCTCGACGGCGGCTGGATACGCCCGGCGTGGAGCGTCAACGACGAGACGCGCCCATGGCTCGGCTGCAGCGGCCAGGTACAGGACATCGACATGCCGCGCATAGCCACTATGGCACGCGAGGACAACCCGCAGCTTATCATCGTAGACCGCAGTGTCGGTGGCCGCTACGAGAACTACCGCACCCCCGAGAAGCAAGTGCCCGACACCCTCCTCCCCTACCCCTGGGAGACCTGCATGACCATGGGCGACAGCTGGAGCTACGTACCCAACGACAACTACAAAAGCGCCAAGACCCTCATCCACATGCTCTGCGACGTGGTCGCCAAGGGCGGCAACCTGCTCCTCAACGTGGGTCCCGATGCCGACGGCAACCTGCCCGCCGAAGCCCTCCAGCGCATGGATGAGATAGGCCGCTGGCTGGACAAGTATGGCTACGCCATCTATGGCACACGCCCGCTATACCCATATTGTGAAGGCAACGTCCGCTACACCCAGAGCAAGGACTGCAAACACCAGTATGCCATCACCCTCACCGACGAAGCACCCTACGCCACCGTCAAGGAACTTAAAGGAAAGGCACGCAAATGACAAAGGAAGAACGCTACAAGAGCCTGCTGCCGCAGGTGAAAGCCCTCTGCGAGGGCGAAGACGACCTCATATCCAAGATGGCCAACGTCGCCGCACTCCTACACTACGAGTTCGGCTTCTGGTGGACCGGCTTCTACCGCGTCGTGAACAACGAGCTGCTGCTCGGCCCGTTCCAAGGCCCCATAGCCTGCGTGCATATAGCCTACGGCCGCGGCGTCTGCGGCACAGCATGGAAAGAGCGCCGCACCGTCGTGGTGCCCGACGTCGAGGAGTTCCCCGGCCACATAGCCTGCTCCTCCGAGAGCCGCAGCGAGATAGTAGTCCCTGTGTTCAGCCACTCAGGCTCTCAAGCAATAACACAATCAAGCAATCAAACAATCATCGCCGTCCTTGACATCGACAGCCGCGACCTCGCCACATTCGACGACATCGACGCCCAATACCTCGAACAGGTAGTGGCGCTACTATAATCAAAAGGGCTTCCGCAATCGGAAGCCCTTTTTTCTGTCTTACTTAAAGGCGTTCTCGCTGAGCCCGTGGCCACTCAAGGCCAGCTCTTTCATGTAGCCTGGCACCTCTCGGCCGAGATACTTGTCGACATACAACTTGGCCAGGTACTGACCCAGCATGAAGCCGTGTCCACGCAGGCCTGTGAGCAGACCCACATCGGGGTCCACTATGTAGCGCGGCTCCGTGTAGCGGCCGGCCCAGCAGGCCAGGAAGCTGACATCCTTGAGGCTTGGCAGCCACTCGGCGAAGACCTGGCTGACAATCTCCAGGAACTCCTTGCTGTTGTACTTGATGTTCTGGCGCGTCTCGTAGGCGTCGGTGTCGGGACTGGCGCAGCCGATAATCTGGCCCGTATGCTCGAACTGCTGCCCGTACACGGCGCTGAAGCCCTTGTAGTGGCGACGGTCAATAATCATATCCAACGGACCGCCGTTGGGTCCCATCATCGGCAGACGGCGCGTGATGAAAGCCTGGTGCTTCACCGGGTAGAGGCCGGTGTCGATACCCAGCATGTCGGTGAACTTCTCGGCTCCCCAGCCCATGGCGTTGACGAAATGGCCGCAGGTGTACTCTATATATTTACCCTCGTGGTTGCGCACCAAGGCGACCACCTTGTCGCCCTTGCGCCACACGCTCAGCAGCTCCGTGTCCTCATAGTAGCGTCCGCCGAGGCTTACGCCGATACCGCGTATGTAGTCGATCACGCATCCCGGCGTAGCCTGCCAGCAGTCGCGCGTGATGAGGGCGTGACTGTAAGTGTCGCGCGTGTCGTCCCATATCGGCGATATTTCCTTCTTGAAGTCCTTGCGGTCAATCATGTAGGCGTCGCTCCAGGCGCGGCTGGCGTCGAGGGCCTTGTAGGTGGCCTCGTCGTGCACCAGGTTGACATAGTGCGTAGGCTTGTAGTTGATGTTGTGCACCTTCTGGATGCCCTTGAATATCTCGTGGCTGTGCTGCGCGATGTCGGCGATGTCGGGGTTCGAGAATGCCGGACGGCCGCCACCGATGTTGCGCCACGAGGCGCCACGGCTCCAGTTCACCATCACGGGCTTCATGCCCGCCTCGCTGAAGTAGCGGAAGAGGCCGCTGCCCGCGATGCCGCCACCGGCTATGAAGACCTTCACCTCTTCGTGCTGCACGTCGTTGCCCTTCGGGAAGACGTAGACCTCCTTGCGGCCCTCGCTGTAGACGTCGCCGAGCAACACCTGGTTGCTCAGCGGCGCACGCGGCGTAGCTTCGCCGGTGAGCTCTATGCCGTGGGCTTTCAGCACGCCACGGGCACGCGCTATGCAGCGCTTGCCGCGGCAGGGGCCCATGCCCATGCGGGTGATGTGCTTCAGCTCGTCCACAGAGATATACTTGCGGTCGCCCACCACCTCGAGCAGCTGCTCGTCGGTGATGTCCTCGCAGTGGCAGATATAGGTGACTGCCTGATTGTTTGATTGCTTTGTTGCTTGAGTATTCAGCGTATCCGGATATTTCTCTTTGGCAATGAAGCCCTTGACGTCTGTCAATGTGGCTGCCGGTTCGGCCGGCAGCAGAGCCTTCACGAACACCCTCGCCACATTGGTCTTGTTGTCTTTCTTCATCACGTTCTCCACCTTGCCCTCGCCGATCTTCTTGCCGTTGTTGTCCACCAGCCACACCTCGGCGCCCTCGGCCACATCGTATTCTATGGGGAGGAAGCACCAGTTCTTGGCCATATTGTAGCCGAAGATAGCCAGACCCGGGCAGTGGTTCACACAGGCCATGCAGCCTATGCACTTGTCGTAGTCCACCGTCGGCGTGCTACTCGTAGTGGGCTTGCTGATGGCGCCCTGCGGACAGCTGAAGGTGCAGGGGTTGCAGGCGAAGCCGTAGAGGCAGTCGAGCTGCACGAAAGGCTTCTCAGCCATGCGCTGCGGAGTGGGCAGGTTGGGCTTCTCGAGGATGCGCACGGGGTGCTGCTGCGAGTCGATGTACTGGCGCGAGATGTCGAGGTATTCGTCGTAGTTGTAGCGTAGGCCGAGCTCCTGGGCAATCTCGTAGGCCGACTGCTTGCCGCGCAGCACGGCGCTGGTGCCCTCACCTATGCGCACGGCGTCGCCCACGCCGTAGACGTGGTGGCCGAAGAGCTCCTTGCCCTTGGTGAGCAGCTGGTTGTCCGGCACCAGACCCGTGCATATATTGATGATGTCGATGTCGTCAATCACCTGCTCGGTGCCGGGGATAGCCTTGAAGTTCTCGCACTTGGCGATGACGGCGCCCGTGATGCCGGTCCTTTCGGCGTTGGGGATGGCGCGCACCAGCGTGTAGCCCGTCATGATGGGGATGCCCAGACGGCGCACGCGGTTGGCCTGTACGGGGAATCCGCCCTCGCGCGGCATAGCCTCTATGATGGCCTTGATGGTGGCACCGGCCTGCATACCCTGGTATGACGTCAAGTAGCCTATGTTGCCCGCACCCACGGTGAGCACCTTCTTGCCCAGCAATGTGTGCTCCTGGTTCATCATCTTCTGGAACACGGCGGCCGTGTAGACACCCGGCACATCGTCGTTCTCGAAGGCCGGCATGAACGGCACGGCTCCCGTGGCCACCACGAGGAACTGCGCGTCGACGTAGGCCATGTCGCCGTTGATGATATTCTTGATGGCGATACGCGGCCCCTCGAGCAGGTCCCACACCGTGTTGTTCAGCAGGATGCCATCCTGGTTGCTGCCGGCAAGGGTCTTGGCGATGTCGAAACCGCGCATGCCGCCGTACTTCTTCTCCTTCTCGAAGAAGAAGAACTGGTGGGTCTGCATATTGAACTGGCCACCGATACGGCCATTGTTGTCTATAACGAGATTGTCGATACCGAAGGCATTCAGCTGCTCGCGGCAGGCCAGACCTGCGGGACCGGCGCCGATGATGGCCACCGTAGTCTTGTATATCGTAAGCGCGTTGTCGGCCTGCTGCCTGACGGGGGCGTCGAAAGTGACACCCGGCAGGTCGGCCTCGTGGGCTATGAGATGCACCTCCTTCACCCCGTCGACGGGCGTGATGCATATACGGCGCACCTTGCCGTCGACCAGCATCTCGCAGGCACCGCACTTGCCGATGCCGCATTCCAGCGAGCGGTTGCGCCCCTGAAGCGAGTGACTATGAACAGGATAGCCTGCCTCGTGCAGCGCCTTTGCTATCGTGTAGCCCTTGCGGCCACGAACCTTCTTTCCGTCGAATAGGAATTCGACCTCCTCGGTCTGCGTGATGTCGAGGATAGGGTGATTGGTAATCTCGTACATTATTTATTTGTTTTAGGATTAGATATTTACAGCAATAGTGTTCTTAAATGGATCACCGCAAAGTTAGTAATTCTCATCAACTATTGCAACTTTTTTTTC
>ONUE01000044.1 GCA_900320975.1 uncultured Bacteroidales bacterium | reverse complement strand
CACTCTTGGCATCGGCTATGCTGCTCAGACCATTGGTACCGAAGCTGAAGTAGGAGCCATTGCTGGCCGTGAAAGGCTTGGTGATGGTCTTGCCGCCATTGCTGGTAGCTGAGATGTAGTAGTCGACATTGACACCGTTGGTGCCGAAAGTGCTGGTGGGGATAGCTGCAGTAAACTTGTTGTTGGCACCGGCAGTCATATTCACAGTCTGCCAGTCGCCACCGTTAACACGGTACATAACCTTTGCATTAGCAATGCCGGTGTTGTTGGTGATGAAGGCCTCGATGCTTGCATCCTGGCTGTTGTAGGCTTCACCCTGCGGTTCAACAATGGGGCCGTGCAGTATGCGCACAGGGCTGTCGGCGGGAATCTGCTTGGTGATGCAGTGGATGGCGCCACCGGAACCGTCGAAGGAGCGCACATCGATGGGGTAAAGCGTGTAGCCCTTATAGGCAGCACGGATGCTGTCAAGGTTGGCGCGGTCCCATTCAGCGGAAGGCTCTCCGTCAACCACCTTCGAGAAGCAAGGCTGGATAATAACGTTGTTCACGAAAGTGTGGTTGGAATAAGTACGGGTATAGTCCTCGTCGTACTGTGTCTGACTGGAAAAGTTGCCGCCGTTATCCTTCTTGGGGAAGGGGATGTACTTCTTGGTGAAGTTATTTCCAAACGTGGAATTCCACGAGCAGATAGAGTCAATGTTCTTGCCAGCGGTGGCATAATCGACCCAGCTGCTGTAGGCATCGGGGAACTTACTGAAGATAAAGGCATTCTCGTCGTACATGTCGGCATAGAGGTCTATGTGGCCTGTGCCGCCGTCATACTTGAAAGCCGGGAGTATCTTGGCGCCACGCGGTCCCATCAAGTAAGCCAGACTGTCGCGCACCTGCTCATGGGTTAGCGAGGCTTTGTACTCATAGTCATAGTTCGTGGGAAAATGTCCGGTCCACACGATCTGACCGAAGTTGTCGGCATTTTTCCCGTAGAGGGCATCACTGGAAATCACCAGACCGTCGCCGTCGACAATGCAGTTGCCGCCTTCCCACTCAATAGAGGTGGTCCAGAGCGGCACGTTCTTCTGCAGATTGATAATCTGAGGCAGCGAGTCGTCGATGGCACGTCCTGGGTAGTACTGGAAGTCAAGCATGCCCACGGTGTCACCTTCACCATAGTAGAAGCAAATGGGGCCGCAGTCGCGGAACCAGAACGAATTGCCGAAGCCTTCAACCCACTTGATACCGGTGGTGTCAAGGCCGAGGTAGTCTATATGCTGTTTGATGTACACCGAGTCGCTCAAGTGTGTCACACGCACCCATGGCTCAGCGCCGCCGGTACGGATGGCGTCGATGAGGTAGGCAAAGACATTGGTGTAATTCATATCTTCGTCTGTAGAGCCAATGGTATAGTTCACACAGTATGGCAACTGGTCGATGGCACCGAAGCCATTGTTTATCCAAGTGAAGCCATTGTACTTGTATATATCACCATAGCCAGAGAACACCGGGCTGGCGTTGTAGTAGCCAATCTGGTCGCCGAGCTCCTGCCAGTTGGCGGGGACCGACCAATAAGGCCATGTCACGACGATGGCTTTCACCTCTTCCCATTCGCCGGGGAACCAGCGGTCGTCGGGAAGCTGCGAAGCAGTGCTGTTGTTGCCAGTCATCTTGGCGGAGCCCTTGATGGTGCCGGCAGGCTTCATGCTTTCCTTGAGCATGGGTATACGGGCCTGGTGCTCCTTGCGGAACTGGCTGTGGGCTGCACTGATTTCGGGATTCATCAACTGTGCGCTGGCTCCGAAAGCAAAGGCGCAGGCAGCCACGAATAAAAATATCTTCTTCATTTAGATCCAGTTTTTTTATTATCTCTTCTTGAGGCTCAGTATCTCGCGGGCCTCGTCGCTGGTGGCCACCGGGCGACCCAGCAGTTTGGCCATGCGGACCACCTTGTCCACCAGTTCACCGTTGCTCTTGGCCAGCACACCGCGCTCCAGGTAGAGGTTGTCCTCGAAGCCCACGCGCACGTTGCCGCCCATGGCGATGGCGGGGGCTGCCAGCGTGAAGGCGTGGCGGCCGATGCCGGTGGCGGTCCAGGTGCTGCCGGCGGGAATCTTGTTCACGAGCCAGCAGAGGTTGTCGACGGTGGCGGGGGTGCAGCCGGGGACGCCGAGCACGAAGTTGAACTGCATCGGGGCGCCGGGCACCTCACCCTTGCGGGCCATGGTGAGGATGGTGTCGAGGTGACCCATCTCGAAGCACTCGTACTCGGGCTTGATACCCTTCTCGATCATGCGTTTGCCGAAGGCGCGCATGGTGGGCATCGTGTTGTCGAAGATATCGTCGCCGAAGTTGCAGGTACCGCAGTCGAGGGTGGCCATCTCGGGCACGGGGGTGGTGTTGGTGCTGTCCAGACGCTCGTCGGGAGTCATACCCACGGCACCGCCGGTGCTGGGGATGAGGATCACATTGGGGCAAGCCTTGAGGATAGCCTCGGTGCACTCCTGGAAGCGCACGTGGCTCTGGGTGGGCGTACCGTCGTCCTCGCGGACATGCAGGTGCACGATGGCGGCACCGGCGTCAACGGCACTCTTGGCCTCGCGGACGATCTCCTCCACGGTGTAGGGCACATTGGGGTTCTGCTCTTTGGTGACTTCTGCGCCGCAGATGGCGGCGGTGATTATCAGTTTATCCATGTTGTTTATTGTTTGATTATTATTTGTATCTATTGTCCGACTTCTTTGAATCTATTGTTAGATATATAGGTATCTTACGCCTCTTGAAAAATGCAAAAATACTAAAAAAAATTGATACGCGCGTGTAGCTGTCATATTTTTTTCGCGCCACCCCACCCTCCCCTGTCCGGCCCCGCTCCGTCTGTTCTACGGTTGTTTACCGGTTGTTTAACGGTTTATAACCGTTAAACAACCGGTAAACAACCGTAGAACAGGCGGAGAGGCATCGGAGAGGATACGGAGAAAAAGGGGGATAAAAAGGGGCGATATTTATTTTTTATGTATATTTGCATTTTGTTTAAAGAGCTACGAAGATGCTCCGTAAGCGACATAACACAATAATATTCAGCACACTGCTGCTGTTGACAGCCTTTGCCTCGGCGCCCGCGGTGGCGCAGACGGGGCTCTATGTGCCCGCCAAAGGACCGGTGCGCAACATGCAGAAGGCGTTGCACAACCCCGAGGTGTTCTACCTGCTGCTGTGCTACGACGGCGCGTCGGCGACCTACGCCGTCGGCGACCTCGACCTGCTGGACTCGGCCTACAACATTGCCTTCGACATCAACAACCCGATGTACTACACCATGAACGTGGAGTCCTACGGCAACGGCAACGAGGGGCTCGGCCGCGAGCGGGTCGACGGGATGCTGCGCTACTTCACGATGAGGGGCGGCCTGCCCTACCCCGTGCGTGTGGCGCACAACAAGATACACTGCTCGTGCATGGGCGACACCATGGAGACGCTGCGCTTCGAGGTGCCAGTGACGACGGCGGTGTACAATGCCGACGAGCTGCCAGAGAGCCGCCGCACGCTCAACAAGAGCATACCGCTGCAGAACTGTGTGCTCGTCACCTTCCGCAACAACCCCGACGAGTGCGTGGGCTCCGCCCGTGGCTGCTATGTGCCGCAGGAGGACAGCATCGTGCGCGGATACTATGCCTCCATCATGATGGCACGCGGCTCGGTGCGCGCGGTGGACAACACCAAAGACACCTGCCCCACAGGGCTGGAGATAACCATAGAAGACCACTTGGACTACCGCCGCGTGGTGGAGCAGTACAAGCTGATACCGCACCGCAAGCAGCTGCTGGCGCAGGCGGGATATATCGTCATCAAGAGCAATTGGGCTCAGGAGATGGACAGCTGCCCCGAGCCGCAGAAAGACAGCATCTTCATACGCATACCCGCCACCGAGGAGCAAGTGGCCGCCAAGCTCAAGTTCTTCGCCAAGGTTAAGGGGTCACGCGGCGTGGAATACAAACAGCTGCCCACACGCAAAAGCCCCGGACGCGCCGAGCTGATGCTGCAAGCGCCCATCAACGTCAAGCAGTTCGACACCATATATGTCGGCAAACGCATACAGGAGAAGGAACTCGGCAAGTACTTCTACCCTGTCGACGGGCCCACGGAAGCCGCCGCTTTCCAGGTCGGCGACCGCTACTGGGTGGCCTACAGCGTGGGCAAGGGCGGCCAATACGAGCTCAAGAAACCCCTGAAAGCGCTGTTCCGCATAATCCCCGACCAGGAGGAAGAGGAGAACGACGGCAAAGAGAATGGAACGTGGGGACAGGAGAGCGGAAAGTCGAAAGCAAAGGAAATCAATCCAGAAGAGATAATAGACTAAAACAATGGCATACTTACAGACAGACGTGACCAAGGTCACGACACGTGTGTTGCAGAACATGAAGCTGCATGGCGAGAAGATAGCCATGCTTACGGCCTACGACTACTCGATGGCCTCGCTGCTGGAGAGCACCAAAATCGACGTTGTGCTGGTGGGCGACTCGGCCGCCAACGTCATGGAAGGCCACAAGACGACGCTGCCCATCACGCTCGACGAGATGATCGTCTACGCCACCAGCGTGGTGCGCGCCATCAAGAGGGCCCTCGTGGTCGTCGACATGCCCTTCGGCACCTACCAGGGCAACTCGAAACAGGCACTGGCCAGCGCCATACGCATCATGAAAGAGACCGGCGCCGACGCCATCAAGATGGAGGGCGGCGTGGAGATACTGGAGAGCGTGCAGCGCATCCTCTCGGCCGGTATACCGGTGATGGGCCACCTGGGCCTGACGCCGCAGAGCATCAACAAATTCGGCACCTATGCCGTGCGCGCCACCGAGCAGGAGGAGGCCGAACAGGTGAAGAAAGACGCCCTGCTGCTGCAGGAGGCAGGCTGCTTCGCCATAGTGCTGGAGAAGATTCCCGCGAAGCTCGCCGGCGAGGTGAGTGCGGAGCTTAAGATACCCACCATAGGCATCGGCGCCGGCAGCGCCACCGACGGACAGGTGCTGGTGCTGCAGGACATGCTGGGCATCACACGCCAGTTCCAGCCGCGCTATCTGCGCACCTACGGCAACATCGGCGAGGACATCGCCAACGCCGTGCGCCACTACATCAACGATGTGAAGAGCGGCGACTTCCCAAACGAGAAAGAACAATACTAAACAAAAAAGCCCCTGCGGATGCAGGGGCTTTTCTTTTGTCTGTACCTTATTTGTCGGTAGGCTTCTGTACAGGCTTGGCACCGGTGGGACCGGCGATGCTGGCACGCATATCGGTGTCGGCCTGGATGTTCTTCATGCGGTAGTAGTCCATGATGCCGAGGTTGCCGCTGCGGAAAGCTTCGGCCATAGCCAGAGGCACTTCGGCCTCCGCCATGATGACCTTGGCGCGGGCCTCCTGGGCCTTGGCCTTCATCTCCTGCTCCTGGGCGACAGCCATAGCGCGACGCTCCTCGGCCTTGGCCTGGGCGATGTTCTTGTCGGCATTGGCCTGGTCCATCTGCAGCTGGGCACCGATGTTCTTACCCACGTCGATGTCGGCGATATCGATGGAGAGGATCTCGAAGGCGGTACCGCTGTCGAGGCCCTTGGTGAGGACGAGCTTGGAGATGCTGTCGGGGTTCTCGAGCACCTGCTTGTGGCTCTGGGCGGAGCCGATGCTGGTGACGATACCTTCGCCGACGCGGGCCAGGATGGTCTCCTCGCCGGCACCACCGACGAGCTGCTTGATGTTGGTACGCACGGTGACACGGGCTTTGGCGATGAGCTGGATACCGTCCTTGGCGACAGCGGCCACAGGGGGAGTGTCGATAACCTTGGGGTTGACGGAGGTCTGCACAGCCTTGAGCACGTCGCGGCCAGCGAGGTCGATAGCGGTGGCGGTCTTGAAGTCGAGGTTCATGTTGGCCTTGTCGGCACTGATGAGGGCGTTGACAACGGAGCCCACATGTCCGCCGGCCAGATAGTGGGCCTCGAGGTCGTTCTGCTTGAGTTTCAGACCGGCCTTGCTGGCGGAAATCATATTGCCCACGATGACGGTGGGGGGCACCTTGCGGAAGCGCATGAAGATGAGCTGCACGAGCGACACATAGACGCCGGAGACGAGTGCCTGGAACCATATTCCGACGGGCACGAAGTAGAGGAACAGAATCAGCGCGACAACGCAGATGCCGATAATGATGAAGATTTCCATAATGATGATGTTTGTGTTAAATGATTATTGATTTTCTTTGAAACGGTCGTCGCTTATCTCCACGACGTCGATGCGGTAGCCCTCGATAGCCACCACCTCGACGGGATGGTCGGGGTCGATGAACTTGTTGACGGCATGCACCTCGGTGGGCTGGCCGTCGATGAGGGCCTTGCCAGTGGGGGCCAGGCGCGAGATGGTGGTGCCGCGGCTGCCCACCTTCACGGCGGACTCTATCTCGTTGACGCGGCTCGTCACCTCCTCGTTGAGGCTGAAGCGCTGCCACGTGCGTTTACGCAGGAAGAGCACCATCATGAGGGTGCAGAGGGCTATGGCGCACAGGAGCACTATGGTGCCGGTGTTGGTACCGAAGAGGGCGTAAGTCTGCCAGACACCAAAGCCGATGAGGATGACACCGAAGGCACCGGCGATACCTCCCGGGAGGGCCACAATCTCGAGTGCCAGCAGCAGGATGCCGAGCACGAGGACGATGATTAAGAGAGTCGTATTCATAGTTGTTGCGTATTTGCCTATTATTCTTGTATCTCGCTTGTCAGCTGCTTGTCGAGGAGCGCAGTGTGCATAGGCAGCAGCTCGCTGTAGGAGCCGTGCTTGATGGCGCACTTGCCGTGACAGTGGACGAGGATGGCGCACTGCTCGGCCTGCTCGACGGTATGGCGGCAGATATCCACGAGAGCCTTGATGACATAGTCGAAGGTGTGGACGTCGTCGTTCCACAGCACCAGGGTGCAACCGCTGTCTTCCAGCGTGTCGACTTCCTCGCTTACCTCGGGGCTTACGTATGGCTGTTGCTCATCCATGCTATACAAGTAGTGCTATTGCTTGTGCCGAGATGCCCTCCATGCGACCCTCGAAGCCGAGGTGCTCGGTGGTGGTGGCCTTCACGGACACTTGGTCTATGCTTATGCCCAGCGTGTCGGCGATGTTCTGCCGCATCTGCTGGATGTAGGGCGCCAGCTTGGGGCGCTGCGCCGCCACGGTGCTGTCGATGTTGCCCACCTGATAGCCCTTCTCCTTGAGGAGCTGTCCCACATGGCCCAGGAGCTTGAGGCTGCTGATACCCTTGTACTGCGGGTCGGTGTCGGGGAAATGCTTGCCGATGTCACCCAGCGCGGCGGCACCGAGGAGGGCGTCGCAGATGGCATGCAGCAGCACGTCGGCATCGCTGTGGCCCACCAGCCCGTGGGTATGCGGCACCTGCACACCGCCAAGCCAGAGGGGAAGCCCTTCGGCAAGCTGATGTACGTCGTATCCTGTTCCTATGCGCATGGGTGACTATTTTTCAGGCATCATCTCCATCACCAGACCGATGCGGATAGTGTGCGCCAAGGGGTTGGTGGAGAGCTTGGTGGTGGGGACAAGGTAGGAAAGGTCTATCTTGAAGATGTTGTAGCGGAGACCTACGCCGAAAGTGGCATACTGGCGGCCGCCCTTGTTCTCGTGCTCGAAGAAGTAACCGGCGCGGACGGCGAAAGTGTGCGCGTACCAATATTCAAGACCGCCCGAGAGCTGTATCTCCTGCAGCTCCTCATTGAAGCCGCCAGGGGCGTCGACGAAGCTCTCCAGAGCACCGGCGATGACGCCGATGTTGTTGTACTCGGTGAGGTTATTGGCATAGCGGGTGGGATAGTCGACACCGTCGCGAGTGTAGGGACGCGTGGGCACCAGCAGCTTGTTGGCATCCACAAGCACGCTAATCTCGTTGAAGTCGTCGATGCGGTTGGTATAGCGTCCGCCGATGCGCAGGTTGGCAGGCAGGAACTCTTTCTTGTTGTCGTCGTCCTCGTAGGAGAGCTTGGCGCCGAGGTTCGAGATATGGACGCCCAGCGCTATGTCCTGCTTGTTGTCCACGGTATTCTGATAGTACAGGCCGATGTCGGCGGCAAGGGAGTTGGCGGCGTGGGTGGAGAGATGGTCACCGTCGGTACCCACCTGGGCGCCGTTGGTGAGGTCGCTGCGTATGAAGCGGCCGCTGGCGCCGAGCGAGAGGTTGTCGGAAAGCTTCAGCGCATAGGTGGCGTCCACGGCGAACTCGTTGGGATGTATCACCTGCAGCACATCGCCGTACTCGTTGGTATTGTCGATGTCGCCAAGGGTGAAGTAGGTGAGCCCTGCGGCAACGGTGCTGCGGTTGTTGATGCGATAGTAGCCGCTGAGGTAGAAGATATTCATGTCGCCCACCTTGAGGTTGCGGAGCCAGGGGGTATATGTGAGGCCTACGCCCATGGTGCCCTCGATGAAGGCATACTTGGCGTTGTTCCAGTGCGCCGAGTAGAGGTCTGGGGTGGATGCCGCACCCACGTCGCCCATACCGCTGCTTGTGGCGTCGGGGGCAATGAGCAGAATGGGCATACCGGTGGATATGTAGTTCTTGTTCTGGCCGGTCTCCTGCGCTTCTGCCGCCATGCTGGCGAAGAGCGCGATAGTAGCTATCAAAGCGATTCTTTTCATCCTTGTTCTAAACTTGTTGTCCTGTTGACTTGTAGATTATATAACGCTATTGTTATTCTTTTATTGTATCAGCGCACGATAACTTTCGCCGTCGACTGGTGCGTCTCACCGTCGTCGGTGGTGACGAGCATACGCGCCAGATACATGCCGGCGCCCACCTGCGAGAGGTCCCAGCGCACGGGGCCCACGACATAGCTGCCGCTGGCGATGGTCGGCCTCACACTGTACACCAGGCCGCCCTGCGGCGAATATATCTGCAGCACGGCCGACGTGATGTTGGCTGTGCCGTTGGTCTCATAGCGGAACACGGCATAATCCTTCGCGGGGTTGGGCGCCACCGTCATGCTGCTGAACTCCAGCGTGTCCGTGGAGCGCACGCGGAAGGTTATCGTGGCAGTGTTCGAGAAGCCCCAGATGTTCCAGGCCTTGAGGGTCAGCGAGTGGCTGCCTGTGCTGATGCCCTCGAGCGGATAGCGCAGCGTGCCGCGACGCGGGTCGTTGATGTCGGACTCGTAGAAGTCGTTGAGCACCGTCAGGCTGCCCGGCATATTGTCTATCATGACCGTGATATCGTGCCCCAGGCCGGAGCCAAAGGCATTGATGCCTACCGAGTCGAAGAGGTGCGCCACCAGCGTCGGGTTCTCGTCGGTGAGGCCTCCGTTGCGGAAACTCTCGTCGCCAAGGTACAGCGCTATCTGCGGACGCGTCTCTTTGATGACCACGCTCTCGTTCAGGCCGCCGAAGTAGAGGCGCTTGTAGCTGCCCGCAGCGTGCTCATAGCCGCTCACGGCATAGTGGCTCAGCTTGCCGGGGGCATACTGGTAGGCCACATCGCGCGGCACCGTGAAGGTGTACTCGAAGCGGCCGCCACTGACAGGGGCGGCACCGCGGTAGAGCACATTCTTCTGCTGGCTGAAGGTGACCTCGGTGCCCGGGTTGTCGTTGGCCAGCGTGTGGCATATCACCTCGCGGTCATAGACCGTCGGGTATATCATACCGTCGAAGTCGGCGACGAGCTCGCCTTCGGTGTCGCGTATCTCGCCGCGCACGGTCACCTGCGACAGCACCGTGGCGGTATCGTCCACCGTGGCTTCCACATCGTGGCCGTCGATATTGGTAACCTCCACCACGTTGCGCGGCACGCTGAGGTGCAGGGCGGGGTCGCCAAGCAGGCTTATGCAGGGCGACACCGACGTGCGGCTCTTAGCCATACGCATAGCGTCGCCTATGGCGTTGGCGGTGTCGAGGGCGAAGAGTATCACATCGGTGTTGAAGCGCTCCACATGACTTATCGGGCGGGCGGCACTGACAACGGCTATGGCGCCGCCGTCGGCAAGCATGAAGGCCTCCGCGCCGCATATCTCGTCTACAAGGTCGTGGTAGCCATACGAGCAGGTGCTGGTGACCAGCAGCGGCCACCGCCCCGCATTGCTGTAGGTCGATATGTCGCTCGGCTCCACATAGCGCTCTGTGCCTATGTAGTGCACCGAGCCGTGACCTATGTAGTTGAGCACCAGACAGCCGTTGTCGATACGGCGCGTCAGCGCGTTCTTCAGCTCGGGGTAGAAAGAGCCTATGGCGTTGTTCTGCTGATGGTAGGCGTCGGCATACAGGCGGTCGACATTGATGTCGGGACAGCTTGCTATGATCTTCTTGGCCACAGCCTCGGAGGAGTGCGCGAATATCGTGTCGCCGACGTGCCCGGGGTCCGCGTCGTCGGCCAGCAGGGCCACCACGTTGCGCCAGTTGCCGCGGGCGGCGCCGTCGCCAAGGTCACGCCGCATCATATAGCTCTCGATCTTGTCCACCAGATGCGTCGCCTCGCTCTCGTCCTTGGCAGGCAGTCGGCCCACGCCGACGTCGAGGCTCTGCGTCGAGCCGCCGCTCTCGCTGTCGTCGAGGTAGCCCATCATGTCGTCGCTCGTATAGGAGCCGCCGTCATCGTCAAACGCGAACTCTGTCTCGTAGGTGGTCAGGGTGGGCATAGCGCTGCCCAGTATATTGCGGGGGTCGTAGGTAGCTTTGCCGAAGAGCAGCAGGTAGCGCGGCGCGCGCTCGGGATGCTGCTGGCGCAGGTGGCGCAGGAACGAGCGTATGGCCATGGGGTCCTGCTTGCCGTAGGAGAACTCGTTGTACACCTGCTGGTCGGTGACCACCAGAGTCTCCTGCCCGTCCATCAGCTCATGCAGCAGCGCCAGACGCTGCGCCTGTGCCATGAAGCGCGGGTGGCACACCACCACCAGGTCGGCGGCGGCGGCGCCATGCAGGTCCTGATTGGCGAGCCGGGCCACTGCCGCCGGCGACAGATAGCTGCTGCCGTCGAAAGCCACATACTGGCGCGCCTCGCTCGTGTTGTCGACCCACTGGCCTCCCGCAAGCGCCATCTCGCGCTCGCTGCCGGCCTTGGTAACCTCCCACACCCGCAGGCCGCTGCCACCGCTGTAGCGGAAAGCGGCCGTGGAGCCCAGGTGGCGGCTGTTGCGCACCAGCGTCTGGCCACTGCCGAGGGCCAGCGGCACAGTGCCGTTAATCTCTATATAGTCCAGATAGCCCTCGCCGGTACTCTCGCCGGGTGTATACTTAAGCGCGAAAGTCAGGCTCTGCGCGCTGGCGCCGGTGGCCTCGAGCACCGTACCGTAGCGGCTGCGACTGCTGATGCTTATACTGCGGCTGAAGCCCGCGGTGCTCACATTGAAAGTGCCTGTGGCCGAGCTGATATTGGCCAGGGCGAAGCGCAGCGTGATGTCCCTCGCCACAGCGGGCAGGCTCAGCGTGACGCTGCGGCTGGTGCTGCTCACCGTGAACTTCTCCCCCACCCACACCTGGCCGGTGCGGTAGACATTCGTCAGGTCGTTGTTCACCATCGCCACCGCCGTGTAGTCGCTCATCACGGTGTCCGCCTCGGGGGCCGCAGCAGTGGCTATGCGCAACGGCTCGCGAGCCGCAGTGGTGAGATAGTAGTGGTTCGACGACGCATAGGCGTGGCGCTTGAGCTCCCAGCGCCGGTCGGCGGCGACATAGCGCCACACATCGGTGCCCTCGCCGAAGAAGAGCAGCCAGTCGCCGCTCCCGAAGCGGCCGTTGCCGTCGGCATCGTGGACCTCGATAGCCACAGGGCGCAGGTCGCCCACCGTGGTCTGCGAATTGTTCAGGCTCAGCATCTCGCCGCTGCCGCCATAGAGGCCTATCCGCGTCACGTCGGCACCCTCCAAGCCCGGCACATCGGCAGTCGTCAAGCGGTATACGCCGCTGCTCTTCACAGCCAGGCGCCACCAGTCGCCGCTGGCCAACACCGACGACGTCTGCCCCAAGGCCGCCGCCGCACAGACAAGCATAAGTGCCAATATGGTCGTTTTTCTCCTCACGGTATACAATAACGCCTTTTATAATACATTATTGTATAAATCCCGGCAATTTTTGTGCCAAAACGACAGCC
>ONUE01000078.1 GCA_900320975.1 uncultured Bacteroidales bacterium | reverse complement strand
AGATGAAGGAAAAACACCCTTGTTTTTTCCGGCGGCAAAGATATAACAAAAAAATGGTGATTTTCAAAGCTGGCCTTGAAATCACCATTTTTGGGGAGTTACCCGCATTCAACTCTTATTCGGCATCGCGTACGGCGCGGATGGAGAAGCCTTCTGCTCGGTCGTCGTATCCCATGTACGCGCCGAAACCGATGCCGACCAGTAATGGCCGCCTTCACCCGTGTTCCATCCTTTGCCACCGGTGGCGGGCAGGAAGATGCTGTTGCCGTTCGGGCCGGTGAACCGATAGCCGTTCACTCCGTCAATGGTTGTCCATTCGCCAGTGCAGTAGCTCAGTAGTTCATACCATTCGTTTTCTGTCGGGGTGCGGGCGTTGTTCTTGTTTGCTGTCGCGGCGTCGTCGCCGGGCTCCAGTATGGTCAAGGTGTCGGTGAAACCATTGTCGCCGAAGGCCGCATCGTTGCAGTATTTTGTCAGATGGCAGTAATCTATGCCATAACGGTAGTTAGACCATAGGTATTCGTTCTTGGTCTCTGTCTCGCCCCAGGCGAAGTAGTCGCCAAACCCCTTGGGGGAGAGGGCCCCCACGTTGCACCTGGCCCACAGCAGGCCGCTCGGCAGGCCCAGGTCGACCCATTGCGGCTGCGGTGCTGTCTTGTAGGCGTTGCCGATGTATTCGCCAGTCTTATTGTCGTATTTCACCGTGACGGTCATGCCTTCGCTTTCCCGCGCTCTCATCCAGCGTTTCATAGCCTCCCGGTCGGCGGTGCTGTAGGACACCGACTCTTTGTTGGAAGGCCCCTTGGCGTCGCTTATGTTGGCGTTGTGGAAGGAGACCTCGCTGCCGTTCTGTGCGTAGTCACAGAACTGGTCGAGCAGGGCGTCGAACTCGGCTTCTGTCGTCAGGTGTACCGTCGTGGTGGTGCTGTCCACCGTGTAGGTGATGTCACGTTCGTGGTTGGGGGTGATTGGCGTCACATCCTCGTTCTCTTTGTTGCAGGCCACCAGCGCAAATACCGCCGCCAGCAGAGCCAATAGTTTTATAGTAGCCTTCATATAGAGTTTTTTTATTTAATCCTCAATCCGCAATTCTCAATTCTCAATTCTCAATTTCTCCATCTGGTAGTCCAGCAGTGCCTCGTACTCTCTCTCATCTTCAATCAGGTAGAAGGCCACTGTCCTCTCGTCGTGCACGGCCATGGCGCGCCAGGCTGGCAGCTCGCCGTGCTTCACGCGCTGTCCGGGCTGCTCGATGTCGCCCATCCACGAGGTGATGCCCTCGTCGGCGCGTATGTTGAATTCTTCCTTAAGTCCATGCCAGGCAGCGCTGTCGTCGGCCACCAGCAGCACCACGTCCACCTTGACGGTGTCGTTGAGCTTGAAGCCGGAGACCTGCGCCACGTTGAGGTCCTGTCGCCCAGAGTACTGGCTGTAAAGCGGCATCTCCTCCTGCTTGTGCGAGCAGGAAGCCATGGGCAGCAAGGACAGCATCAGTATGAGCGCTAAGCGTTTCATATCACTTCTCTTGTTAAAATGTCGGCAGCCAGAGCGGCCCATTGTGTGTCGGTGGTGCCGGTACGGTTGCAGTACACCTTGTCGAAGCCGGCCGGCGTGGCGGGCTTCAGCAGCGGAACCCCCACCATGATCATCAAGGTTACCGCTGCCGCCGCACTCATTGTGCGTTGCCGCCGCCGTTTCCAGATAGGATACTCGCGTTGCAGGCGCCGCTCCACGCCGCGCCGCTCTTCTTTCCCCCATAGCTCTTCAAATCGGTTATCGTTAATCATCTCTTTGTTTATTTTTCTCAATCATCTCTTCGAAGCCTTCTGCAGGGCTTCCTGTCAAAATGATTGGGTTTAGTTGGTCATCTTCTTTTTCAGTGTTTCTTTTATTCGCATCAGGCGCACGCCTATGTGGTTCTTTGTCATTCCCACGCGCTGGCCTATCTCTTTGTATTCATACCCTTCGAGGTGCATCGTGACGATGGTGCGGTCGGGTTCCGGCAGTTGGCCTATCAGTTCGTGCAGTGTGTCGTGAAGTGTCAGGTCTTCGTCAGGGACATCATAGCCTTCGGGTATCGTATCGGGTGGGGGAGTCCTTCGCAGAAGGTCGATGCAGGTGCTCCGTGCCACGCGCCATATCCATACGGCTCTCTTGGGTGGCGAGGTGATGCTGAAGAGCTTGTCTCTCAGGTTCCAAAGCTCCAGAGTGGTCTCTTGCAGCAGGTCGTCGACTTCCATACCGCCGCCACTATAGCGGCGGCAGACCGAGAAGAGCAATCCTCGGTAGTTGTGCATCGTCTCGCTGAACGTGTCCTGACCTTTCACACTATAATAACGAATTTCAAAGACCGAAAATTACAACCCCCTAAAATTTTTTTATTTTTATTTTTCACTTTCTTACTTTTCACTTTTCACTTTTCACTTTTCACTTCCTCCTCCCAACTCCCTCCGCCCCTCCTCCGTCCCCCCTCCGACATTTTTGCGACAAAAAACCGTTAAACAGTCGGAGCGGGGTCGGAGCGGGGACGGAGGGGGGACGGAGCGGGACGACCCCGGAATTTCTATTTTCTGATTCCTGATTTCTATTTTTTGTGTATTTTTGCAGCATGAAAACAAGAGAAGTCATAGAGTGGCTGGACACGACGTTCCATCCTGAATACCAAGAAGATTACGACAATGCGGGGTTCCTCCTCGGTGACGCGCAGAGCGACTACAAGGGCGCTCTGGTGGCCCTCGACCTCACGCCCGCGGTGGTCGACGAGGCCGTACGGCTCGGCATGAGCCTCATAGTGACGCACCACCCCTTCATTTTCAGCGGCGTGAAACGCCTGACGACGGCCAGCGAGACCGGCCGCATGGTCATGCAGCTCGCCAAGAACGACATCAGCGTCTATGCCGCCCACACCAACCTCGACAATCTGTCGTGGGGCGTCAGCGGCATACTTGCACAGAAGCTGGGGCTGAAGAAGTGTGAAGTGCTGAGTGTGAAGTGCGAAACCCCTCAGCCGGTGGGTGCCGGCATGGTGGGTGAGCTGGAGGAGCCTATGGCCGTCGAGGACTTCCTCAAGAGTGTTAAGTCGCTGATTGGTATACCGTTTATCCGCGTCAGCCCACTCATCACTAATCAGTCATCATTCATCACGGTCAAACGTGTTGCCCTTTGCGGCGGCAGCGGTGCCGAGTTCATAGGCGACGCCATGGCGGCGAGGGCCGACATATACCTGACGGCCGACCTGAAGTACCACGACTTTCAGCGTCCAGAAGGCCGTATGGTGCTGGCCGACATCGGCCACTATGAGAGCGAACAATTTGCAAAAGATATTATTTTTCGCGCGATATCAGAAAAATTTAGTAATTTTGCATGCCGAATTTCCGAGACCCAACAGGGTATCGTGAAATATATTTGATTGTCAAACAGTAATATATATTATAATATGGCAAAGAAAGTCAGCACCAAAAAAGCCGAAAACGAACCTCAGGAAGCTCCCGTCGTCCTCCGCCCGGACGCCGACGCCGCCGTCGAAAAACGCCTCGTCGCCCTCTACACCCTGCAGAGCGTCGACAGCGAGATCGACAAAATCCGCATCATCCGCGGCGAGCTCCCGCAGGCTGTCCAGGACCTCGAAGACGAAATCGCCGGTCTGCACACCCGCATCGACAACTTCACCGCCGAAATCAAGGAGACCGAAGCCGCTAACAAGAACCGCCTCGCCGAGATAGACGAGCACAACGAGCAGATCAAGAAGTACCAGAAGCAGCAGGACAACGTGCGCAACAACCGCGAGTTCGAGTCTCTCAACAAGGAGATAGAGTTCCAGCAGCTCGAGATACAGCTCTGCGAGCGCAAGAACAAAGAAGGCAAAGCCCACGTCAGCGAGCTCAAGCAGCACATCGAGGCCGCCAAGGTGCTCCTCGAAAACCGCACCAAAGACCTCGACGCCAAGCGCGAGGAACTGACCTCCATCACCGCTGAGACCGAGAAGGACGAAGAGCGTCTGCGCAAGATGTCCGCCGAACAGGAGCAGTACATCGACGAGCGCTACCTCACCGCCTACAAGCGCATCCGCAACGCCGCCCGCAACGGCCTCGCCGTCGTCCAGATCGACCGCGACTCCTGCGGCGGTTGCTTCAGCAACATCCCGCCCCAGCGCCAGATGGAAATCAAGATGCACAAGAAGGTCATCGTCTGCGAGAACTGCGGCCGCATCCTCGTGGACAGCGACATCGCCGCAAAAGCCAAAGCTAACTTGGAGAAATAAGGTTTACGGTTTACGGTTTAAGGTTTAAGGATGATAACAGTCCGAGACCCAAAACCGCAGACCGCGAATAAACCTTAAACCTTAAACTTTAAACCTTAAACAATGACTTACCAGTTCAATCCCGAAGAGAAACTCACTCTTGCCAAGATACAGGAGATTATCGATAAGAAAATGACGCTGGCCCTCAGCGACGAGGCCAAGCGCCGCATAGAGAAATGCCGCAACTACCTCAACCATAAGATGGAAACCCAGAAGGTGCCCATCTACGGTGTCACCACCGGCTTCGGCAGCCTCTGCAACATCAGCATCAGCAAAGAGCAGCTCAGCCAGCTGCAGAAGAACCTCGTGATGAGCCACGCCTGCGGCGTAGGCGACGAAGTACCCGCCGAGGTGGTGCGCCTCATGCTGCTCCTCAAGGCCCAGAACTTCTGCTTCGGCTACAGCGGCGCCCAGCTGCAGACCGTGCAGCGCCTCATCGACTGCTACAACGATGACGTCCTCCCCGTGGTCTATCAGCAAGGTAGTCTCGGCGCCAGCGGCGACCTCTGCCCCCTGGCCAACCTCATGCTCCCCGCTATCCTGGGTATGGGCGACGTCTATTGGAAAGGCCGTCGTTGCGACGTGAAGGAGGTCTATGAGGCCAAAGGCTGGCAGCCCATCGAGCTGCAGAGCAAGGAAGGTCTCGCCCTCCTCAACGGCACCCAGTTCATGAGCAGCTACGCCGTCTGGTCGCTCCTCAAGGCTATGCGCCTCAGCAAGCAGAGCGACATGGTGCTCAGCCTCTCGCTCGACGCCTTCGACGGCCGCATAGAGCCCTTCTACGAGAGCCTCCACATGGTGCGCCCCCACAAAGGCCAGCTCGAGACTGCCGCCGCCGTCCGCGAGATGCTCGACGGCAGCGAGATCATCAAGCGCCACAAGGAGCATGTTCAGGACCCCTACAGCTTCCGCTGCGCCCCGCAGGTCCACGGTGCCGCCAAGGACACCATCCGCTATGTCGCCAGCGTCGTGGAGACGGAGATCAACTCCACCACCGACAACCCCATAGTGCTGCCCGACGAGGACATGGTCATCAGTGGCGGTCACTTCCACGGCGAGCCCCTCGCCATGGTGCTCGACTTCCTGGCCATTGCCGTCGCCGAACTCGGTGCCATCAGCGAACGCCGCACCTACCAGCTCATCGACGCCAAGCGCGGTCTGCCCAGCTTCCTCGTGGCCAAGCCCGGTTTGAACAGCGGTTTCATGATTCCGCAGTATGCCGCCGCCGCCATCGTCAGCCAGAGCAAGCAGCTCTGCACCCCCTGCAGCGTCGACAGCATCACCAGCAGCCAGAACCAGGAAGACCTCGTCAGCATGGGTGGCAACGCCGCCACCAAGTGCTACAAGGTGTGCGAGAACACCGAGCGCGTGCTGGCCATCGAGCTCTTCAACGCCGCTCAGGCCCTCGACTTCCGTCACCAGGAAGGCCTCAAGAGCAGCCCGAAGGTGGAAGCTATGGTCGCCGACTACCGCAAGGTTGTCAACTTCGTCGACATCGACGAGATCATGTACAAGCACATCCACAGCAGCGTCCGCTTCCTGCAGACGATGGCTCTGTAAGATTCTATCAATATAGAAACGATAATGCGTGCTGGACGACAATATCCGGCACGCATTTGTTTTCTGCTTTTAACGTGAATTACCGTGAATGTTCGCGAATTATCATGAATTTTTTTTCAATCAGATTTAAAAGATTGTAAAAGAATTACGTTGTTGACAATAGCTATACGGATTATCTCCAAAGTTACATTAACGAATATGAAGCATTATAATTTAGAATTTAAAACCGATTTCTGCAGAAATTGATTTGAACATTAATGATGAACGTGTGTATGCGCCGCTCTCAAACATTGTACCATGCTGTATTTTAAAACCTGTTGACACAAGAATTGACTGCTTCTCACCAACAGGTATTTCTATTCCTAGTGCTGGATTTAACATTAGACCGGGGGCGTCTTTTAGGTATTTGTTAATGTCCAACGTATATCCTGCGTTCACCATAATAAATGGACTTACAACTCCATTGGCTAAATTGAACTTGGCCTGGAGATATATTGGAATAGGATACATATCCATGCGGTTTTCCCTTGTTCCAAGATATACATATTCAGTAACAGAGCTGAGTTCTGACGAATACCCAATTCCTACACCGATACCAATATAGACGCAATTGTTAAATCTATAGCCATTTACCATGTTAATGCCATAGGTGGAATTGGCGTATTTGCCAACACCAAAGTTTCCAAACAAAGACACCGATTTCTCGTACCCTTTGTTCTGTGCGTTTGTTCCCAGTGCAATAGCAACCAGTGCCAATAATAAATTAATTCCTCTTTTCATTTTAGTTGTATTATGTTGCTCTTCCGCACCCCGTTGAGTAATAAATAAAGAAGCGTGGTGCCGTTATACAACTTCTCATGGTAGAGGTCGTGAGAATTACCTTGAACGGAAGAAATTGTAAACAGTCCACGCATAACATGAACCTT
>ONUE01000077.1 GCA_900320975.1 uncultured Bacteroidales bacterium | reverse complement strand
GGTGCCGAAGACAACACCGTGGTTCCGCAGCACAGCACCGAGTTTATCGAGCGTTGCATCAACAACCTCAAGCAGGTGGACTACTTCGTCTACCCGCACCACGAGCACAACGTCCGTGGCCGCGAGCGCAATCACCTTTACAAGAAGATGTTTGATTATTACGAAACACATTTGAAATAATGTTTACAGGAATCATAGAGACCACCGCCCGTGTGGTCAAGATAGAGAAAGAGAACACCAACTACCACTTCACGCTGGAAGTGCCTTTCGGCGACGAGCTGGCCATCGACCAGAGCATGGCGCACGACGGCTGCTGCCTGACGGTGGTGAAGGTCGACAAGGAAAAGAAGCAGTATGTGGTCACAGCCATGGATGAGACGATGCTGAAGACCAACCTCAGCACCTGGCAGGTGGGCACGGAAGTGAATGTGGAGCGCTCGATGCGCATGGATGGCCGCTTCGATGGTCATATCGTCCAGGGCCATGTGGACCAGACGGCCACCTGCACCAAGGTGGTGGACGACAACGGCAGCTGGCGCTTCTACTTCGAGTACGACGCCAAGAACGCCCCCAGCATAACTGTCCCCAAGGGCAGCATCAGCATCAACGGCGTGAGCCTAACGGTGGTGGACAGTGAGAAGGGCATGTTCTCTGTGGCCATCATACCCTATACCTATAAGGTGACCAATTTCCACAACTTCAAGCCCGGCACGGTGGTGAACATCGAGTTCGACGTCTTTGGCAAGTATGTGCAGCGCCTGCTGGAGCAGTATATGGCTGCGCAGAAATAATAGTGTAACTATCAAAACAAACAATATCTTGAAAGCAAAGCATACAATCTTAGCGACTCTGTTGTTGCTCGCTGCAATGCCTATCCAAGCCCAGATGCAGTGGGACAATATGATAAACAAACTGAAGGTGGAGGCCCGTGCCGACGGTGAGCTCTTCACCACTGACTCGACGCCGCAGTTCGGCTTCCATGGCAAGTATTTCAATCTGATGCTTGGCGGTGAGCTTGGCGGCGGCGTCAGCTACTACTTCAAGCAGCGTATCGTGGCCAACCCCGGCTCGGTGATGTTCTTCGACAACACCGACTTCCTGTATATTGACTACAAGCCCACACAGAACTGGCGCCTGCGCTTCGGTAAGGACGCCATGGCCATGGGCGGCTTCGAGTACGACGCCTCGCCCATTGACGTCTATTTCCCCACCACGCTGTGGAACAGCATCTACTGCTTCCAGCTCGGCTTCAGCGGCGCCTATATCAGCGATGACGGCAACCACACCATTGTTGCGCAGGTGACCAACTCGCCATATATCAACTCCACGGGCCTGAATTACGACGCCGGTCTGGTGTCGTACAACCTCTGCTGGTACGGCACCGTGGGCCACTGGAACACCATCTGGAGCACCAGCATGATTGAGCGCGAGTGGAGCAAGTTCATGAACCTTACGATGATTGGCAACAAGCTGGTCTTCGACAAATGGGACATATATGTCGACTTCATGCACCATGCGCTCTCTTTCGACGACTGGGGTAAGAACTTCGGTGTGGTGAGCTGCGCCAACTATTATTTCACCCCTCAGTTCAACATCTTCGTCAAGGGTATGTATGAGCAGAACAAGTCCGAGGTGGACCTCAACTCGGCGGTGGCCCTCGACCACCTGCTGCTTGCAGGCCACACCTATACACGCTATGGTCTCGGCTTCGAGTGGTTCCCGACCGAGCAGAAGAACGTGCGCCTGCACACCTATGTCTGCCGCATGGAGGAGTGGGACAGAAGCACACGGATTAGCGACACGTGGAACTTCAACATCGGTGCCACGTGGACCATGGACTTTTACAGGCTTTTCAAAAAGTAGTCAAGGAGTAGTTAAGACAATACATTGCTTATGAGTAACAATACAAATAACGGTCACAACCTGCTGAGTTCTCTGCTGTCGGTGGTAAACCCGTTCCAGGTGTTCCAGCACCATGAGACCGACCCTAACAAGCGCAGTGGCAAGCCGCGTCGCCTGAAGTTCACCACCAGCCGCAGTCTCGAGGCCCTCATCTTCCTCGTCTGCTTCTTCGCTTTCTTCGGCTTCCTGGCCTACAAGATGACGCTGCCGCACATGCTCAACACCTTCATGCAGACGGCCTACCATCTGCTGCTCGAGACGGTGTTCTACATCATGGCCATCTGCGTGCTCATGGGAGCCATCAGCAAACTGCTCACCGAGTTCGGCGTGGTGCGACTGATGGAGAATATCCTGCGTCCGTTGATGAAGCCGCTCTACAACCTCCCTGGTGTGGCCGCTCTGGGTGCAGTGATGACTTTCCTCTCCGACAACCCCGCCATCATCTCGTTGGCCAAGGATAACAACTTCTCCCGCTACTTCAAGAAATACCAGCTGGTGTCGCTTACCAACTTCGGCACCGCCTTTGGCATGGGCCTGGTGGTCATAGCCTTTATGACCGGCTTGGGATTCGGCAAGGGTGCCCTCGTGGGACTCTTGGGTGCTGTCATCGGCAGCATTGTTTCCACCCGCCTTATGCAGCGCTTCACCCTCAAGGCCTACCCCGAGATGGACAGCCCCGTGACCGAGGAGGAGGGCACAGAGCAGAACATCTCTTTCAAGAGTGAGGGCAATGTTTTCCAGCGCTTCCTCAACGCCATGCTCGACGGTGGCAAGAGCGGCGTCGGTATCGGCGTGGCCATCATCCCCGGCGTGCTCTGCATCTCCACCATTGTCATGATGCTCACCTTCGGCCCCGCCGGCGCCAATGGCGAATACACCGGTGCCGCCTACGAGGGTGTGCCCGTGATTACTTGGCTTGCCGATAAGATAAACTTCGTCTTCTACTGGCTCTTCGGCTTCGAGAGCGGCGCTCTGGTAGGCTTCCCCATTACCGCCCTTGGCGCTGTGGGTGCAGCCCTCGGTCTGGTGCCCCGCTTCGTTGCCGACGGCATCATCAATAACAACGCCATCGCCGTCTTCACCGCCATGGGTATGTGCTGGAGTGGCTACCTGAGCACGCACACCGCCATGCTCGATAGCCTCGGCTACCGCAAGCTCATCGGCAAGGCCATCGGAGCCCACACCATCGGTGGCCTCTGCGCCGGTATCGCGGCCCACTGGCTCTGGGTGTTGCTGGCGCTGATATTCTAAGTGTGAAGTTATGGGGCTGAAGGAGCAGATACGCCGTTTCCGCGCTTGGCAGAAAGAAGCCGTCCACTACTCGGACGAGCATCTTGAGCCGCACCACTGCCCCAACTGTGGCCACGATTTCGAGGGCAACTATTGCCCCGTGTGCCGTCAGGGTGCCGGCGACGGCCGCATCACGTGGAAGTGGGTGTATAAGTGTGTTATGGAAGTGTGGGGCATGGAATCGCGCTCGCTACCCTATACGGTGTTACAGCTGATCTTTCGTCCAGGATACCTTATAAGCGACTATATTAACGGGCGGCGGCAGACGAGCTACACTCCGGTGAATATGCTCTTCATCATAGCCCTCGTCTATGTCATCGTAGCCCAGCTGCTCGGCATACGTGATGCGGAACCGCTTGAAGCGAAGGATGGCTCCATCGAGCTGCTTGTCAATGCCCGCAACTGGATGGCGGCACACCCGGCGTGGGCCATGATAGGCATGACCATGATAATGATTCTGCCCACGTGGTTCATCTTCCGCTTTGCGCCTCGCCACGCTCGTCATTCGTTGCCCGAGGGCATCATCATGCAGATTTTCATGGGTTCGCTGATGCTTCTGGTTGTTTTTGCAAACAGGATAACTCCCTGGTTGTTCTGGCTCGCCCCGTTCTATTATTATGTTAGCTACCGTCAGTTCTTCGGCTATAATCGTTGGGGCACCCTGTGGCGCGTCGCATTGTGCTTTCTCGTGTGGCTCAACGTCGTGCTGATGATGGCTGTATTGCCCACACTCATAGATGAGGATACCGGATTAGTTGACAAACAGGAGGGAATAGTGGTGATAATTGCAGCCTTCGCTCTCATGGTCTTGATGACCGCATTTCTCATCTTTATCGGCTGGATAATAAGCAAGCTAAAGGCCAAAAAGCTTGAGCGGCAGTCTTGAATACTTTTGCAAATCAGGTTGTTGTGAACAATATGTGAAAAATATTTTGCCAGTTCGCAAAATGTTCGTACTTTTGCACCCGCTTTCGAGCGATAGATGGTGGGCGTAGTTCAGCTGGTTAGAGCGCCAGATTGTGGATCTGGAGGTCGTGGGTTCGAGCCCCACCTCCCACCCTCAAAAGAAAGTAAAGAGCCTGTAGCAATGCTGCAGGCTCTTTCTCTTTTTTTGTTGTCCGGCGTTTACTTGCGGCCGCGCGGGAATTCGGGCGTGGCCTTGATGAAGTCCTGGTAGTCTTTCATCATCTCTACGTACATCTCCTTGCGGCTGTAGACATTGTAGCAGGGGTGGTACTGCTTGATGACGGCCACTCCGCTCGAGGGCGAGTAGTAGCAGTGCTCGTTCACCTGCGCAAGGTCCTTGTAGATATGGTCGGTGAGGAACTTCACCATGATGCCCTGACCTCCAAGGCAGAGTATGATGTCGGCGTCGTAGAGGGCTATCTGCTCGCTGAGCAGGTCGGCATAATTGTCCATGTATTTCTGCAGCACAGCGTTGCTGGCGGCCTTGTTGTCGGGCTGCTTCTTGCAGTTGACGCGCGCTATGGGGGCGTTCTCGTAGAAGCCCTGCAGACGGGTCTCGTTGTCGGCCTTGGCGAAAGGTATCACCTTGCGGTCGGGAATGTTCATCAGGCCGTAGACCCACAGCTCGAGGTTGGGGAAGAAGCGGTAGGCCGTGCGGCAGGTGAGGCGCGGCGACGGCACACGGCCGCTTTCGGCGCGTATGTCCCAACCGTCTTCGTCGTAGAGTTCCTTGGTGAGCACCAGCATGCGCATGTCGGCGTCCTCCCACAGCTGCTCCTCGTTGGCTTTCTTATGTACCTGGCAGTATCCGTCAAACCATAGCTGGCCGCGGTAGAGCAGCCCGTCACGGGTAATGTCCTCGCTGTCGCGCAGTTTGCGTGCGCGCTCGCCCCATCGGGCAAATAGTTCTTCTTCTTTCTTGTGGTATTTCATAGCGTAAGATGGTATTTGTTTGGTTTAGGTTGATTATCTGTTGTTTGTGGCTGCGGTGCCGCTGTGCCACACATTTGCTTCTCGACTGCAAATATAGACATTAAAAACCGGTTTTCAAAGTAATTCACTTTTTTTAACAAACGGCAACGCCTCGCGAAAGCCGCTTAAAAACTCCTCTTCGGGGACGCTCCCGCTCCGTAGCCCCTCCGTCCCCGCTCCGTCCCCCCTCCGACTAAATGTCGGAGAAACCTCGGTGCAGCAAGGGAGAACCGACGTTTTGGCCGTAGAGCGGGTACTTATGTGTCGCATTGTCAATGCTATACGCAAAAGCCCTGTCTCCACATACTAAAAGCCGATGCCGAGCGTTATCCTTAAAACCATAAAACTCACTGATATGCAAAATATATACCCCATCAGCAACGACCTGATTTATGTCGGCGTGAGTGACCGCCGCACCGCTTTGTTTGAGAATGTCTACCCCATACCGCGCGGAGTGTCGTACAACAGCTATGTGCTTCTGGACGAGAAAACGGCTTTGATGGACACCGCCGACGCTGGCGTGGCCGCCCAGTTCTTCGAGAATGTTGAGGCTGCCCTCGGTGGGCGCAAGCTCGACTATATGGTCGTAAACCATATGGAGCCCGACCATGCGGCCACCTTGATGGACCTTCTGCTGCGCCATCCCGAGGCCACGGTGGTCTGCACCGCCAAAGCGGCACAGATGATGGAGCAGTTCTTTGGTGGCAAGCCTGCCAACCTGCTGGCTGTCAAGGAGGGCGACACCCTCTCGCTCGGCAAGCACAGCCTCGTCTTCACTATGGCCCCTATGGTGCACTGGCCCGAGGTGATGATGACCTACGATGTCACCGACAAGGTGCTCTTCAGCGCCGATGCTTTCGGCACCTTCGGAGCGTTGAGCGGCAATATCTTCGCCGACGAGGTGGACTTTGAGCGCGAGTGGCTCGACGATGCCCGCCGCTATTTCATCAATATCGTCGGTAAATATGGTCTGCAGGTGCAGAACGTGCTCAAGAAGGCCGCCACCCTCGACATACAGACGATATGCCCGCTGCACGGCCCCGTGTGGCGTGAGAATCTGGGCTGGTTTATAGAGAAGCATGATGTCTGGAGCAAGTATGAGCCCGAGGACAAGGGTGTAGTTATCATCTACGGCAGCATCTACGGACACACCGAGAGTGCCGCGCTGCGGCTGGGCGCCCTGCTGGCGCAGCGTGGTGTGAAGCACATCAAGGCCTACGACGCCAGCCGCACCCACGCCAGCGAGCTGGTCAGCGAGTGCTTCCGCGCCAGCCATGTGGTCTTTGCTTCCAGCACCTACAACAACGGCATCTTCACCCCGATGGAGAACCTGCTGGCCGACCTCAAGGCCCACAGCTGGCAGCGCCGCACAGTGGCCCTCATCGAGAACGGCAGCTGGGCTCCGCAGAGCGGCAAGTTGATGCGTGCCGAGCTCGAGCAGATGAAGGACATCACCATCGTCGGCGACGCCATCTCGCTGAAGAGCGCCGCC
>ONUE01000075.1 GCA_900320975.1 uncultured Bacteroidales bacterium | reverse complement strand
CATATAGCTTCTCGTTGGCCAGTGCCACCGAGGTAGACTCAATCTCCTCGAAACTGCGTATCTCGGTCTTACGCTCGCGGCCTGCACCATATTTCTTCAGGATATCCTGGAAGTAGCGTATGGCATAGTCCGTCAGGTGCGCCAAGTGATTCTTCACCTCATCTATGGTCATCTCAATTGCCTCAATCTCTTCGGCAGCCTTCTTGATGTCGAACTTACTAATCTTGCGCACAGGCTTCTCGGTGAGTTTGAGGACATCCTCGCGTGTAATCTCACGCTTGAAGCGCTTTTTGTAGGGGCCAAAAGCCGCCAACATCTCGTCCACCTGCTCTTCCCAGCTCTTGCTCTCCTTTTTCTCCATCTTCTTATAGATGCCCTTCTCGAAGAAGATCTTCTCGAGGCTCACCCAGTGCCAGCGGTCCTCCAACTCGCCCAGCTGTATCTCCAGTTCCTGACGCAGGAGGTCTTTGGTACGCATGGTGTTGTGACGGAGAATATCACTGGCGGTCATGAAGACTGGCTTCTCGTTCACGATGACGCACACGTCTGCGGCGAGAAGCTTATCTGGCAGTTAGTGAAAGCATAGAGAGCGTCGATAGTCTGGTCCGGACTAACACCTGCTGGCAGATATACCACAATCTCAACTTCGGCGGCAGTATTGTCGTCAACCTTCTTAATCTTAATCTTACCCTTTTCATTAGCCTTCACTATACTGTCTATCAACACATCGGTAGTCACCGTATAAGGCAACTCGGATATGATGATAGCCTTGCGCTTCTCGTCGTAGTGCATCTTCGCGCGAATACGCAGACGTCCGCCGAGAGCGGCGTCGTTGTACTTGCTGACATCTATCAGGCCACCCGTAGGGAAGTCGGGATAGATGGCAAAGGGCTCATCCTTCAGTATGCTGATACTGGCCTCCAGCAGCTCACAGAAATTATAGGGCATTATGACGCTCGTCAAAGTGACGGCGATACCCTTGGTGCCCTGAGCCAGCAGCAGCGGGAACTTGATGGGCAGGCTCACGGGCTCCTGCTTGCGGCCGTCGTAGCTGGGTTTCCACTGGGTAGTCTTGGGGTTGAAGACCACATCCTTGGCGAACTTCGAGAGGCGCGCCTCAATGTAACGGCCAGCGGCGGCATCGTCGCCAGTGAGAATATTGCCCCAGTTACCCTGGCAGTCGATGAGGAGGTCCTTTTGGCCGAGATTCACGAGGGCGTCCTTGATGCTCATATCGCCATGTGGGTGGTACTGCATAGTGTTACCCACGATGTTAGCCACCTTGGTGAAGCGCCCGTCGTCACTCTCTTTCATAGCGTGCAGTATTCTACGCTGCACCGGCTTCAAGCCGTCGTCGATATCAGGCACCGAGCGGTCGAGAATCACATCGGAGGCATAGTCTATCCAGTAGTCTTTGAACATCCCGTCGAGAGACACGGTACTACCTTCGTTCTGCACATCCTCTTCCTTGGGGGTAATGTCTTCGTTCTCTTCCATCGGTGTTATATCATCCATTATTTCGTCACTCATAATTCAATTTTAGCAGTTTGCTTTTCATCAATCAATACGCACAGGCATCTATGAACCAGCGGCCTTTACGGAAGTTCCCACGGTCTTTGTCGCGGCTGAAGAGGACCCATTGGGCTTTACCCACGATGTGGTCCTCAGGGACAAAGCCCCAGTAGCGGCAGTCCTGACTGTGGTGGCGGTTGTCGCCCATCATCCAATAGTAGTTCTGCTTCACGGTGTAGCGGTCGGTAGGCTCTCCGTTTATATATATCTTGCCGGCTTTCACTTCCAGCGTATTGTGCTCGTAAACGGTTATCAGGCGGCGGTACATCGGCAGCGTGCTGTCGTTCAGCTCCAATACCTCGCCCTTGGCCGGTATGTGCACCGGTCCAAAGTTGTCCACACTCTGCAACTGACCGCTGCGGTGGGGGAAGAGACTGATGTCAGCTACGGCAGGCACGGTGTCGGCAATAACTCTCACACCCTGTCCTTCGGCCCAACGCTCGAGGCCGTAGAGCTGGCGGCTGTTCAGCGGCACATCATAAGCCAACAGCACGCCCGTGGAGTCTATAGCATAGGGGCCAGCATTCTCAATATCTTGATAACTCAGTCCCAGACGGTCCAGCACCTGCTGCACCGCCTGCGGCGCTATACCGCGTCCATTGGTCACAAAGCCGTAGGTGGTCTGTGCATCCTTGGGGGTGGCTATGGGCTTGCCGTCAATCAGCACCTGCTGGTTGACAATCTGCAGCGTCTCGCCCGGCATACCGATGCAGCGCTTGATATAGTTCGTCTTGCGGTCCAACGGCCTCACAAACCACCCGTCGCGCAGCAACTCCTGATTGTTGTTGCGCACAGCGTCGTAGTATGTGTACTGGTTACCAGGGCTGGCATGCAGCGTGGTGTCGCCCTCCGGGAAGTTGAAGACCACGGCGTCGTAGCGCTTCACCTTGGAGTAGCCCGGGTAGCGGTGATAAGGCAGCTGGAGCCAGCTGAGGTAGCTCTCCACCCTCTCGCCTGTCAGCGGCAGCGTGTTGTGCACCAGAGGCACCGCCAGCGGCGTCATAGTGGCACGGGGGCCATAAGCCAATTTGCTCACCAGCAGGTAGTCGCCCGTCATCAGGCTACCCTCCATAGAGCTCGAAGGGATATTATAGAGCTCGAAGGTGAAGCTCCTGATAATCATAGCTGCTACAATGGCAAAGACTATAGAGTCCAACCAGTCGCGTCTCTCGCTGACCTTAGCGGGCGGCTCCACATTGGGGTCGTGATATTCCAGTTTGGGCGACAAGCCCACAATAGGCAGATAGACCCATGGGAGCAGCACCGCAAGGAGCTGTTCCCAGAAACCGTAGCGGCGGAACACTTTGGCAGTCTCCACCACCAGCAACAGATAGGTGAAGATATTGATTGCCGGCACAAGGAAGTAGATGTACCACTTCCAACTCTTGCCGCACACCTTGATCCACATCACGAGGTTATAGAGCGGTACCACAGCCTTCCACGGCGCCACACCGGCTTTCTTGAAGATAAACCACAGACCCACCATAGGGCCCACGAAATACAGTAGTAATAGAATGTCGTAAATCATTGTGTGATTGTGTTATTGCATTATTGTGTAATTGCTTTCAAACATTCAAGCAGTTTAACTTTTTCTTTGTTCCAATCCATATCCTGACGCGCAGCGGCGAAGTCCTCTTCCTTCCACTCTCTCGCCAGCACCCGCTTGACAGCCTCCGCCAGCGCCTCCGCATTCGTCCTCTCACTCCCTTTCTTTCCATCAATAACGGCTCCCACGCCGTAGGTTCTCACCACCCGCGCCATCTCCGGCAGGTCGCTCACAACCATAGGCACGCCAGCCTGCACGAAAGCCCCTATCCTGTTTGGGAGCGCGTAGTGGTAACTGAGTCCCATATCTTCCAGCATCACCAGTCCGACGTCAGCCTTTGCTGTCAACGCCACCATCTTCTCCGGCATCAGCCGCCCTGTGAACTCCACTCGGTCGGCCCACACCTTCTGCGCAGCATATGCCTTCATCTCCTCCAGCAGGTCGCCGTCGCCAGCAACCACCAACCGGCACTCCGGCAGCCATTCCAACGCATCAATCGCCCAATCAACCCCACGTCCCACATTCACCTTGCCGGCATAGAGCAGCACATGCCCCTCTTTCGAGCCAACGGCTTCGTCCTGTTGCCTGGCGCTTGCGCTCTGACACCCACTACCTTGCAGGTTTCTCACAACGGTCATCTCCACGCCGTACTTCTCCTTATAGTAGTCCGCAATACTCTGGCAGACTGTTATCAGCGCGTCACACTGTGGCATCAGCCACTTCTCTATCGTCCTCCAGACCCACTTCACCGCGGGCTTGTCGACAATCTCCGGCACCTCCGGAAAGAGTTCGTGCGCATCCATCACCAACTTCACTCTCCGCTCTCCGCTATCCACTCTCCACTTCCTCACCGCCATCCAGCATCCCAACAGCGTGTCCGTATCGTTAGCCCACACCACATCACACCTGTCGCTTCTCACTTCACGCCTAATCCTCCGCCACAGCCGCAAGTTGAAAGCCGCATAGAAGCGCCATCCGCGCCGATACCTGACGGGGATATCCGTGCGGCATACCGTAACGACCTCACAACCAGCGTCACGCAGCACGGCGATGTGCCGTGCAACTCGCTGGTCCGTAAGCAAATCGTTGCTCACAGCCATCACTATTCGGAGACCCTTTTTACTATTCAAAACAATTTAGTAACGCATCTATTTTTTTTTTCGTATTTTTGCACCCGAAAAAAGTTATCAACCATCCGGAGCCACTCCGAATCCACCCCGACGCCGCTCCGAGATTTCTCCGACTAAAAACCGTTAAACAGTCGGAGCGGGGTCGGAGGGGGGACGGAGAGGGTACGGAGAAGCGACTGATAATCAATGAAATGATATGACAAGAAAGGTATTACTAACACATATAGTACTGATAATAAGCCTATTGCTGACAGCATGCGCCAGTCGTCATCACGAGGTACAGACCCCCAGAGCCACCGAACCTGTGACCCTCCAGAAAGAGCAGGTGTGGCAGCTCGTGGCAATGCGCGGAAAGGCGGTGAGCCGCACGTCGGGCATCATCACGCTGACTTTCAACCCAGAGTCGGGCAACCTCAGCGGAAAAGCTACATGCAACAGCTACTTCGGCAGCTACACGGCGAGGCTTAAAGAGCAGCTCCAAGAAGGGGACGTATACACTCTGACTATCAGCGGCGTGGGCAGCACCAAGGTCTACTGCACCGAGGCCGATATGAACGCCGAGTCGCGCTACCTGGCACTCCTGCCGAAGGCCGACGCCTTCCGTGTCGACGCCTACACGCTGACCCTCTACCAAAAAGATAAGGAGATTCTGAAATACGAGATACAATAACTACCTAATTACAACCCACTTAACCACTAAAATGAAGTTATCCTACAAATACCATACATGGAATGTGCCCATCTGTCTGCTGCGCATTCTCAAGCGCCGCATGCGGTGGGTGCGCGCCGCCGGTGGCATAGTGACCCGCGACGACGGCAAAATGCTGCTTATCAAGCGTAACGACCGCTGGGACCTGCCCAAAGGCAAGGTAGAAGTCGGCGAGACACTCCTCCAGGCCGCCCTCCGCGAGGTGGAGGAAGAGACCGGAATAAAAGTGGGCAGTGGACAGTGGGTAGTGGGTAGCACAGAGGGTCAAGCGCTACACACTATACACTACCCACTACCCACTAAAACATACCACATCTTCAACCTCTACGGCGGATGGCACTTGAAGCAGACATCGTGGTTCCCGATGATGGTGGCCGACGGAGGGACCGTCGGCGAGCCTCAGCAGGAGGAGGGCATCACCGAGGTGGTGTGGGTGGAGCCCGACGAGTGGCACCGCAGGCTGGAGGGCAGCTACGGCACCCTGCGCACACTGTCGGAAATCACTCGATAACTCAATAACGCAATAAATATCGTATCTTTGCAGACCGCAAATAGAACGTCAAACTAATATAAAAACAACAGTATCAATGACAACAACAAAGAGAATCTCGCTTCTCACCTTTAATTTCTCTCTTCTTCTACTCCTTTTCTCCTGCACTGGCAAGGTTCAGGAGTTCGCCGCTGCCGACGGCAGCATCAAGGCTACCCACAACGAGCGCACCGGCGAGTGGCACATCATGGGCCCCGACGGCCAGGAGGTGGTGCCGGAATACGACTCGATGCGTGTCACCGAGGTGAGTGCCGACGGACACCCGATGACGGTGGTCTACTATAGCGGCGCCGTGCAGCACTGGCTGCAGTACTACAGCAGCATGCGTCCGCGCAGCCAGGGAGACGTCATCGGCGGCATGCGCGAAGGACGCTGGGTCTTCTACCATCCGGCGGGCAACATTCAGGCCGAAGCCACCTACATCGGAGGCCGCGAAGAGGGCGCCTACCGCGTCTACCGCGAGAACGGTGTCCCCTACTACATCGGCCAGTATCACGACGGTGAGCGCACCGGCGTCTGGGAGGTGTACGACGAACAAGGTCAGCTGGTTGCAACACAACAATACTAACAAATGACAGACCTCGGTCTCGACCTCTACCGCACTATTGGGCAATGTGCCGACCGGTTGGGCATCGACGCCTATGCCGTTGGCGGTGTGGTGCGCGACCACTTGCTGCAGCGCCCCTGCACCGACATCGACATAGTCTGCGTAAATAGAGTGGGAAACACAGATGGCGATGTGCTACCCACTACCCACTATCCACAACCCACTTCTCACGAAGTGAGCATAGGTATCGAGCTTGCCCATGCAGCATCGGCGGCCTTAGGCGGCAGCCATGTGTCGGTCTTCAAGAACTTCGGCACCGCCAGCTTCCGCTACACCGTCGACGGACATGAGTACGAACTGGAGTTTGTCGGCGCGCGCCGCGAGAGCTACTCGCACGACAGCCGCAAGCCAGTAGTGGAGAACGGCACCCTCGAGGACGACCAGCGGCGGAGAGACTTCACCGTCAATGCGTTAGCCGTGTGCCTCAATGGCGACCGCTACGGAGAGCTGATGGACCCCTTCGATGGTATCGCCGACCTCAAAGCCGGCATCCTGCGCACTCCCCTCGACCCCGACATCACCTTCAGCGACGACCCCCTGCGCATGATGCGCGCCGTCCGCTTCGCCAGCCAGCTCGGCTTCCGCATAGCCGACGACACCTTCGAGGCCATAGCGCGCAACGCCAAACGGATAGAGATAGTCTCCGCCGAGCGCATCATGGTGGAGCTCAACAAGATAATGCTCTCCCCCACCCCCTCAGTGGGACTCAAGCTCATGCAGAAAAGCGGCCTCATGCAGCTGATACTGCCGGAGATAGCCGCGCTGCAAGGCGTCGAGACAGTCGACGGCCGCGGCCACAAAGACATCTTCTACCACACCATGCAAGTGTTAGATAACTTAGTTGTTCAAAACCTATGGCTCCGCTGGGCAGCCCTTCTGCATGATGTAGGCAAACCGGGAGTGAAGCACTACGACCCCAAGCAGGGCTGGACATTCCACGGCCACGAAGCCCGCGGGGCACACATGGTCAAACGCATCTTCAAGCGACTGCGCCTGCCACTGGGCGAGGAGATGCGCTATGTGGAGAAACTCGTGATGCTGCACATGAGACCCATCATCCTGGCCGAAGACGTGGTCACCGACAGCGCCGTGCGCCGCCTGCTCTTCGAGGCGGGCGACGACATCGACGACCTCATGCTCCTCTGCAATGCCGACATCACGACACGCAACGAAGAGAAGCAGCGGCGCCACAGGGCCAACTTCGAACTCGTGAAGCGCAAACTCGTTGAGCTCGAGGAACGTGACCGCATACGCAACTTCCAGCCACCGGTGAGCGGCGAGGACATCATGGTCACCTTCGGCATAGGCCCCTGCCGCGAGATAGGCACCATCAAAGACGCCATCAAGGACGCCATCCTCGACGGCAAGATACCCAACGAACGCGAGGCCGC
>ONUE01000073.1 GCA_900320975.1 uncultured Bacteroidales bacterium | reverse complement strand
GATACTTAGCCACGACCTCATTGAGGGTTGCCACATACGCTGCGGCCTCATCAACGACGTGGAGCTCTTCGACGACAACCCCAGCAACTATATCGACGATGCCAAGCGCCACCACCGCTGGACGCGCGGCGACTGGCAGATAATCGGCTGGCTGAAGAACAGCGTGCGCAACGAGAAAGGGGAGAGGGTGAAGAACCAGGTGAACACCATAGGGCGCTGGAAGATATTCGACAACCTGCGCCGCTCGGTGTTGAGTCTCGGCATCGTGGTGATGATACTGGCGGGGTATATAGCGTCGCTGGTAACCCACAGTTCGCTGCTGTCGCCATCGTGGTACGTGCTTGTGGCCTTGGTGGTGGTGGCCAGCCCCATAGTGTTCTTCATCATTGGACAGATAGCCACGCTGCCACGTTTCGGCAAGCGTTACCGCTACTATATGACGCTGATGCGTGGCTTCCGCGTCATCATCTACCGCTCGCTGGTACAGTTCGCATTGCTGCCCAAGGAGGCTTGGATGTACACCGACGCCGCCGTGCGCGCCTGCTGGCGCATGTTGGTGAGCCACCGCAACCTGCTGGCGTGGATTACCAGCGACGAGGCCGCCAAGAGTACCAAGGGGACGCTGGGCGACTACATCGCCAAGTTCTGGTTCAACTATGTGGTTAGCGCAGCGTTGGTGGCATTGATAGTGCTCTTCGGAGAGGGCAAGATGACGGCCATCGGCGCGGGCAGCTTCTGTGTGGTGATGTGGTGCGGTGCGCCGCTGCTGATGTACTGGCTCGGCAAGAAGTTCCCGCAGGACAAGAAGAGCCTCAATGCCAAGGAGACCGAGGAGGTGCGCCAGCTGGCCAAGGACACGTGGCACTTCTTCGACAGCCTCATGGGTGAGGAGAACAACTGGCTGATACCCGACAACTACCAGCTGAACCGCGAGAACAAGACCGACTACAAGACAAGTCCGACGAACATAGGCTACTCGATGACGGCCATTGTCAGTGCCGCCGAGATGGGCTTCATAAGTCGCGAGGATGCTGTGGACAGGCTGGGCCATATAATAGACACAGTGGAGAAGCTGGACAAGTGGAACGGCCACCTGTACAACTGGTACGGCATAAGCAACCTCAAGGCGCTGCCCAACTTCTTCATCAGCACCTGCGACTCGGGCAACTTCGTGGCGTGCCTGTATGTGGTGAAAGGATGGCTGGAGAGTTTGGAGTTTAGAGTTGAGAGTTTAGAGTTGAGAGTGCAGAGCCTCATTGCGCAGACGGACTTCATGAAGCTCTACAATCCGGAGCTGGATGTCTTCAGCATAGGCTACGACACGACGAACTACACGCTGCTGCCGTACCACTACAACAACTACGCCAGCGAGGCGCGACTAACGAGCTTTATGGCCATTGCTCAGGGCGATGCACCGTATAAGCACTGGTTCTGTCTGGACAAGACGCTGGTGCAGTACAAGGGCTACAAGGGTGTGGCATCGTGGTACGGTACGCTGTTCGAGTACTTCATGCCGCTCATCTTCCTGCCCACATACAAGCATACGCTGATGGACGAGACCTACAGCTTCGCGATAAGGGCGCAGAAAGCGTTCGTCAGGGAGATGAACCTGCCGTGGGGTATCTCGGAGACGGCCTATAACGAGCTTGACGATGCGCAGAACTACAAGTACCACGCCTTCGGGGTGCCGTACCTGAAGTTCCAGAACACTACGCCCGACCGTATCGTCATCTCGCCGTACAGCTCGCTGATGACCATAGGGGTGGACGACCGCGCGGTGTATGACAACATGCAGCGCTTCAAGAGTCTTGGGATGTACGACGAGTTCGGCTTCTTCGAGAGCTACGACGATGAAGACCATGTGGCGGTGAAGGCCCACTACGCTCACCACCAGGGCATGATACTGGCATCGTTGGCCAACTACCTGTGTGGGCACTGCCTGCAGCGTTACTTTATGCAGGAGCCGACGATGAAGAGCATGGAGACACTGCTGAAGGAGAAGGCGCAGGTGAAGCCCTACATAGACCTCAAGGTGACGCAATATAAGCGCTACCGCTACAGCAAGGTGCAGACCGAGAGCGACGCGAGAGACTTCGACACCATAGCCAATGTGCCGGAGATAGGCGTGATAAGCAATGGCCAATATACGGTGCTGCTGAACGACAGAGGCGGTGGCTTCTCGCGCTACAAGAACATCATGCTCAACCGCTACCGCAAGATATCGTCGGACCACTACGGCACGTTCCTGTACGTGAGGAACATGAGGGACGACAGGCTGTGGAGCGCCACCTACGCACCGCTGGACGTGATGCCGGAGAGCTACCATGTGAGTTTTGCCAGCGACAAGATAAGCTACCTGCGTGTGGACGAGGGCATAGAGACAAAGACGGAGGTGACGGTGCTCAAAGACCGCAGTGCAGAGATAAGGCGCGTGACCTTCACCAACAACAGCGGGCAGGCGGTGGATCTGGAGATAACGACCTATGGCGAGGTGGTGCTTGCCGAGAGTGCCGAGGATGAGAACCACAGGGTGTTCAACGGCATGAAGATACACACGGAGTACGACGCCGAGCACGAGGCGCTGGTGTTCAGCAGGCCTGGTAGCAACGGGTCGAAGAACTACATGATGCACTGCCTGTGGGTTGAGAGTGGAGAACGGAGAGCGGAGAATGGAGAGCAGAGGGCGGAGAATAGCTTGGTAGAGTATGAGACTTCGCGCCTGAAGTTCCTCGGTAGGGGCAACAGTCTGCGCCATGCGGACATCATAGAAAGCAGGCGCACGTTGACGGGCACCGTGGGCACCACGCTCGACCCGGTGTTCTCGATGAGGCGTCGTCTGCATATTCCGGCAGGCAAGAGCGTCGAGGCGTATATGCTGACGGGCTTCTCGAAGTCCAAGGAGCATCTTATGCAGCTCACCGAGCAGTATCGAAGCCCGATGGATGTGGAGCACGCCTTCAAGACAGCGAGCGTGTTCAACAACATGAGGACCAGCATGACGCTGCTGAAAGGCTCGCAGATGCGTCTCTACAGCAGTATAGCGAAATACATGACGCAGACAGCCACCTTGGGCAACGACCGCAACGCTCTGTTGGCGAAGAACACGCTGTCGCAGAGTGGGCTGTGGCGTTTCGGCATAAGCGGTGACTTGGCGATACTCTTGATGGAGATTGACGGCATGGAGCGGGCGGGCTTCGCCAAGGAGATGCTGCGGGCGTTTGAGTACTTCAAGATACACGGCCTGCGGCTTGATATGGTGTTTATCAACGATGCGCCGGAAGGTGAGCGTGAGGGCCTGACGCACTTCATAAAGGGGATGGCTAACACTGAACACCTGTGGGCCGAGCACAGCGATGCCGGTCAGGTGTTTGTGCTCAACGGCAGCGATATCAGTGAGGCCGAGCGGGTGCTGCTGCATACTGTGGCACACCTGACTTTCGATACCAAGGATGGGGTCACCATAGCGCAGCAGCTGCGCCGCCTTGAGGTCGCCAACCAGCATTACCAAGACAAGATAGAGTATCCGGTGCTGAAGCCGCGCAAGGAGTTCCGCGTGTGGAGCGATCTGGAGTTCTACAACCAGTATGGCGGCTTTGACAATGGAGGGCGCGACTATGTGGTCACCAATACCAATACGCCGATGCCGTGGGTCAACGTGATAGCCAACGAGCAGCATTTCGGCTGCATAGTGAGCTCCACAATGGCCGGCTTCACCTTCGCCCACAACGCGCAGCAGTTCAAGCTTACGGGCTGGAGTAACGATATGGTGCGAGATACCGCCAGTGAGATGCTGCTCATCAACAAACGCCAGTTCCTGCCGGCTACGGCGCGCCACAGTCAGGGCTGGTCGGCCTTTGATGCCGAATACGACGACCTGAGCGTGGCGGTGCGTGTGTTTGTGGCTAGCGACAAGCCGGAGAAGTACTATCAGATTAAGGTTTCCAACAAGACTGCCGCACCTATGGATGTGCAGCTCGATATGGTGTATAAGCTCGTCCTCGGTATGAGTGAGGAACATACGGCGCGCTATTTGCACTCCGAATGGGATGCTGCCACCAACACGCTGCGTGTCCGCAATGTTTACCACGACATCTACCACGACCAGGTGGTGTTGCTGACGGCCACAGAGTCTCTGACGGATGTCAGCCTCAACTACCCAAACCGCAAGCGCCTTGGCCTCACTGTCAATGTCCCCGCAGGCGCTGAAAAGCAGCTGGCCTTCGTCATTTCTGTTGATACATTGAATGACGTATCAACTGATAAACCAGTCAACGTATCAACTATCAACGCCGAGTTTGACCGGGTTGTTGCTTATTGGGACGAGAAGTTGTCTTGTATACAGGTGGAGACGCCAGACAGGAGTTTGAACTATATGCTGAACCGCTGGTATCTCTACCAGGTGCTGTCGTCGCGTCTGTTTGCAAGGGCTGGCTTCTATCAGGTTGGCGGCGCTACGGGCTTCCGTGACCAGCTGCAGGATGTGATGTCGGTGCTCTACAGTGACCCCGGATATGCCCGGCGTCAGATACTGGACCATGCGGCGCATCAGTTCGCCGAGGGCGATGTGCTTCACTGGTGGCACGAAAGTATGAAGATGGGCGCACGTACAACATTCAGCGACGACTATCTGTGGTTGATTTTTGTCACGCACCAGTATGTGAAGGTCACTGGAGACAAGACAATACTCAACGAGAAGGTTCCATTCTGCATATCGGACCAGCTTGTCCGAGGGGAGAATGAGCGTTGCATCAACTACTGCTCCAGCAATGAGACGGCGACGCTCTACGAGCACATGTGTCGGTCTATGAACCGCGGCTTGAGCCGCATAGGCAGTCATGGGCTACCGCTGATGGGCTGTGGCGACTGGAACGACGGTATGTCGGCCGTTGGTGTTGAAGGCAAGGGCGAGAGTGTGTGGGTGGCTTTCTTCATGGCCGACCTGTTGCCCAAGATGGGTGAACTGACGCAGATGATGCCGGATGCCGATCTTGCATACTGCGAGGAGTTGTCTGCGGCGCGTCGCAATATCGTCGGCGCAATACAGCAGAACGCCTGGGACGGTAGCTGGTTCCTCCGCGCCTACTACGACAACGGTCAGCCTATGGGTTCCAAAAACAGCGTGGAGTGCCAGATAGACCTCATATCGCAGGCCTGGAGCATCCTCACCGATGTGGCTACATCGGAGCAGAAGGCTTCCGTGATGCGCGAGACGGACAACCGTCTTGTTAACCGCGAGGACGAGATAATACAGCTCCTCACGCCTGCCTTCAAGGATTCCAAGCCCACGCCTGGCTATATCATGAACTACCCCGTCGGCGTCCGCGAGAACGGCGGGCAATACACCCACGGGGCAATGTGGTACATCATGGCGAAGCTCAAGGAGAACCGTAACGACATCGCCTACTATCTCTATTCTATCATCAACCCCATCCATCGCACTCAGACGCTCGCCGATGTCCTCAAGTATAAGGTGGAGCCCTTCTGCATCGCCGCCGACATCTACAGCAACCCACAGCACCCTGGACGCGGCGGCTGGACCTGGTACACAGGCTCCGCTTCTTGGGCTTACAAAACAGGCGTCGAGAATATCCTCGGCCTACGCCAGCAAGGCGACCGGCTGGTCATTGACCCGCGTGTGCCCTCGGAATGGCCCGAATTCACCATAAGGTACAAGTACGGTTCCTCGCTCTATGTTATCAAAGTGCACACGTCGTCCGCCAGCAAGGCCGCAGAGCCCATCCAGCTCGTCGACGACGGACAAACCCACAACATCACTATTTAACTATGTACGACGTTAAGATAATCGCTATACGCTGCGCCGACTACCACGACCTGCAGGCGCTCTACGAAAACCCTATCCAGCACGCCTGTAACGTGCATGAGGGACAAGTGTGGGTTGCCCACGGTGGCGCAAAGCCCGACGGCATCTGCGATAGCGCCTGGGAGAGCATGCAGTGGTTCGTCACAGAGCTCGCTGCCGGACGCGGCAACTTCTACGACGGCTGGATGCGCAACCCCAATAGTGCGATGATAAGCTGCAACGACGGCTTCCGCCCTGTAAGTTTCCTTCTTGAGAGGATATAATAAAGGGGCTGGCACATCAGTGTCAGCCCTTTATTGTTAGCTTAGATCATCTCCACGCTGCGCTTCAGGAAGCGGCTCAGCGCTTCGCCTTTCAGCAGGCCGTTGCCTAACAATGCCAGGTCGGTCAGCTGATGGACGAGTTCCTTCTGCTTGGCTTCGTCGGTCTCGTTGAGTACGCGACCAATGAGCGGGTGGTTGATGTTGACCACCAGGTTGTAGTTTTCCGGCAGCTCGCCGTAGAAGCCCATACCGCCGCCCGAGGTCTGCGCCATCTCGCGGTAGCGGCGCATGAACTCGCTCTGCGTCACCTGCATCGGGGCGTCGCTCTCCTCGAGGCTCTCCAGCTGCACGGTGAACTTCTGCTTGTCAATCTCGCCTTCAATGATAGGTTGCAGCTTCTCTTTCTCCTCCTTGCTGAGTTTCTCGGGAATGCTGTCGTCGTGGGGGATAAGTTTCTCCACAGTGTCGCTGTCTACACGCACAAAGCGCGTCTTCTCCAGCTTCTGCTCCAAAAGATTGATGAAGTGGCTCTCCAGCGGCGAATCCATCAGCAGCACATCGTAGCCTTTAGCCTTTGCCTTCTCAATATAAGCGTGCTCCTCTTCAGCATTGCTGGCGTAGAGGTAGCAGACGGTCTTGTCTTTATCTGTTTGGAGGGCAGAAATCTTCTCGCGGTAGCTGTCGAGAGTGTAGCAAGTGCCGTCCACGCCCTTGAGCAGGTAGAACTTCATGGCGCGCTCGCAGAACTTCTCGTCTGTCAGCATGCCGTACTGGACGAAAATCTTGATGTCGTCCCACTTCTCCTCCAATTGAGAATTGAAAATTGATAATTGAGAATTTGTCGAATCATTCTCTTTCGATTCACTATTCACCTTGGCCTTGCTCATTTCCTCCAGCTTGTCGGCCACCTTCTTGCTGATATGCTGTGAAATCTTCTTCACGTTGCTGTCGCTCTGCAGGTAGCTGCGGCTCACGTTCAGCGGGATGTCAGGCGAGTCGAGCACGCCGTGCAGCAGCATCAGATAGTCGGGCACCACACCCTCCACCTGGTCGGTTACGAACACCTGGTTGCAGTAGAGCTGTATCTTGTTGCGGTTGGGGTCGATGGTCTTGCGCACCTTCGGGAAGTAGAGGATGCCGGTGAGGTTGAAGGGG
>ONUE01000111.1 GCA_900320975.1 uncultured Bacteroidales bacterium | reverse complement strand
ACTCCCCAAAAATGGTGATTTCAAGGCCAGCTTTGAAAATCACCATTTTTTTGTTATATCTTTGCCGCCGGAAAAAACAAGGGTGTTTTTCCTTCATCTAACAGAATAACAACAAACAATAAAAAAACAACAAACAACAATGAAGCACAAATTTCTTCTGGCGGCAACAATTATGCTGATGTTGCCCTTGGTCGCCGGGGCTCAGAACGGCGTCAACTACACCTACACGCACACCGACGGCGTGCAGTACAGCTGCTCGGTATACACCGACAGCATCAATATCACCGATGTAACGCTGGGGTCGGTGACCGACGTGGTCATCCCGGACTCTATCCCCTATGGCGGCACGATGCGCCCGGTGCGCGAGATTGCCGTGCAGTCCTTCTCCTACAGCGACGTGGTGTCGGTGGTGATTCCCAACACGGTGACTGAGATTGGCTATGGGGCCTTCGAGGGCTGCGGCTCGCTGGAGACTGTCACCATAGGCACTGGCGTGCGCACCATCTGGGAGACGGCCTTCGCCAGCTGTGAGTCGCTGACGACGCTGAACTACAACGCCATCCATGCCTCCGTGTTCGCCTTCAGCGGCAGCGGTGTCCTCGACGACTGCGACGCGCTGCTGACCATCAACATAGGCCCCGAGGTCACCGTGCTGCCCGAAGACCTGGTGGGCAGCGTGTTCCCTCTGGTGAGCCTGGCCAACGTGAATATCGCCGCCGACAGGCTGCTGACCATCGCGAGCGGCTACTTCGGCAGCACGGTGAGCGGCCTGGCCATAGCGGTGCCTTGCAACCAGCTGACAGCCTACCAGGGCAACAGCGTATGGAGCAGCCTGGGAACCATCACGGCGGACTGCGGCTCGGTAGGGACGGACACCACCATTGCCGACACGACACACATCGTGGTGTACGACACCGTGCATGTCACTGTCTTTGACACCGTGCGCACCACCATCGTCGACACCAACACGGTGACGATATACGATACGGTGACGAGATTCATCGACACGGTATACTGCGACACGCTGGTCATCCATGACACCATCTATCTGGACCCCATGGGGGTTAACGCCCTTGAGGAGGCCCCGATGAAGGTGTACCTCAGCGAAGGACATATCGTCGTGGAAGGTATGGCTATGGGCGAGAGCGTGAGCCTGTACGACATACAGGGACGCCTGATAGGCAAGGCCGTAGCCCACGACAACAAGGTGTGGCTCGACGCGCCGGCCAAAGGCGTGTACCTGCTGCATGCGGGCCAGCGCGCCGCCAAAAAGGTGGTGGTGAGGTGAGAGTGGAGAGTTAAGAGTTGAGAGTGGAGAGTTGAGAGCAGGGCGGCTGCCACGGACTGACATTTTGTCAGCACGTGGCAGTCGCTGTTTTTGGGGCTTAGGAATTGTTTTTTTATATCGAAACACTATGTAATTCTTAAAAAAAGTGTATCTTTGCAGAAATTAACAACAAACCGTATTATGATGAAAAAAATTGTATCTGTTGCTGTTATGCTGCTTATGGGAGGCATGATGGCCTTCGCACAGACTGCTACCCTGAAGACTGAACCCCTTGGAAAGGCTTTGGCTGACGACTTCAGCCAGAAGTTTATCGGTGCCACCGACCGCGGCGTGGTGCTGCTGGAGTACAGTGGCTTCGCCTACCTTCACACGAACCAGGCACTGGTGTACTATGACTATGCGCAGAACGAGCTGGCGCGTGTCGACATGGGTAAGACGAAGGAGACGGCCTGCTACGGAGGTTTTGTGAACGGCGACAATGTCGACATGCTGCTGATGACGTATGACGATAATGGCATGAAGGTGTGGCGCGAGCGCCGCGACCTGTCGCTGAGAGAGAAGGGTGAGCGGCTGACGCTTGCCGACTTCAAAGGACAGAAGGGTGACGATTTCTTCTTCGCTATGGGCACGTCGGCCGACCAGCAGCTGCTGGCGGGTGTCTTCGTGGCCTCGCGCAAGACGCAGGAGCCTGAGATGTGGGTAGGCTTGTACAGCCGCGAGCTGAACGAGTACTGGAAGATGAAGGTGAGCACGATGCCTTTCACCCAGGTGCTTGTGACGGACAGTGGCGAAGTGGTGCTGTCGTATGTGAACGAAAAGGGGCTGTGCAGCTTCATGGTGGTTGACGGTGAGAACGAGAACCACTATGGGTTCAGGTTGGGTGACGACGCCAAGATCTGTGAGACGAGTGTGATACGATATGGTGACGGTAAGATACTGATGGCCGCCGCTGTGCAGGAGGAGAGGCGTTCGGTCATGCCTGCCAAAGAGGCTGGTCCCAACATCGACCGCATAGATATCTACTGTTATGACATAGAAAGCGGCAAGACGAGTGTGGTGAAGCACACCTTCAGCGACGAAGAGACGGCGCGCCTGAGAAACGACAAGGACAAGAGCGGCCTGAAGCACCACTGGGTACCCTTCGGCAACCTGCAGCAGAGCATAGCCGACGGCACAGGTGCGTATGTGGTGATAGACCAGCAGTGGACGGTGAAGACGGACGGCATGCCGTCGGACTTCAACAGAGTAGGCATGATGGTGATGAGAGTGTCGGCCGATGGTAAGGTTGAGTGGACACGCACCTGGCGCATGGAGAACAACGTACACCCGAACCTGCGAGGTATCATGGGTTACGGCTGGCAGCCGTGCAGTGACGGCATCATGCTGGCAGTGGCCACCAATGCCAAGAATGTGGATGCACCGGAGGAGAAGAGCGTAAAGCCCTTCAAGCCGACGAGACAAAATGCAATGCTGAGCGTGATAAAGCTGAAAGCCAACGGTAAGGCTAACCGCAAGGACTTCAGCATCGATGACCAAGGTCTGATAGGCGCCGCCCACTGCCTGGGGGGTGACAAGTACCTGCTGATGCTCAGCGGCAGACGCAAAGGACAGTTTGCACATTTAGAGCTGAAGTAGTTACAAGTAAAGAATCGACAGATGAAGAAGATTATCATATTGGCGGTGGGGGTGATGATGGCTGTGGGGGCGAAGGCTCAGTTGCGCAGTGTGGGTTCTGTGCCGCAAGACATGAAGCTTAGCGTGCAGGAACTCTACGAGGCCGACATGCAGAGAGCTAAGAAATATGCCGGTGGGCGCGTGAAGAACAAAGAGCAGGTGAAGGAAGCCTCGTACCGCATCAACAAGATGCTGGCTGGCGGCCACATAGTGTACGGTGACCCGATAAGCAGGATGGTGGAGCGCATAGCGGACACGCTGCTCAAGGACTACCCAGAGCTGCGCTCGGAGCTGCGCTTCTACACGGTGACGAGTCCGGAGGTCAACGCCTTCACCACTGGCCAGGGAATGGTATTCGTAAACACTGGCCTTGTGGCACAGGTGGAGAACGAAGCCCAGCTGGCCTTCATCATCGGACACGAAATAATACACTACTACCGCAGTCACACGCTGGAGGAGCTGGTGGGCAAAGACAAGAATCGCAAAGCAGATGTGGAGGAGAGCGACGAGATGAGCAGCTTCATGCGTCGTCACCACCGCAGCCGCGAGATGGAGAACGAAGCCGACTCGCTGAGCATAGCCATGTTCTACCTCGGCAGTCCCTATAGCCGCGAGGTGACAGACGGTGTGTTCGACGTGCTGCAGTACAGCGGATTGCCTTTCGACGAGATAGCCTTTGACACTACGTGGTTCAACACCCCGTACTACAAGCTGATAGGCTGCTGGCTCGACAGCGTGGCCAACATCACGAGTCGCGACAACTATGACGACAGTCGCAGCACGCACCCTAACATCGTCAGCCGTCGGCGCAACTGCGCTGCAGCGCTGGACGGATACTACGGCGGCGATAAATATGTAGTGACCACCAAAGCCGAGTTCGAGGCGCTGCGTGAGCTGGCCCGCAAGGAGTGCATACGGCAGGATATCATCCACGGCAACTATGCGCGAGCCTTCTACAACACATGGCTGATGCTCAGGGAGAACCCTAACGACGAGCAGCTGAACGAGTACATGGCTCAGGAACTCTACGGAGTGGCCAAATTCAAGAACCACGACAACGAGAAAGAGGCCGTGGGCGACTACAAAGAGATTGAGGGAGAGAGCCAGCAGGTGCACTACGCCATGAAGAAGATGAGCGGTGAGCAGGCCACGCTGGCGGCGCTGCACAAGGTGTGGGAGCTGCACCGGCGCTTCCCCGCCAACGAGGCCTTTGGCAAGATGGCCGCCGACCTGATGGACGAGCTACGCCTGTCGAACAAGAAGAGCGTGATAGACTTCGTGTTGAGAATGGAGAACGGAGAACGGAAAGTGGAGAGTGGCGAGCAAAAAGCGGAAAGCGGTGAGCAGGAAGTACAAGACAATAAGCCCAAGACGAAGTACGAACGCATCAAGCAGAAGCGTGAGAC
>ONUE01000071.1 GCA_900320975.1 uncultured Bacteroidales bacterium | reverse complement strand
CGTTGGTCTTGTGGGCAAGTATGTACAGCTTCAGGATGCCTACAAGAGCATTACCGAAGCATTCATACATGCCGGCGCGGAGTTGCACTGCAAGGTGAAGGTGAAGTATGTGAACTCTGAGGAGATAACCCAGGAGAATATTAGCGAGCAGCTGGCGGGTCTGACAGGCATTCTGGTGGCCCCCGGTTTCGGCAACCGTGGCATCGAGGGCAAGATACTGGCTGTTCAGTATGCCCGCGAGAACAAGATACCGTTCTTCGGCATCTGTCTCGGCATGCAGTGCGCTGTAGTTGAGTTTGCACGCAATGTGCTTGGCTATGCCGATGCCCACTCTGTGGAGATTGCCCCTACAACCACGCATCCCGTCATCGACATGATGGAGGAGCAGAAGAACATCAGTACGGCAAGGAGGATATCAGCGAGCGTCACCGTCACCGCTACGAGTTCAATAACGCTTATCTTGAGGAGTTCAAGGCTGCAGGCATGGTGCCCGCAGGTATCAACCCCGACAGTGGCTTGGTTGAGATAGTAGAGATTCCGTCGCACCCCTACTTTGTGGGTTCGCAGTTCCATCCCGAGTATAAATCCACCGCCATGCATCCGCACCCGCTCTTTGTGGCTTTCGTGGAGGCGGCATTGAAATACAAGCAAGTATGAAGATAGGTGTTATAATAGCCATGGACATCGAGTATCGCCAGATGCACGATGCCCTCGGTGGCGACACGGGTCGTCTGGGAAACAATGAGATTGTGCTGTGGCAGTGCGGCATAGGTAAGGTGAATGCTGCGGTAGGTACCATGCGTCTCATCCAAGAGCATCATCCCGATGCCATCATCAGTACAGGGCTTGCCGGTGGCATTGACCCACAGATGAAGATAATGGATGTGCTGGCTGCCACGCAGGCTGTGTACCATGACGTGGATTGTGGCAGCGGACTGGGCTGTACGAGGGGACAGGTGCAGGGACTGCCAGAGCGTTTCGATGCCGATAAGCACCTTTTGGATACCGCCATTGCGGTGCCACGTGAGGAGGGTGAACGTCTGATGACAGGCTTGATATGCACGGGAGACCAGTTTATCACGGACCGTGAGGCACTAAACAACATAAAGCGCCATTTCCCCGATGGGCTGGCATGTGACATGGAGAGCGCCGCTATAGCGCAGACGTGCTACCTGCTGGGTATACCGTTCATGAGCCTGCGAGTTATCAGTGACACGCCGGGAAACACCGACAACCACCAGCAGCAGTGGGAAGACTTCCTCGCTTCGATGTGCGACAGGTCTTTCCGCTTTGTAAAGAAATACCTTGAAATACTATAATCATCATGGAAGTAATACAGAGTTTTACCATAGATCATACCCATTTGAAACCTGGCATTTATGTGTCGCGAATAGACAAGGGATTCACTACGTATGACCTGCGCATCACCGAGCCTAACAAAGAACCAGCCGTCGCACCGGCGGCCATGCATAGCATAGAGCATCTGATGGCTACGTGGTTTCGCAATTCGTCAGCCAAGGACGATGTGGTGTATGTGGGTCCAATGGGATGCCTCACGGGTATGTATGTCATTATGACTGGCAGTTACACAGTTGAGGATATGCGCCAGCTGACCATGCAGTGCCTTGAATGGATACTGACGCAGGATGAAGTGCCAGCCACAACCCCGGAGACCTGTGGTAACTGCCTATTGCATGACCTACCCATGTGCAAATGGGAATCCAAGCGCTACCTTGACAGGCTGCGCAACGATTTCCACTGCGAGTACACCAAGCTGCAGGTCACTCTAGCCGACGGCAAGGTGTTTGCTGACGCTTAATAGGAACTAAAATTCGTAGATATATGACCACTCGATGAAGTCAATGTGGTCGTAATGAACTTTCATGCCGGCGCCGACCAGATGATGGCCGGCGTCGCCTATTCTGTAGTATACCGCCACGCGCTCATAATACTGCTCCCAGTTGAGAGGATAGTAGGCTAGGTAGTGAGCCAGGCCAAGGCGTAGCGTCAGAGACCCCCATCGTGTGTCAAAGAAGCCGAAGAGAGCAGGATATACTGGCAGCTCGTCCTTGGGCGCCATACGGCGGTGCGAAAAGTTGTAGCTTAGGTCCAGCGCTCCGCCCACCGAGAAGCATGGATGTACACGCTGGATATAGCCCAACTGCAGCATGTAGGTGGGGTAGTAGATGATGTCGTCGATGTCATCGTAGCGTGACATTACAGCGCCGGAGGAGACCAATATGAACGGTCGGCCGTAGGCATGGAAACTGCTGTCGCAGAAGAATGAGGGGCGATGATGATAAGACCGCCGTGCTGGACCGAATCGAAGTCCCAGCTCGGCCTGCAGGTAGTTGAGACCGTGGTTTGGTTTGTACATATAGCCGTTGCTGGAATGTACCAACTTGCCCGTCAGCGTCAATGTGAGTGCGTTCGTTAGCGGATGCTCGTACATGAAGCCTAGGTCAATCAGGCAGTTCAGCGGCGAGCCTATGAAGGTGTTGTTGGTGTCGTGGGTGATGCTGTATGGCTTGGTGTACATCGACAGCCCCACGCTGTATACCCAGCTGAGATGACCTATAAAGGGCCCGTTCAGCGTCCAGGCTAACCCTAACCTGTCACCAGCCACGCTGTTCCATATATGGGCATAGTTCATACGTACCCCAATCATTGGCTCGTCCCAGAAGCGGTGCCAGAAGATGCTGGTGTCATTGTGGCTCCACAATGCGGCCACGTCAATGCCTCCTGTGGGGGAGCGCCCGTCGAATGGCGAGCCGTTAGTGGCTATCACGCTGCCGTAGGTGCCGTTGATGGCATAATGAGAAGGTTGCCCCTCGACGACTGTGTGGAGTAACACAAGCAGCACAAGGGGCAACCATATTTTATGCATTGTCTGCATATTGTTTTATTCGGCGCGGAAGCTGGGCAAGTCGGACTCGGTGAAGTGCATCACGTAGTAGGCTTTGGTGCAGACATCTTCCTCGGTCATACGGACGTAGACGTTGGCGCTCTTTTCAAAGAGCTCGGGGGCTCGGCTTGCGTCGTCCATAATGAGTAGGCTCATGATGATTTCGGCGGACATGTCATAGAGGCGGCGGGCCAGGAAGTCATGGACTTCTTCGTTGTTAGCCTCCTTGACATAGTTGACGGCCTTCTCATAGAGGTCAACTAGCGGAGCGATGCGAGCCTTCAGGGGCTTCATGGCATCGCTGACCTTGCTCTGCATCATATCTTTGATAACCTGCAGGTAGGTGCCATTGGTGACATAGCGGATAGCGGCGACGACCTGCAACTGGGTGGTACCTTCGTAGATACTGAAGATGCGGGCGTCACGGTAGAGGCGCTGGCTCTTGTACTCCATGATGAAGCCCGAGCCACCGTGGATGCTGATAGCATCGTAGGCGTTCTGGCTGGCGTATTCGCTATTCATACCCTTGGCTATGGGGGTGAAGGCATCGGCCAAGCGGCTGTATGTCTTCATCTCGGTGCGCTCTTCTGGTGTGAGCTTGCGGTCGCGAGAAATATCCTCAAGGCTCTTGTAGAGGTCTACATAGCGGGCGGTCTGGTAGAGCAGGCTGCGGCCAGCATCAAGTTTGGCTTTCATACGGCTGAGCATGTCGTAAACCGCGGGGAATTTGATAATCTTCTCGCCGAACTGGGCACGCTCGCGGGCATAGGCAAGACCTTCATTGTAGGCTTCCTGCTCCACACCGACGCTCTGGGCAGCGATGCCGAGGCGGGCACCGTTCATCAAGGCCATGACGTATTTGATGAGGCCGAGCTTGCGGTCGCCGCAGAGTTCTGCCTTGGCGTTCTTGTAGGTGAGTTCGCAGGTGGGGCTGCCGTGGATACCGAGTTTGTGCTCGATATGGCGCACTTCGACGCCACCGTTGCGTTTGTCATAGATGAACATTGACAGGCCACGGCCATCCTTGGTTCCCTCCTCACTGCGGGCGAGGACAAGGTGAATGTCGGAGTCACCGTTGGTGATGAAGCGCTTCACACCATTCAGGCGCCAGCAGTTCTCTTTCTCGTCGAATGTGGCCTTGAGCATCACACGCTGCAGGTCGCTACCGGCATCGGGCTCGGTGAGGTCCATGGACATGGTCTCGCCGGCGCAGATACGCGGAATATATTTGGTGCGCTGCTCTTCGCTGCCGAACTCGTAGAGGGTATCGATACAGCTCTGCAGACTCCAGATGTTCTGGAAGCCGGCGTCAGCGGCGCTGATAATCTCGCTCATCATACTGAAGATGACGTTGGGGACGTTGAGACCACCAAAGCGACGCGGCATAGAAACGCCATAAAGGCCGGCCTTGCGGGTCTGCTCGAGGTTCTCAAAGGTCTTCGAGGCATAGACCATGCGGTTGTTTTCCAGATGCGGACCCTCGAGATCGACGCTCTCGGAGTTGGGCTCTATGACGTTGGCGGCGACATCGCCTGTAATGTCGAGGATGCGACGGTAGTTCTCAATAGCGTCCTCATAGTCCACGGGGGCGTAGTCGATGCCCTTTTTGGCGTCCTCATAATTCTTTTCGCGCAACTCCACAAGGCGCTTCATGAGTGGGTGCTCCAGGTGGAATGCAATCTCAGGATGGTCGGTATAATAGTTTGCCATGATTATTTGCTGTTTTGTTTGTAATACTTAATCATCTTCGGAACAACCTCCTCGACGGTACCGGTAATCACGTAGTCGGCGATTTTGTTGATGGGAGCGTCGGGGTCGCTGTTGATGCTGATGATGATGCCGCTGTCCTGCATACCGGCAATGTGCTGAATCTGGCCGCTGATGCCACAGGCTATGTACACCTTGGGGTGCACGGTAACGCCCGTCTGGCCAATCTGGCGGTCGTTATCAATCCATCCGGCGTCAACGGCGGCGCGGCTTCCGCCCACCTCACCGTGCAGTACCTTGGCGAGCTCAAAGAGGCTGTCAAAACCTTCCTTGCTACCTACGCCGTAGCCACCGGCTACCACGATGGGTGCGCCCTTGAGGTTGTGCTTTGCGGCCTCCACATGGTGGTCGAGCACTTTTACTACGAAAGCTTCGGGGCTCACGTATTTGCTTACCTCGGGATATACGACTTCCTTCTTGCAGGAGCCTTCATAGATGGCCTTCTGCATGACGCCGCTACGTACAGTGGCCATCTGCGGACGATGGTCTGGGTTGACGATGGTGGCCACGATGTTGCCGCCGAAAGCGGGACGAATCTGGTACAGCAGGTTCTCATACACTTTGCCGCTCTTCTTGTCCTCGTAGGGACCTATTTCGAGCTGCGTGCAGTCTGCGGTGAGGCCGCTGGTGAGGCTTGAGCTGACGCGCGGACCTAGGTCGCGGCCGATGACTGTGGCGCCCATCAAGCAAATCTGCGGCTGCTCCTCTTTGAAGAGGTTCTCCACGATGTCAGTGTGGGGTGCCGAAGTGTATGGGAACAACTCGGGGGCGTCAAAGATGAACAGCTTGTCTACGCCGTAGGGTAGGATCTGCTCTTCTACTTTGCCTTTGATGCCGGTCCCGATGGCTACGGCGTGCAACTCCACCTTAAGTTCATTGGCCAACTTACGGCCCTTTGTCAAAAGTTCCTGCGAGACTTCACGCACTTCGGTGCCTTCAATCTCAATATATACAAATACGTTGTTCATTAGCCAATAATCTTATCGTTCAACAGTTCTTTAATCAGGCCGTCGATGTCGGCGTCGGCACCGGTGAGTGTCTTGCTCTCTTTGGCCTGGAAGGCGATGCTCTGCACTTCCTTCACCTTGGTGGGCGAGCCGCTCATACCGCACTGGTTGGTGTCGCCGTCAACGTCGGCCACGCTCCACTGTGTGAGGTTGAGGTACTGGCGCTCGGCGCGGAGTCCCTTGCGGGTGTCGTCCTCAGTCACCTCCAGCGGGCAGGCAGCATATTTGTATTTCATCACTAACTTGGCGTTCTGCGGGCGGCACTCAGCGGCGCTACCGTTGACAGTGACGACAAGAGGCAGCGGAGCTTCGACAACCTCCACTCCGCCGTCAATCATGCGACGTATGGAGGCTTTACCATTCTCTATTTTGAGGATCTCCTCGGCGTAGGTCACCTGGTTGAGGCCCAGTTTCTGCGCCACCTGAGGCCCCACCTGGGCGGTGTCACCGTCGATGGCCTGTCGGCCGCCGATGACGAGGTCGACGTCACCAATCTTCTTGATGGCGGTGGCCAGGGCGTAGCTGGTAGCCAGCGTGTCGGCGCCAGCGAACAGCCTGTCGGTCAGCAGCCAGCCAGTGTCGGCACCGCGATAGAGGCCTTCACGGATGATCTCGCCGGCACGCGGGGGACCCATGGTCAGCAGTCCCACGGTGGTGCCGGGGTTCTGCTCTTTGATACGGAGTGCTTGCTCCAGTGCATTGAGGTCTTCGGGATTAAAAATAGCCGGCAGCGCGGCACGGTTCACCGTACCCTCCGCCGTCATAGCATCCTTGCCAACGTTGCGTGTATCAGGAACTTGCTTGGCAAGTACAACAATCTTCAAACTCATATTGTTCATATTTATTAAAATGCAAAAATACGTTAAATTCTCGACATGGCCAAATTATGGCATCTTTTTAACATGTCAGAATTCCCACATTCCGCTGTCTTTGAGGAACTGTAGCAGGTCGCGGCTGATGGCGACGTTTTGGCTGCTGGGGTAGCGCTTGGTGGTGAATATCTCGCAGTAGTTGCGGGTGCCGTTCTCTTCGACCATCTTTTTGTTGAAGGGGTCGTCGTCACGCACTTTGTGGCTGGCAACGAGTTCGGCATCGGTGGGCACGTGGTAGGTCTCACGGTGTAGAATGGCGTCCTGCCCGAGGCGCTCGCTCATACGAGGCTCTTCGGCGGGATGACCCATGGCGATGGCGATGACGGGCACCACACCCTTGGGGCATTTCAGCAGCTCGGCAATTTGCCGTGTGTTGTAGTTGACGGTGCCGAGGTAGCAGAAACCTAATCCTTGGGCCTCTGCGGCAACGCAAATGTTCTGGGCACAGAGCGAAGCGTCGACGAGGGCAGAGATAAACCACAGCAGGTTGCCGTAGGGCTCGTCACAGCCGTTGACACGGCAGTACTGGTGGTAGCGTGCCACGTCGGTACATATTGTGAGCCACAGTGGTGCTGTGGCGCACTGGCCGAAGTGCAGCTTGCAGAGCTCGCTGCGCAGAGGCTCCTGTTGTGTGGCGATGACGCTGTAGAGCTGCATGTTGCCGGTATTACTGGCACGCAAGCCGCAGTCTATTATGTTGTTGAGTAGCTCCTCGCTGACGGCCTCAGGAGTGAACCTGCGCACGGAACGATGTTGGAGCATGGTGTCTATAGCGTTGTTCATGTTTGTATGGTTGGTGTTATTGTTTCTTTAAATAAAGGGTATCGTGCTTGGATTGCAGTGCGATGCGGAACTTAGGACTGTTGTCGGCAGGTTCGTAGCCGATATGGCCTATGGCGAAGCCTGCTGTGTGTGTGCCTTCCGCGAGGCCGTAGGGCACTTCTATTGGCTGCTGTATAATGGTGACGCTGTTGGCGCGCAGTGTGTCGGTGAGTAGGCCAAAAGCCCCTGGGGCGTAATGCTGCGTTATGTGGAAGTACAGCTGTACTCTCAATGGTATGCTGTCGGTGCTGTATACGTCAAAGGGGTAGGGGTTGCGCACGGCGAGGGTGAGCTCTACGGGCGCAATGCTGTCGGCCTGTGTGGCGAGGCTGTCACGCCGCAGGTAGGGTAGTGCGAGGTCCAGCGGTGTGAGGCATTCTATCTCAAGCTCACGCAGTGGCGTGTAGTTGCTGATGACACTGTAGTAGAATGTGTTGCCGTCGGCAAGCTCTATACTGTTGGCTTGTGTGTTGTTGTTCAGATTGCCTACGATGACCTCGCGACCGTGAAAGGTACGGTCGAGGGTGTCATACTGCCACTGGCTGTGGCGCGTGAAGAAGTA
>ONUE01000070.1 GCA_900320975.1 uncultured Bacteroidales bacterium | reverse complement strand
TTACCCACGCCGCGTGGACCGCAGAAGAGAAAGGCTTGCGGTAGCTGACCTGTACGTATAGCATTCTTCAGCGTCTGTGTAATATGCTCCTGACCTACTACCGTTGCAAATGTCGCTGGACGGTATTTTCGCGCCGATACAACAAAATTATCCATCTCTATATCTTATATTTATTATTCATTTTACACTTCCTAAGGCATCTGCCACCAGGAAGATACTGCCCGTAACAAGGACGAGGTCCTTGGCATCTGCATCACCACGCGCTGCCGCAATGGCATCCTTCACGTCACGATATGCAGCGCCTTCTATACCGAGTTCCCGCGCCGCCACCTGCAGATCCTCTACCTCCAGGCCACGTGGTACCGACGGCTGCGAGAAATACCATACCAGCTCAGCATCAAGCGTCGCGAGCTGCATGCTCAGCAACTTCAATATGCTGCGGAAGTCCTTGTCGTTGACACAACCATAGACAAGATGCAGACGGCGGAAGTCCATCGTGGCAAGCTTGCCAATCATAGCACGTATACCAGGCTCATTGTGGGCGGTCTCACAGATAGTGAGCGGCTCCCTGCCTATTGTCTCCCAACGGCCATGCAGATGCGTATTCGTAACTACCTTGGCCAACCCCTGCTTGATGGCAGTTGGCGTCAACTCTATGGCTTTGCGTCCCTGCGATTCCTTGTCTTGTAGTCCTCTCAACACTTCTAGCGCCTCAAGCACTGTAGCAATATTATGCTTCTGATATTCTCCCGTCAGCTCCTCGGTATAGCGGCTTATGTCGTCTACAACATAGTGCTGATCGGCAAATGTTATCGGGGCGTTGTGCTCTGTGGCTTTCTGCATAAACACCGGCATGGTCTCTTCCTGAGTCTCACCTATCACCACCGGTACACCGTCCTTGATGATTCCGGCTTTCTCTCCCGCAATCTTCTCCAGCGTATCGCCGAGGAACTGCGTATGGTCCAACCCTATATTGGTGATAACCGACAACAACGGTGTAATCACGTTGGTGCTGTCGAGCCTACCTCCCATACCTACTTCTACAACTGCTATATCAACTTTCTGGCGAGCGAAATAGTCAAACGCCATCCCCACCGTCATCTCAAAGAACGACAGCTTCAATTCTGCAAACATGCCGCGGTTTCGTTCCACGAAATCTACCACATCTTCCTGCGGTATCATCTCTCCATTTATACGTATGCGCTCCCTGAAGTCCACAAGGTGCGGCGACGTGTACAGGCCAACCTTGTAGCCAGCCTCCTGGAGTATTGAAGCCAGGAAATGGCTCACCGAACCCTTGCCATTGGTACCGGCCACATGGATACTCCTGAACTTACGCTCCGGATTACCCAATGCCGCCATCATATCAATGGTGGGCTGTATATCTGCCTTGTAGGCGGCGGCACCGATGCGATGATACATCGGCAGCTGCGAATACATGAAGTCCAGTGTCTCCTGATAGGTCATTTATGCGGGATAGTATATGTCAAACCAACAATAAAAAGGGCGCGCTGCGAGGGGTAGTTGGCCCAGAGGTAGTAGCGCTGGAATGCCAGATTGTCCATCTTGAGGAAGAGGCTCAGCGCGCGATTGTGGCGATACTCCACCTCGGCGGCCACACCATAGCGCATCGGCAGTGTCAGGTCGGCATCTGCGTGCATCGAGCCCAGCAGACGCGTCTCCAAGTGGAAGAACCAGCGGTCATGATAGTTGAGGTCAGCGCTAACCAAGGCATCCCAGTCGGGTCTATAGAGAGGCGAGCCAAGATTGGCAAGCGCAGAATTGATAACTGTATCCTTGTAGTCTATGGCTCCGTAGGCATAGTAGTGTCCACCGCCACGTATGGTGAGTATCTCATCGTTGACAAAGGCCACAGTGGCACCAAGCGTGAAGCGGTTGTTGTCCACGTAAAGCGGGCTATATACATTGCCGAGCGCATAGAGCGGGTTGGGGGCAAAGGTCAGGTCGTCACGCAGCAACTGGTAGCTCATCTCGGCGTCAGCTTCCAGCTTACGGCTGATGCTCCAGCGAGCACGTCCGGTGAAGTCGTAGTGGCGTGTGGCACGCATCTCGCTGCCGGGAGCTATGTAGGGATTGACAATACGCATAGCATTGAGGCTGTTGGCCTCGAGGCCACCGGTCATACCGGCACTCAACGCCAGCTTGTCGTTAAGCAGCAGCTTGCTCACCACAATGTCGGGGAATAGGCGGAAGGTGGTAAGTCTGTTGACAGTATACGAGTCCCAAGCCGCCGTCAATCCAGCATGGAACTGCAGCCCACGGAAAATAAAGTCAGCGTATGGATTGGCTTTCACTATGTTGCTCCACGTACGTGCAGTGTCTTGCACCACAGGAAGCGTATAGCCAAGCGGCATCTTGTCGCCAGTCAACAAGCCGTTTGTGTAGGCGTCCCACTCCATGTGCAGGTAGACCACACCTTTGTACTGACGCATCATCTCAAATCCGTAGCGCACATCGCCGCTGATGTTGAGGTTCAACTCACTCTGTCCCCAAGTTGCCCACAGGTCTCTGATGTGGACATTAGCAGCATAGCCAAGCTTGTAAGGGTCAAGCTCCATGCTCTTGAGTCCAAGATTCCAGGAGGCTACATTATATGAAGCACGGTAGTCCTTCAGCGATATGCTGTCGCGAGTGTAGCTCGGGAACACCTTGGTCAGCGTGCTGTCGTGGAAGCCGTAGTAGAGGTTGTGGTCATGCTCATAGCTGACATCCGACGAGAGCTGCAGCTTCTCGCCGACAATATACTTGCCGAAAAGCGTCACGCCGGTGTTTCCGAATTGGTTGCTCCCGTAACCCGGTATGCGGTCCCATGAGGAGAGGTGGTTTATCCTCACGCCGTAGGTCTTCTTCTTGTCACGCGTCGAACTCCAGTATAGGTCGGCCATGGGTGTCCAGTAGTTGCCAAATCCCAAGCGCAGGTAGTTGTTGTAGAGCTTGGTGGCAGGCTCTCCGACGATACGGGCGGCCTTGATGCGCGACGGCTCATAGAGGGCTTTGATACGCGTGGGTGTTATGCTGTAGCGGAACTCATGCTCCATCCGCCCCAGCGTGTCACTGATTTCCGTAGGGAAGTTGAGTTTCTGCGCCTGCTCTATCACAGGACGGTAGGAACCCTTCACCACGACGCTGGCGTTGTAGGCGTCGTCGTTCTGTGCCCAGAGGGCGGTAGTACACAGCAGAAATGCTGCCGATATGATGGTCTTCTTCATTTGTCTTGACTTCTTAACTCTTAATTCATAACTCATAACTCAATCACAATCTCCTCTTCCTCGGGCTGCTCGGCAGGCTGTTCGGCAGCCACTATGGCCTCGTACTTGCCACGAGCCACTCCCACAAGGTCTTCTCCGTCATAGTTGTCCATGACACTCTGCAGGGTCTGCTTGGCCTGTATGGTGTTGCCGTTGGCATAGTAGACATCAGCCCAAAGGATGAAGCTGTAGGCCAGCCAGTAGTCGCTCGAGGCGTCACTCACTATGCTCTCTATCATCTTCTCGGCTTGCTTCAGCTTGCCGCCCTGTATCAGTATCTCGGCCTGACGGCAGCGCGCCTCACCGTTGTACTCGCCATTGGCGGAGCGCGTCAGGTTGCCGTAGTTGGCGTATGCGCCGTCAGCATCCCCGTTGTTGAAGCAGCTGCGGGCCATCGCCAGCCACGCCTCTTCCTTCAGCTCGGTGGTGGCTTTTCTCTCGTTCACCAGGCGCTGACCGGCTTCCATCACTCCGCTGTGGCTCTTCAGTGCCACTGCGCAGCGCAGGCCTCCAATTTCGCCCTGCAGCAGGCTGTTGTCACTCTCAGCGTTCTCCATGAGGCGCTGGTAGAGCGTGGCGGCTTGGTTGTATTCACCAAGGCTGTAGGCTATGTTGGCGGCATTGTAGAGCGACCTCTCACTGTATTGGTTGGTGCCGGTAGAGGCTACTGCCACATAGTGCGGCAGGGCTTTCTCGTTCTGTCCCTGACGGAAATAGCTGTCGGCAAGCAGGTAGTGGGCCTTCACGGTAAAGAGGCCGTTGGGGAACTTGTTCAGGTAGCTCTCCAAGCCGACAGCGGCATTCTCAAAGTCGCCCTCCTGATAGCGTCCCTCGACGGCGAGGAAGGTGGTGCTGTCCTGCTCCACGGTGGAGACGGTAACCTTGGTGGTGCGCTTCACGTAGCTGAAGTACTCGTCCACTCGGTTCTGCTCTATGTATATGTTCTTCACCGTACCCAGCGCGTCTCTCGCTTCGTCGGTACCCGGATACTGCGTCAGCAGGCGGTCGAAGGTCTCAAGGGCTTTATCGGCACGCTCGGTGTTATAGTATATCAGACCCTGGTTGAGCAGCGCGGTCTTCACATATACGCTCTGCGGATACTGCTTGATGAAGTTGTTGTAGTAGGTCATAGCCATCTCGTTGTTGTCGCACATCATATAGGTGTTGGCAATCTCGAGCATAGCCTTCGACTTCAGCGGCGAGTTGTCGTATCTCTCGAATATGTAGTTGAGGTAGGTGAGCTTGTCACTGTTCTTGCCCTGTGCACCATAAGCGAGGGCTTTCTGGTAGGTGGCGTAGTCGGCATCCTTGCCTTTGGCATCAATCACTTTGTCATACTGCACTATGCTCTCCGCAAAACGGCTATTAACATACAGGCAGTCACCCATGCGGTTGTGTATGTCGTTGCGCATCATCACCGAGGTCTTGTCTTCCGCTTTGGCAATACGCTTGTCGAGTTCTCTAAGCGTCTCGAGGGCTTCATCGTAACGTTTCTGGCGCATCAGCACATAGGCATAGGTGTAGCGGGCCTGGTTGGCATAGGCCGACGTGCTGCCATACGACGACAGCAGCAGCTTGTTCAGGCTCTTCTCGGCCGCCGATATCTGGCCGTTGCGGTACTGCCACTCGCCCACCAAGTAGTTGGCGTCGGCGGTGATACGCGGCACAGCGTTGACCTTCACCGCTTTCTCATACATCTTCACGCCGTCTTCTTCCTTGCCGCTGTTGCAGAGCTCTATGCCTCTGTTGAGCAGCGCACGCTGGTAGGCCTGCTCAAGGGCGGCGTTGCGCTGCGGCACCTGTTCCAGCAGGCGTATGGCTTCCTTGTAGTTGTTGGTGGAGCAGTAGAGCTCGGTGAGTATCTCTTCGGCCTCTGTCTTGTGGCGACCCTTGGGGTATTTCTTCAAGTAGTCCTCGAACGATTTGATGCTGCCGCCCATGGCGTCCTGGTTGAGCTCACAGCTCAGCTTGGCATAGTTGAAGAGGGCATCTTCCTTGATCTGCTTGTTGTAGTCCATCTTGCTGGCCATCTGGAACACGCTGCGGGCGTCCATCTTGCGGCCCATGCGCACATAACAGTCGCCGAGGGTATAGAGGGCGTTCTGCGCCACACTGTCGCTGCACTGCATCTTGCGGCTCAGGTATACGGCAGCGGAGTCGTAGCGGCCCAGCATATAGTGGCAGTAGCCCACCTGGTAGTCGTTGTCCTGCGGCGTGCAGCTGGTCTGCTGCTCCTGTTTCTGTTCTCTGCGGGCAGCGGCATAGTGCTCAAGGGCCAACTTGTACTCGCCTCGGTTGAAGTACACCTCGCCGACCATCTGCTCTATCTCACTGCGCTTGAAGGCGTCCTTGTCCTTCAGCAGCTCCGGAGCCATGCGCAACAGCTCGTCGTCCTTACCCAGATAGTAGTAGATGCGTGCTATGTAGCTCGGCGCTATCTTGGCAAACTTCTTGTCGCCCTGCAGCTCACGGAAGTTCTTGAGGGCAAGGTCATATTGGCCATCCATGTACTGTATGTGAGCATAGTAGTAGAGGCTCGAGGTGCTGTACTTCGACTTGCCTCCCACCTGCTGGGCAAAGAGCTCCGACGCCTTCTTGGTGTCGCCTTTCTGGAAGTAGCAGTAACCTTTCTTGAAGTTGTATTCGCTTCTGTGGTCATACTCCACCTCCTTGGCGTCCACCGTCTTGTAGTACTCCAGCGCCCTCTCGTAGTCGCCGCGGGCATAGTAGAAATTGCCCAGGTAGAAGCGCGCCATCTCTTGTCTCGCACTCTGCGGATAGAGTCTCAGGAACTCCTCCAGGCGGTAGTAGGCATCGTCGTTGTCAAGCTTCTCCGAGCACACACCGGCATAGTAGCAGGCGTCGCTGACGGTGAGCCACTGGCCGTCGGCCGTAGCGCCGAGCGCCGCCACCTGGTCGAATATCTGCTGGGCAGCGGCATACTTCTGCTTCTGGTAGAGGTCCATGGCATGGCGGAAGAGCCCCGTAGTCCGTTCATCGCCGGTCTCGCGCTGCGCCCCAACAGCCATAGGTAAAAGCAACATGGCAGCCATCAACGCCGCTCCAATCGCTTTCTTGGTCTTGTACTTGCTCATATTGTTTGTCTTATTCATTTTTCAACTCGTAACTCATAACTTCAACAAGAAGCCACTCGCCGGTGTCGGCGTCAGTTCATACTGCGGCTTGCCGTCCGGTCGCAGCAGCACGAAAGTGGGGTAGCTCACCACACCGTAGTGCTCCAGCAGCCGGTAGTCGCCGTCATAGTGCAGCCATGTCCAGTTGTAGCGGTGCCCCTTGCGGCTGTTCTTCAGGAAGTGGTACATCTTCTGGAACTCGCGGTCGCACGAGATGCCCACAAACACCACGTTGGGGTTTCTCGCATACACGCTGTCGCGGAAATGCGCCATAGTCTCTATCTCTGCCTGCGACGCCGCCTCGTTCACCCTCACAAAGGCCATATACACCCACTTGCCCCTGAAGCTGTCCAGGTCCACCATGTTGTGTTCCACATCCGGCAGCACGAAGCTCTTGACCTCCTGCTCCTGGCTCCCGGCACCGCCAAGCTTCTCTACAAGCGCGGCGGCCAGCTTCTTGTGCTCCTCGAACTTACTCTCCTTCCCCACCCTCTCTATCATGTGCAGCACGGCCTCACGGCTGTAGGCCCGGTCGTAGTAACTCTCCCTCAGGGCCTCCAGCATGGCCAGCTCGCGCACTCGCTCGTTGCGCAGCAGCGGGTCCAGACCGATAGAGTCGGCGTAACGCCTCACGTCGCACTCATCAACCCACGCCACCAGTCGTTCCTGCGCTATCCGCCGCGTGCCGTGCGAGATGCTCTCCGCATACAAAGCCAAGAAGAGCCGCATGTACTGCTCGTCATAGTAGCGCACCGGCTTGTCAGTGATATACTTGGCTATCAACCTATCGCGCTTCGCGAAGCGCATATTCAGGGCCATCTCGGCCAGAGTATACTCCACATAACGCCCGAAGAAGTCGTCACTGTCACGCACTTCACCTCTCTTGTTTCCCAACACACTGCTCCTAACCTTCAGCTCCAACGAGTCCATCCTGCGGCGGTCCGGCTTGTAGCGCGGGTCGAAGAAGACGCGCTCGGCACTCACAATGCTGTCCACCAGCGTTTCGAAGCGCCCTATGCGCAGGTTCAGCTCGTCGGCAGGCAGGTGCAGGAACTCCAGCGGCAGCGGCTCGGGGTCCAGATAGACGTTCTTCCGCTCGTCGACCGACCAGTCGAACTCCGGCAGCCACACCTCATAGTTTCGGCC
>ONUE01000068.1 GCA_900320975.1 uncultured Bacteroidales bacterium | reverse complement strand
TTCCTTTCGGTCGAAAAAAAGTTTCTCCCAGAGGCCAACTTGCCCGATTTTACGAATTTTTAACAGAACATAACTCGCTGAGCGTCAGCCGTTAGACCCTACCCGCTCCGTCCCCCCTCCGACCCCGCTCCGTCCGCGTTCCGACCACATCCCTGAAAATCAACGGTTTTCGATCGAAGAAAGGGCGGAGCGGGGACGGGGCGGAGACGGAGCGGAGGCCTGCCGTCGGCAGCTCATTCCTCGAGGGCGCGTGAAAAAAAAATTGTAAACAGAAAGTACTATGGGAATAACGATACCTGCCCTTATTATCGGGGCCATTCTGGTGAACAATGTGGTGCTGGCTCAGTTCCTCGGCATCTGCCCGTTTCTCGGTGTGAGTAAGGACGTTAAGTCGTCCGTGGGCATGAGCGGCGCCGTGCTTTTCGTGATGCTGCTGGCCACCATGGTGACATGGCTCATCATGACCTATGTGCTCCAGCCGCTGCACCTCGAATATCTGCAAACCATCGCCTATATCCTCGTGATTGCGGGTCTGGTGCAGATGGTCGAGATTGTGCTGAAGAAGATTGCCCCCTCGCTCTATCAGGCTCTGGGAGTCTTCCTGCCCCTCATCACCACCAACTGCGCCGTGCTCGGCGTGGCCATCCTGGTGATACAGAAGAACATGAACTTCCTTGAGAGCGTCGTCTATTCGGCCTCCATCGCCGTGGGCTTCGCCATAGCGCTGATACTCTTCGCCGGCATCCGCGAGCAGCTCGACCTCACCGGCGTGCCCAAAGGCATGAAGGGTGTGCCCATCGCGCTGGTCACCGCCGGCATCCTGGCCATGGCCTTCATGGGCTTCAACGGCCTCGTGCCCCTGCCGTAAGCAATCACAAAATGATTATTGTAACCCACAAGCGACTCTGGTTCAGGGTCGCTTTCTTTTTGTACAGGCCTCAAAGAAGTACAACTTTGAAAAAAAATTTACTTTTTCTGTAACGTTTTCCGCACTTCTGCGTCTACTCTGTCGAAACTCAAAAAAAGAAAACATACCTGAATGAAGACAAACAAAAGAGTTATCCTACTGACAGCATGCGTGCTGTCCACCCTAATCGCAAACGCACAGACAGAATATAACCTGCAATGCGCCATCGACTCCGACACGCTGCGGGTATCGGGGTATTACATCACCCCTACACCCTCGGGCCAAACCGTCAAGGTTGATACCGCCTATTCTCTGCCTCTCAGCGACTATCGCACCGCCGACGGCGCCATTGTGCTGCGCCGCGAGGGCGACTGGTATCCACACCGCAACGGGGAGCTGCTTACAGCTCAGGTCAATATTACCGCTGACGATTACTATATTATTGGGGGCGCCGAAAGGATGCCATCTTTCGACATACATCTCATTATGCTACCCAAAGACAAATACACTTACAAGACTGTAGAATCCCACACGCGCCCCTTTCTTTTCTACCGTCTCGCGGACGACACCACACAATATCCTGAGGCCTACTACCGTGAGTTTGTCGACTCCTACGACTACTACTGTGACTTCTTCGGCGACACGCTCACCTCGAAGCCGATGAACATTGTCGAGATTGGCGACCCGCAATTCGTTATGTGCCAGTCGCCACGCGATTTAATTATCTTTGGCCATTACTTCTACCAAGTCTACACCATGATGCCCGACTTCTCGTGGATTCCCCACGAGGTGGCGCACCAATGGTGGGGCAACGGCATATTCTTCGAGTATCGCGACTATGCGCTGTGTGAGAGCCTGACGGAATACATCAAGCTGCAGTTCCTCAAAAGCCGTGGGCGGGGTTACGAAGAGCAGCTGGAGTATTATAAGACGATGATGGACTTCCGCGACAAGGCCTTACCGATAGCCACTGTCCACAACTTGGAGTCTAAAGACGAATCGATTGCCATCTACCATGCCGCCCCTTACCAGCTGGAGCAGTCTACCAATGTCAATGCCGCCCTACGGCAGCTCTACAACACTTTTAAATACACAGTTGTAACCCGTGACACCTTCCTAAACCACACATGCCCCCCAAGCATGGCAAATGAATGTGCCACACTACATTCCTGGCTGACCGCCGAATAAATGAGATAACTTAATTCCTGTAGCCGATGACGCGGCGCACCTCGGCGAGGGTGCGGGCGGCGCTGTCGTGGGCCTTCTCCTTGCCGAGGTCCATGATGCGGCGCAGGGCGGCATCGTCGGCGCCAATCTCGAGGATGCGCTGGCGCAGGGGCTCGACGAAGTTGACCATATCCTCGGCAAGCTGCTTCTTGAGGTCGCCGTAGCGTATCTGGCAGCGGTTGTAGAGGTCGTCGAAGTACTCGACGGTGTCGGGTGAGGAGACGGCCTTGAGGAGGCTGAAGAGGTTCTCTATCTCCTCGGGCTTCTGCTGGTTCATCTCGGTGGGGCCGCTGTCGCTCTTGGCTTTCATGATTTTCTTGCGGATGACCGAGGGCTCGTCGGTGAGGAAGATGGTGGAGGCTTCGCCCTCGCTCTTGCCCATCTTGCCGCTGCCGTTGAGGGCAGGTATCTTGACGAGGCCCGTGCTGGAGCCTATGGCCTGTGGCAGGGGGAAGACCTCGCTGTGGTACATGTTGTTGAAGCGCTGGGCGAAGGTGCGGGTCATCTCGAGATGCTGCTCCTGGTCTTTGCCCACGGGAACGCGCGTGGCCTTGTGGATGAGAATGTCGGCGGCCATGAGGGTGGGATAGGTCAGCAGGCCGGCATTGACGTTATTGGGGTTCTGGCGCACCTTGTCCTTGAATGAGGTGACGCGCTCGAGCTCGCCGAGGTAGGCGTTCATATTGAAGAAGAGGTAGAGCTCGATGGTCTCGGGCAGGTCGCTCTGCAGGTAGATAGTAGCCTTCTCGGGGTCGAGACCGGCGGCGAGGTACTGCACCAAAATGGCGCGGGCATCGTTGTAGATGCTGCCGGGCGTGGGGTGCGTGGTCAGCGAGTGGTAGTCAGCGATAAAGAAATAGCAATCCATCTCTTCCTGCATCCGCACGAAGTTGCGCAGAGCGCCGAAATAATTGCCTAAATGGAGGTTGCCCGTGGGGCGTATGCCGCTGCAAACTATATCTTTAGCCATAACAAAATTGTTGTCTATTATTCTGCAAAGGTACAATTTTTTTTCAGTATTATGTTTTTTTTGTATTTTTGTAAGCTGAATAAAAGAGAGAACAATACAAAAATAATAACATAAAAGATTGTAATTATGTACACTAAATTCCAACAGCATCTTCAGAAAGAGTTGGCCGACATCGAAGCCGCCGGTCTGTACAAACACGAACGCATCATCGAGAGCCCCCAGGGCGCTGAGATTATGGTGAAGGGCAAGAAGTGCCTCAACTTCTGCGCCAACAACTACCTCGGCCTGGCTGACAACCCCGAGCTCATCGAGGCTGCCAAGAAGGGCATGGATGCTCGTGGCTACGGTATGGCTTCTGTCCGCTTCATCTGCGGTTGCCAAGACCTGCACAAGCAGCTCGAGAAGAAGATTGCCGAGTTCTTCGGTACTGAGGACACCATCCTCTACGCTGCCTGCTTCGACGCCAACGGCGGTGTCTTCGAGCCCCTGTTGACCGAAGAGGATGCCATCATCAGCGACGCCCTCAACCACGCCTCCATCATCGACGGTGTGCGCCTCTGCAAGGCTCAGCGCTATCGCTACGCCAACGCCGACATGGCCGACCTCGAGGAACAGCTGAAGGCTGCCCAGAAGAACCGTTTCCGCGTCATCGTCACCGACGGTGTCTTCTCGATGGACGGTAACGTCTGCCCGCTGGATAAGATCTACGAGCTCGCCAACAAGTACGATGCCATGGTGATGGTGGACGAGAGCCACAGCGCCGGCGTGGTCGGCAAGACCGGTCGCGGTGTCACCGAGCGCTACAACCTGCGCGGCAAGATTGAGATCCTCACCGGCACCCTCGGCAAGGCCTTCGGCGGCGCCATGGGCGGCTTCACCACCGGTAAAAAGGAAATCATCGACATGCTGCGTCAGCGCAGCCGTCCCTACCTCTTCTCCAACAGCATGGCTCCCGGCCTCGTGGCCGCCGGTATCCGCATGTTCGAGATGATGAGCGAGACCAACACCCTGCAGGATAAGCTGCATGAGAACACCGACTACTTCCTGCGCCGCATGAAGGAAGAAGGCTTCGACTGCAAGCCCAGCGAGAGCGCCATCTGCGCCGTCATGATCTACGACGCCGCCAAGAGCCAGCAGTATGCCGCCAAGATGCAGGAAGAAGGCATCTTCGTCACCGGCTTCTACTATCCTGTGGTGCCGAAAGGCCAGGCCCGCATCCGCGTCCAGATCAGCGCCGCCCACGAGCACGAGCACCTCGACAAGTGCATCGAGGCCTTCAAGAAAGTCCGCAAAGAGATTGAGGGCTAAGCCCCACGACGCATATGGCAACCAAAGGAGCCCACCACATGGGCTCCTTTTTTTCATGCGTACCCTGTTTCTCTTCGAGGTATACGCCCCCCTCTTTTATCGCTGATGGAGGGTATAAAGGGATTGATTCTTCGACACCATCTACACCTCGCCGCCATCCTCAGCGCCATCGCCGAGTTCACCCCCCATGCTGGGTTGAAACGGCGGCATCGGCAGCATTGGCGCCTTCGGCCCCTCCACGCCGCATGTCAGCACCCCGCATGACACCCACAGCGTCCACTTCCCCGGCTGTGGCACCCCGACTACGGCAGCGGGATAGTAGAGCCGCTAATAATATACGTTTCACAATTCATCAATTTGGGTGTAAAGAAACAAATTTTCCAGCATTTCGTTTTTTTTATGTACTTTTGCACCCGTAATGAAACGTGCAGTGAATATATTTTTATCCACCGTCATGCTGATACTGATGCTGTTCGGGGCATCGGGGGTATCGGTGGAGAAATGTTCGTGCACAGGGCGGATAATGCTTACGATACCAACCGACGCTGGTTGTTGTCCTGGTGAGAACGGATGTATGACGTTGAAGACAATACACCTGTCGGACTATGTGCCCTCGGTGACGGCACACGTCGACATGCCGCTACAACCATTCCTGTTCCCGCTGTTCACATCCTACAATATAGAATCACTGACTCCTGCCATCCGGCATTTGGGGTCGCCAAGTGCCGCCGCTCCTCCGGGAGGCAAAGCGAGCACAGTTACTGTACTGAGAGTCTGATTGCTATGCATTAATGTTTCTATTCGTTAATGTTATAGTAATCAGATAAACGTACAATCATGATAAAAAGATTTTTTGTTGCCAGCATCTTTATGCTGGCAGCCATCAGTGTCGGGGCACAGACCGACACTACGCGCAGCCGCACGCTGGAGGAGGTCTCAATCCAGCAGCGCAAGGTGGAAGGGGTGTCGCGTATGGGCGGCGCTCAGAACGGCACCGAGATAGGGCAGGACGAGCTCTTCCGTGCCGCCTGCTGCAACCTGGGCGAGAGCTTCGTCACCAATCCCTCGGTCGACGTCAACTATAACGATGCCGCCGTCGGCGCCCGCCAGATCAAACTGCTGGGCCTCAGTGGCCAGTATGTGCAGATGCTGCTCGAGAACCAGCCCGTCACCCTCGGTGCCGCCATGCCTTATTCGCTGGGCTATGTGCCAGGAGCATGGATGAAGAGTATCTCGGTGAGCAAGGGTGCGTCGAACGTCAAGAACGGCCCGCAGAGCATCACCGGCCAGATCAACGTGGAATACCTCAAGCCCGAGGATGAGCCGGGTCTGCTGCTCAACCTCTACACCGACAGCCGCCTCAAAGTCGAAGGCAATGCCATGGGCAACATACACCTCAACCACCACCTCAGCACCGAGGTGCTGGCACACTACGAGCGCGACTTCATGCACATGGACGAGAACGGCGACGGCTGGCACGACTCGCCCAACCTCCAGCAACTGCACCTGCAGAACCGCTGGAAATACCAGAAAGGCCGCTATATTTTGCATGCCGGCATGGGCTATTTGCAGGAGGAACGCGAGGGCGGACAGCTCCTCTCCTTCACCGCCAACCCCTACCATGTGCTTCTCGACGCACAGCGCATGGATGCCTATATGAAGCACGCCTTCCTGCTCAACCGCGAGCATAACACCAACCTGGCCTTGCTGGCCACCGGTAGCCTCTACAACCTCGACGGCACCTTCGGGCCGAAGAGCTATGCCGACCGCCAGCAGAACCTCAACGCCCAGCTGGTGCTGGAGCACGACTTCAGCGACACCCACAACCTCTCCGCCGGCCTCAGCTTCAACGCCGACCTTATGGACGAGACCCTTTCAACCTTCAACTCTCAACTCTCAACTTTAGAGTACACCCCTGGTGCCTTTGCGCAGTATACCTACAATCCCAGCTATAAATTCACTGCCATGGCGGGCCTGCGGGCCGACTACAGCAGTCTCTACGACCGCACCTATGTCACCCCGCGCCTGCACGTGAAGTGGGTGCCCACCGACTGGATGACGCTCCGCACCTCCACGGGCAAGGGCTACCGCACACCGCATGCCTTGGCCGAGCACCACTACCTCCTCACTTCGGGCCGCACCCTCGTGGACAGCGTCACGCGCCAGGAGGAGGCCTGGAACAGCGGCATCAGCATGGCTTTCCTCATCCCCGCTGGCGACCGCACCGTGACCCTCAACGCCGAGTACTACTACACCGACTTCATCAACCAAGCTGTAGTCGACTACGACAGCGACCCCACGCGTATCGTCATTGCCGACCTCAATGGACGCTCCTTCTCGCACACCGCCCAGGTCGACGCCACCTATGACATCACCGAAGACCTCAACATCCTCGCCGCCTTCCGCTACAACTATGTGCGCTGCACCTATGACGGCCGGCTGCTCGAAAAGCCGCTGCAGAGCCGCTACAAAGGCCTCGTCACCCTCAGCTGGAAGCCCATGCTGGCCGTGTGGCAGGTCGACCTCACCCTGCAGCTCAATGGCGGCGGCCGCATACCCGCCTACCTCGACGCTGACGGCACGTTGGTCAGCGGCGAAGAGTTCCCCGCTTACCCGCAGCTCAACCTGCAGGTGACGCGCGAGTTCCGCTACTTCTCCCTCTATGTCGGTGGCGAGAACCTCACCAACTACCGCCAGCCCAACCCTGTGGTCAATGCCACCAACCCCTGGGCCGCCACCTTCGACCCCACCCTCGTCTGGGGCCCCGTGCACGGCATCATGGCCTTCGCCGGCATACGTATGAATTTCTGGAAGATGTAAACATAAACAATAACGTAAAACATAAAACGTATAACGACTATGAAACAGCTGTTTTTAATCATCCTCTCCGCCCTGATGCTCATGGGCGCCGGCAAAGACCTCCGCGTACTGGTGATGACACCCACGCCGCAGATGCACTGCGAGAACTGCGAGAACAAAATCAAGAAGAACCTCCGCTTTGAGAAAGGCGTGGTGAAGATAGAGACCAGCATCCCAGAGCAGACCGTCATCGTCACATACGATGCCTCAAAGACCGACGTCAAGAAACTCCAAACTGCTATAAAACAGATAGGCTACGACACCAAGGTCGTCAGCGACAAACCTCAGGCCAAGCCCGCCAAGGAAAAGGAGAAGAAGTAGCAAAAAAAACTTTGCCATCTGAATTTTATTGTGCATCTTTGTAGATGCCATTGTGGGGCATTGTGCCGTGCAACGGAATGATATATTGTTGGTTAAAATAGATTGACAAAAAATAGATAACAATGAAAAAGATTCATATCGTCGGTGCCGGCGGACAGATTGGGTCCGAGCTGACACGTAATTTGAGAGACATCTATGGTGACACTAACGTGGTGTGCAGCGACCTGCGTCCATTGAAGGGCGACCCCTACGAGCATGAGCACCTCGACAAGTGCATTGAAGCCTTTAAGAAAGTCCGCAAAGAAATTGAAGGCTAAACCATACGGTGGTTATAACATTCTGTGTTGGTGGAGACA
>ONUE01000008.1 GCA_900320975.1 uncultured Bacteroidales bacterium | reverse complement strand
TCAAGGCCGGATTCATCGATGCCTGGGGGAGAGGCTACAAAAAGATACGAGAGGGGTTCGAGGGTGCGGGGTTACCTATGCCCAAGATCGAAAATGTCGATGGAGGTGTGAAGGTGACATTCATGAGGAAGAATGCGAACAATAGTCAAACCACACCCAATGGCAATAGTAATGGCGATATTAGTGTCGAAATTCAATTAACAGATAGACAGCAAGATATTATTGCCTATCTAAGGGTTGATGGCGACACTACCGCCACTAAATTGGCGAAACTAATTGGCATATCGAAACGCACTATTGACAGGGAACTCTCTTTCCTCCGAAAGAACGGCTTTATTGAGAAAGAAACCAAGGACAACAGAAGTCCTTGGGTAGTAATTGACAGATGAATATAGAGAACCAGGTGACAGGGGACAGGCACCTGTCACGAGGGAATAAATCTCTGCTGCTCAACCGGCAGGAACAACGCGGCGCCTACTGGATAAAGAAATACGAGGAAGCAATCAAGACATTTGAAGACCGCACTGGAAACTGAAGAAACGGGAATAGATTATATGATAAAATGATACAGTATATGGAATCAAACATTGACAAATACAAAAAAGACCTTGACTTATTAATCAAACAAGGATCGTCTTTATTATTTGGCTTGTATAATGATTTTTCTTCAGAATATGCTACGCAAATAAAAAAACTTGACAATGAGGCTCAAGAAATCATAAGAACATGCACCTTCAAAGACAAATACAATGCATGGTATAATGCATCTTTAGCATTAATAAAACAACTTGTTCCCGAAAGATATGATGATTTTGTAGCATATTACAAGCAACCTAAAAGAAAAGCACTAACATTTGAAACATATACTATTTCTGACTATTTAAATTGCTTTGTTGTTACTAGAGCAGGACAGGAAGTATTTAAACCCTCAAGTATAATTACTAAATACAAACAACAGTTTGCCATTTTAGAATCTCTTCAATCACGGTTTGATAGTTCTTTGTATGAAATAAAAGAACTCCTTCAGTCGGATCTTTTTGATTCGGAATTGGAAGCCGCAAAAGAGCTCCAGAAGAAAGGCTTTCATCGTGCAGCAGGAGCCATCTGCGGTGTGGTGATAGAAAGACATCTGTCACAGGTATGCGAGCGAAGAGGAATAAAAGTCACAAAAAAGAATCCATCAATAAATGACTATAAATCTTTATTGCAAGCAAATGATGTGATAGACATTTCACAGATGAGACGAATTGAATTGATGGCAGATATTAGAAACAAATGTGACCATAGCAAAAAAGAAGAGCCCACTGATGATGATATCTCGGAAATCATATCGGGTACTAATAAAATAATTAAAAGTGTATTTTAGAGTTGAATAAGTGGTCACGGCTATGAATCGACTTGTACTCATCGGCAACGGCTTTGATATAGCGCAACAGAGTGGTCAACCTCTGATATAGAACGAATAAAAATGAAGCGTCATTTTTGCATATTTCTTACAATCATAATCTTCCATGTTATCGGTTGCACAGCGGATGATGATGCTATTTCATCTGAACAACATACAATAGATAGCATTGACAGCACATCTAACGGAGGTAGTATTGCTGGAAATAATCTACTATTAAACAATGGAGTAGAGGTATGGAATACATTAGATTGTGTTTTCCCAAAGTACTGGCTTCCTCCTGAAGGTGATTGTTATAGGGTTACCCGGAATCAGGATGTTGTATTTGATGGTCAATTTTCTGCAAAAATGAAGGCGATAAATACTGGCACTACTGCTAGAATTCACCAGCTAGTGGAGATAACTCCTGGATGTAAGATAAGAATACGATTCAACTATTACATTGAGCAGTGGAATACAAATGGCGCCCGCACATATTGCTATTTTAGAACTGGTCCAGCAGAAAACACAAGCATGTCCATCGCAGATTTACGTTCGATCTATTCAGACGCCGAATATTATATTTTCCGTGGAGGGGGATATGGTAAAGCATATCTACCTCATACGCTAAACACCTGGCTGGTTTTCGATGAAACAATAACCGTCCCTCAAAACGCCAACTATTTTGAGTTTGGTATTAATAGTTATTTAGGTACTACCGTCTATGTGGATGACTGCTACGTTATTGAAGTTAATGAATAAGCAAATAAAAATGACACATTTTCGGTTTTTGGATACTAATGAGATTGAAGACGTAAGACCCCTGAAAGGGTGATGAACCGTGCTTTGGCTGCCGAGCTTGATGAGGCAAGGTCGCGAGCTCCGATGAATCAAATAAGATTGTGCGAGTCAGCACCGATGAATCAAATAAATTTAGCGAATAAGTATGATGGAAGAAGTAAGATGAAAGATGTAGACGATGATATTGTTTTTGGAAAAAAATAGGAATAAGTTTCTAGAATCCGTGCAAACTGCATGATCGGCTTCAAAGAAACAACACAAACTGGATAAATATCCGAAGCTATTCGTGTTCAAGACCTGAAAGTTTGATAACAATAAAAAAACAATAATATTAATTCATGAACGACAATATAGCAATACAACTTTTTGAAGGAAACCAAATCCGCATAGTATGGGATGCCGAAGCCGAAAAGTATTGGTTTTCTATTGTGGATGTTGTACAAGTGTTGACCGAAAGCGTAGACGGACGCAAGTATTGGAACAAGCTTAAACAGCGTCTTGTTGAAGAGGGAAATGAAACGGTGACAAATTGTCACCAATTGAAACTGCCTGCTGCCGATGGAAAAAAACGCGCATCCGATGGCAAACATTATGCCACAGACTGTTTTGCTCAAGAAGATATTGAGGCTGTAGTAAAGACTTTACCTGCAAAAAACACGACCGATTTCCTCGATTGGTTCACCTATAGCGACAACACTATCGATGGACAAAGCCGCAAGAAGGCCTATTCTCTATGGGAGAGCAACCTCTTATTATTACGAACAGCCTGATTGAAATACAATAAAAACAAAACACTATGATAATTGACTTTAAGAATATTGAGGAGTCCGTGATGCCTAACTTCAAAGGGGGCGAGGGCGACACGCGGTCGCGCAACTTTTTCGACGGACTGAACAAGATTATGATGGGGCACCTCGACGTGGGCTGCTCCATAGGCTACCACAAACATGAGACCAACAGCGAGGTCATCCTCATCACCTCGGGCGTGGCCCGCTGCCTGTATGATGACGGCGAAGAGCGCCTGGTGGCTGGCGACTGCCACTACTGTCCCCGTGGCCACTCACACAGCCTCATCAACGCCAGCGACAGCGCCCCCCTGGAATACTTCGCCATCGTGCCAGAACACAACAAATGCTAATAATCATATAACAAAAAACATCATGAAAAGAATGAAACTATTGACAAGCATTATGCTTGTTGCTGTCTCCCTGCTAATGGCATCTTGCAACATGGACGAGATTCTCCATGACAGCATGCTGAACAAAACAAAATGGGAGAATGTCCAAAACAACAACAATCAGTGCGGCGCCAGCTACTCTTCTGACGGCATCAAGAAACTCCTGTTCCACTTCGAAACAGCCACCAAAGGAGAACTGACCACCACTACCGTAACAGCGACAGAAACCACAGAAGAATGTGTCCCGTTTGAATACAAATTCACGGACAGCATGATAAGCGGCAGCATCACCATTAAAGAAGGCGAGTATTCCGGGAAATACAATATCGCATATAGCCATTGCGACGAGACACTCATTCTATTTACCGATGAGGTCTCCATGGTGCTATACAAAGTGACAGAATAGGGCCATCGGATAGGACAAATGGAATATATAACCGAGAAATACAGAATATACGTCGTTGACAACGGCGAGGAAGTGGGCGAAGTGACCTTCCCTGAGCGTGACGGCGTCTATGTCATCAACCACACCTACGTAGACGACCGTCTGAGAGGGCAAGGTATAGCCTCCGAGTTGGTGCGTCGCGCGGTGGAGGAGATAGAACGTCGCGGCGGCCGCTTGGAGGCGACATGTTCGTATGCCATGCTGTGGCTGGCACGGAACCGCGGATGCGAACTGACAAGTCCGCTGAGCTGTCCTATCTGATTATGAGGACCTACAACAGGAGCAAACGTTAAAGTTTAGTTAAAAAAGGCCTGTCCGGTCAAAAAGGCCTTATATTATATATGCGTCCGGTCGACAACAGAGGTGTGTCGACCGGACGCGATAGTTCTTTGAAATGTTGAGAATACAGGTTCAACTATTTACGTACTATAACGCTACCACTGCCCTGGTGGGTGGCGAGGATAAGCACCTCGGCTATCTGCACATGGGCGGGGGCGTTGGCGGCATAGACGGCCGTATCGGCGATGTCGTCACCGGTGAGCGGCGTGATGCCTTTGTAGACATTGGCGGCGCGTTCGGTATCACCGTGGAAGCGGGTGTTACTGAAGTTGGTCTCCACCAAACCGGGCTTGAGGTTGGTGACACGGATGGCAGTATTGGCGACATCGAGACGCAGGCCGTCGGTGATGGTCTTCACGGCAGCCTTGGTGGCGCAGTAGACATTGCCATTGGCATAGGCGGCGTCGCCAGCCACAGAGCCGATATTGATGATATGGCCACGGTCGCGCTTCACCATGCCGGGAACCACAAGGCGCGTCATGGTCAGCAGACCCTTGATATTGGTGTCGACCATAGTATCCCAATCGTCGTAGCTGCCTTCGTATTCGGGCTCAAGGCCGAGGGCGAGGCCGGCATTGTTCACAAGCACGTCAATATCTTTCCATTCGGCGGGCAGGGTCTCGATACACTTTGTCGCTTTCTCGCGGTCGCGCACATCGAAGACGAGGGTCAGCACATCGGTACCTTTGGCGGCAAGCTCCTTACGGATTTCCTCAAGGCGCTGCTCGTTGCGTCCAGTGAGAATGAGACGGTCGCCATTGGCGGCGAATTTTCTTGCGCAACCGAGGCCAATGCCACTCGTGGCGCCTGTTATCAATACTATCTTGTTCATCTGTTCTATTGTTATGTTTTGTTGAAAATAACGCAGATATGCAGTCATTATTGTACGGCGCACATAATAATAGCCCGACGCACGACGTTATTACCTACGACTATGTCAACACTGCACATAAACGATATTAAAGCCATCGCCAAACAGGCTCACGACAGTATCACTGTGCGTGAGGGTCTCTTTGTGGCCATGCACGGTGACGACCGCGACGAGGCTGTGCACTCGGCTTGGGCGCTAACACATCTGCCGAAGACAGACACCCCACATATCGCCAAGCACCGCGAGGAGTTGACCTGCCTGGCCATCACGACACCCGACACTTCGCTGCGCCGCATTACGCTGACACTACTCGAACGGCTGGACTGGACGATGGACGACATTGATGACGTTCCGCGCTATTATGTCGACCTGCTGGACTTCAGCATGGAGCACATGATGATGCCCGACGAGCCCTACGGTGTGCGCTCTTTGTGCATGAAGATAGCCTACACGCTGAGTCTCCCTTACCCAGAACTGCTTGAGGAACTACGACAAAGCCTACTGCTGATTGAGCCCACAGAACTCGGCGCCGGCGTACGCCACACTCGCAACAAAATACTTAAAAGCCTATGACGATTACAGAACGGCTGTTTGCGCTACAGGACACGAAGTATCGTGACTTCCACCGCAGCCTGATGCCAGGGATGCCTGACGACTACATCATCGGCGTGCGGATGCCCGCCTTAAGGCAACTTTCCAAGGAAATAGACAAAGAAGAACTGCTCGCCACCCTACCCCACCGCTACTACGAAGAGAACCAGCTGCACGCCATCGTGCTGAGTGGCATGAAAGACTTCGACGAATGCTTATGGCAAGTGGAGCGATTCCTGCCCTATGTGAACAATTGGGCCACCTGTGACGGCTTACGTCCCCGTTGCTTCGCCAAGCATACCGGAGATCTCCAGCATCATATACGCCGCTGGTTAGCGGCAGAGCACGAATACACCGTACGTTTCGGCATTGGCGTGCTGGAGGCGTTCTTCCTCGGCGACGCTTTCAGGGAAGAGCATCTGCAATGGGTAGCCGTCATCGACCGCGAAGAGTACTATATCCGCATGATGCAAGCCTGGTACTTCGCTACAGCACTGGCCAAACAATGGGATGCCACACCGCCTGTCATCGAGACTCTACCCGAATGGGTGCGCCGCAAAGCCATACAGAAAGCCTGCGAAAGCTTCCGCGTCAGCGACGAACACAAGACCATCCTAAAAAGCATAAAGTAACACCATGAAACAATACGACTTCGACGAAATCATTGAACGCAAAGGCACAGACTGCTTCAAATGGGACGCACTGCCAGCGATGTACGGCCGAGATGATCTCACCCCCATGTGGGTGGCGGACATGGACTTCCGCTCTCCAGACTTCGTGATGGAGGCTATCCGCAAACGCTGCAACCATGAGGTGCTGGGCTATACCATGCCATCTAATGGCTACTGGCAAGCAGTTACCGCATGGCTGCAGAAACACTATAACATACAGGCCACCAAAGATGAGTTGCATTTCATCCCTGGCATCGTGGCGGGCATCGCCTATACCCTGCTATGCCTCACACAGCCCGGTGACAAGGTGCTGGTCACCACGCCTGTCTATCCGCCCTTCCTCAACCTGCCACGCGAAAGCAAGAGAACACTGGTGCACAGCCCACTAATAATACATGACGGTCGTTTTGTCATAGACTTCGACGATTTCGAACGCAAGGCCGAAGGCTGCATGCTTCTTATCCTCAGCAACCCGCACAACCCCGCCGGCACGGTATGGGGCAAAGAAACGCTGCAGAAGATAGCCGACATCTGCGAGAGTAAAGGCATTCTGGTCATCAGCGACGAGATTCACGCCGACCTCACTCTGCCGCCCCACAAGCATGTAAGTTACAGTACCGTCAGCGAAGCTGCCGCACGCCACAGCTTCACTTTCATGGCACCCAGCAAGACCTTCAATATCGCCGGTCTTGGTAGTTCCATCTGCTACATAGCCAACCACGACCTACGTAAACGCTTCTTCGGCTGGCTCGACGCCCTCGGTGTGGCCGGTGGCAACATCTTCGCCTTCACAGCCGCCGAAGCGGCTTTTAAACAGGGCGACGAGTGGCTGCAACAGATGCTCACCTACCTGCACGGCAACGTACAGACACTCGACAACTACCTAAAAGAGAATATGCCCAAAGTAAAGGCCGTCCTACCCGAGGCTTCCTACCTCGCATGGCTCGACTTCAGCGATTACGGCTTATCGCACAAAGAGCTCGCCAACCGTCTTCTCAATGATGCCCGCGTGGCGCTCAACGACGGCACCACCTTTGGTGGCGAAGCTTACCAATGCTGCTTCCGCCTCAACCTCGGCTGCCCACGCACCACCCTCATCGACGCACTACACCGCATAAAAGAATCACTTGAGGTATAATACACCTCTCTTTTGACGCAATCACATCATATAAACAAGAGCGGCACCCTTACAGATGCCGCTCTTGTTATTTTTAGTCTGCACAGTTGTAAGGCTGCCGATATCGTGTCGTCGAGCGTCCAAAGTTGTGGATATAACCCACCGTGATTGACGGCAGGCCGAAACCATAGACACTGCCGGAGGGGATATGTCCGCCACCGATACGCGGAGCCGCCACTATATATTTAAGGTCGACAAACAAGTCGCCCTCATGACTAATATAACGGCGGAAGAATATACCAAAGTCGGCAGCCATATCGAACTTCACCCTGTCGTAGCGCCAGATAGTGCCGGCACCAAGATAAGGCATCACGCTCCAATGGGCGCCACGCTTGAAGTCAAAGGCATGGCTGAGGTTCATCAGCACGTCGGCATGAATCATAGTGAAAGTAAAGCCATCACCTGCTTCCTGTCGCACTGTGTCGAAAAGCTCATGGCCCGTAAGGCCCGTGGCCTCAAAGCGGATAGTCCAGAAGTTGCTGAAGTTGCGGCCAAACATAATCTCGGGTGCCACACCAACCATTGCCAAACCACCATGATGTTTGTTGGTGAAGAGGTCGAACGACGAGTAGTTGGGGCCTATACCAACACCCACAAACCAGTCTTCGTCGGTGCTGCGCGACTCATGCTCCGTGCGACGGTGGAAAGGCGACTCGGTGAAGTTGTGCGTGAAACCTGCCGTCAGAGAATGCATAAACACGGCATTGCCGCCTCCATCATAAAAGGCTGGCAGGAAATAGCACTTATACTCCAGGAAAGCATCCCATCCGCCGCCAATACGCACCGGCATATTGAAGCCCAACAATCCGTGCACCTCGCGGTCAGTACCATAAGAGATATCACCCGCCTTATAGGCCGAGCGGAGATAGACGCCAAGTCCTATCATCGGATAGAAGTTTACACGCCAATGTCTGACGCGCGTAAACGTGGCATTGAAATCCCACAGGAACGCCATAGTGGCGGAAGCAAACGTAAAATTGGCCTCTTTGTTATCCTCCATCGGCACCGACTGAAAATCAAGACTTACCCTGCCTGCCAGAGGATTAAGTATCCATTTACCAACACCGATACCTCCAGAAAAACCAGGTGTGACATTCTTGCTTTCATTCTGGTAATAGCTCATACCGCCACCCATGGACATGAACATATTGACGCCGAAATCGGAGCCAATCTGAGCTTGGGTGCCAGTAAGACCTAAGGCCAACATTACCAATATGATGATTCTCTTCATATTTCCTGTATTATTATTGCCTTAATCGGTACAATGGTTTACCGGCATACGGTAACGTACCGTGGAATGGCCAAAGTTGTGGATATAACCGACAGTGAGTGTCATATAGCCAACACCGAGGATATTGCCCGAAGGACCGGCACCGCCAGCCACACGCGGAGGCACCATCATATACTTGGCGTCGAAGAACACATCACCAGCATTGTCGATATAGTAGCGGAACATAAGACCTGCATCGGCACCAACGGTGAATGTGGGCTTCTTGTAGGTCCACACAGGGCCGGCACCGAGATACGGCAGAACGCTCAACCTGTCGCCTCGCTTGAATCTCAGCAAGTGAGCCACATTAACCATAAAATCGGTATGGAGCATGTTGAAGGGATACCAATTACCCGGCTGCTCCTTCTCGACATTGTAACGATGACGGGCAAAATAGCCGGATAGCTCGAAACGGATGGTCCAAACGTCACTATAGTTACGGCCAACCATCATGTCACCAGTGATATTCCACAGCTTGGTCTTTGACGGATTTATCGTGAGGCCTTCGAACTCAAACGAGTTGAACAAGGCGCCTACGCCGTAACCCACGAACCAGTCCTCACTGGTGTTGCGGGCCTCATAGGCGGTCTTGCGGTGGAACGGGTCATCACTCTGGCGCCACATCAGGCCCAGCGTAACCATGTGCATGTTGTTGGGGGCATTCGAGCCATCGAATCCCTGCGGCAGGAAGAAGCACTTGTATTCCAGACTGGCGCTGAGGCGGTTGGTAAGTCTCACCGGCAGTTGCAAGCCCAGCATAGCCTGGAACTCATTGTCGGTCGGAGTTTTGACGCCATTGAGGGTGACAGGCTGACGCATCAGCAGACCCAGACCTATCATCGGATAGAACGGCACCGGATACTGGAAGGTCTTGTTGTAGACATGGAAGAAGGTCGCGTTGAAGTCCCATTTGAACTCAGCACTCATGAAAGAAAACAGCGTATTTCCAGTGCTGCCTTTTATGGCGCTCGGGGCCATTGAGCCCTCATAGGCAATCTGGAATGCCAGCGGCTTCATCAGCCAGCTGCCAAACTCTACACCGAAGGCCGGTGTGCCGAAGGCGGTGGTGCCACTGTGGCTGTAGGCAAAACCACCGCCATTTACAGACGCAAACAGCGAGCCTGGCTTCACTGCCGGCTGGGCACTAACCCCAAGGCAGCAAAACACAAGCAGCAACGTCGTCAGTATCTTCTTCATGTCTTTGGAAAAGTCTTGTTGTTTTATGCCTTTGCGCGCTCAGCGAACTCCTTGGCGGAAATCTTCTCCACCTCGGGCTTCACCTGATCCTTGAACAGCTTGGCCAGATTATCGGCATAGAGGCGGTCGACAATCTGACGAGTGTTCTGACGGTCGGCGGCGATGCTGCGGGCAGCCTGCTCCAGGCGCTCCTCGGCTTTCTCCTTGGTCTCACCTTCAACGGCCTTGTCGTTGCGGCGCAGGATGTCCTTGATGTAGTCGACAATCTGGTTGCTGGTGGGCTCCACGGGGCTGATCTCTTCGAGCTTGCTCTCGATGAGCTCCCACTTCAGCGAGGGGACGTACTTCTCTGCCCAGTCGGCCTCGATGCGCTCGGGGGTCATATCCTTCTCACCGCGGCTGGCGAACCAACGTTTCAGGAAGTCTTCGGGCAACGGGGCATTGAACTGGTCAAGGAGGGCTTTGCGCACCTGGTTGACGAAGAGGTAGTCGCTCTGCTCGCCATTGGCTTTCTCAATCTCTTTCTTCATGGCCTTGCTGAAAGCGTCGGCGTCCTTAATCTTCTGGCCGGGGAAGACCATCTCGAAGAGCTCGTCGTTGATCTCGTGTGGTATGATGCGCGAAATGCCGCTGATAGTCAGCTCCACATCGCTCTTGAACTTCTTGGCGGCGTCGGTATCGACGTGCAGGGCGCGCTCGATGTCGGCCACGGGGAAGGCCTTGTAGAGGTTGAAGACGACCTTGTCTTCGGCTTTCTTGCCCTCGAAGAGGGGCATCAGCTCCTCGTCCTTAAGGTTGAGCAGATTGAGGCTCACGAAGGTGCTCACACCACCCTCTTTCACGTTGCCTTTCTTGTCGAGCTCGACGAGCTTACCGTACATGATGTCGCCCTTGCCGACGGTCTCGGGGGTCTCGAACTTGCCGTAGCGGTTCACGCAGTTGTTAACCTCGGCCTCGACATCCTTGGCGGCAACCTTAATCTGGTTGTATTTCACATCCACCTTGCTCCAGTCGATGCTGAACTCGGGAGCGAGGGCGGCGTTGAAGTAGAAGGTGAAGTTCTGCTGCTTGCCGAAGTCAATCTCGCCGGTCTTCTCGTCGTCGCTCATCGGCATGCCGAGGATGTGCAGCTTCTCATCGTCGATATATTTGAAGAGACTCTCGTTGAGGGTGTTCTGCACGGCGTCGCCAACGATGGCAGCCTTGTACATGCGCTGGATGAGGCCCATGGGAGCCATACCTTTGCGGAAACCGGGCACGGTAGCCTTCTTCTGGTAGTCTTTGAGCTGTTTGGTAACGTTCTCGTTGTAGTCTTTTTCCTCGATATCAATCTTGATACGGAGTTCCAAATCGCTTAAATTCTCTCTTGTAATGTTCATCTGATTGATTTATTTTATTGATTTTTAATTATTTTGTTCATAAGAGCATTTTGCAAAGTTACACATTTTTATTGAACTGGCATATATTTTTTTATATATTAACATATACGGGCGTAGAAAACAGGCACCCAGCTTCTCCGATGCCGATACGAATCCGCTCCGCCTCCCCTCCGACTTTTTTACGACAAAAAACCGTTAAACAGTCGGAGAGGGGACGGAGAGGCTCCGTAGAAAGAAGGTCAAAATCCGACGCCCAGTTGCTTGAGCTGATAGAAGAGGCCCACGGGGGTGCGAGCTAGGGAGCTATCGGCTGGGTACCAGCGGTGTAGCTTGGTGCGACGGGCGGCAAAGATTCCACGGCCGCCCTCGATGTTGGTATAGAGCTCGCGGCTCTGGTCGAGGTTGCCGGCATCGGCTATATTGGACATATAGGCACTGAAGTCTTCGCTGCAGGCCGTGAGGTACAGGTCGACCTGTTTGAGATAGACCTTGGGGTTGGGGTCGTTCTTGAGTTGTTCCTTGACGTTGGTGAGGAAGCTGCTGGCCTGATAGTAGATGGTGTAGCGGTCGGCGTTGTTGACGGACGACACCGAGGGGGTGCGCACGTCAACGTAGCGGCGCTCGCCATCTTCGGTGTAGTAGAGGCGCACAAATGGCTGATAAAGACGGGCGTTCTTGAGGGCAGGCCACTCCATCTGGCAGGTGTTGCCTGCCGCCTTGAAGGCGAACATGCCGGTCTTATAGGGGAAGGTTGTGTAGGTGGGCTTGGTGAAGACGCAATCTTCGGGGTTGCGAACTATAAGCTCTATGGGTTGCTTGGCATGCGCAATAACTTGGCCGTCAGCGACACGGCTCACTTGTATGTCATAGGTGCAGAATTCGTTGAAGTGTCCTTTCCCGGGGAGGTAGTACATAGGCTGGGCAATGTAGGCGAAGTCGCCACTCTGCCGGTTCACAGTGGTGTCGCGGAAAGTGTACTCGGCCACGGTCTCTCCGTTGTATATTCTCAAGAGTTTCACCTCGATAGAGCCTATGGGATAGTTGATAGAGTCGCTGATGGAACTGTAGTCGTAGATGCTGCCCTCGCCGAGGTAGCAGCGCTCCACACGAGCCCAGGTAGTGTCGTCGTCCTGGTCGAGCAGACAGTAGACAACAGGGATTTCTTTCCACGGTGCATTGGGCGAGAACTCCACCTCGCAAGAAGCCGTCAGGAGCGACAATAAAGACAGCAGGGAGAGCTTCAGTATATTGCTATGCTTCATGTATTTCAATTGTTCAAATGTTCTTCTATCTGTATTTCGTCCATCATCAGCCATGAATTCAAGCCCTTGGCGCGGTGCCAGGCCGGTATCTTGCCGATGGTGGCAGCTTCAATCCTAATGTAGCCCACGGCGCTGCGTTCCACAGGGATGCGCGGCTCCACGAGCTGGTCGCCACTGTTCTCCTGCGCCGCAGGGTCGAAAGGCACGGTGTAGCGCACGGTGTCGCCCCACGTGACGCCGTCGGCAGAGAAGGATAGTATCAACTCGCTTGGCGCAAACGCCCAGACGGCGGGGCTGTGGGCATAACGCAGCAGAAGGTTTTCGACATCAACGGCTTTGGCGAGCTCCACAGTAACGACAGGGGCTGCACCGGAGAAGCCCAGCCAGCCGCGCGAGAGGTCGTCTACCGAGCCGCGCTCACCGTCGAAGAGGATGGTGTCGGTACCCACATTGTATGGGGTGTTGGCCTTGCGCGAGAATGTGGTGCGAACGATGTAGTCGTAGTTAAACTTGCGCGTGGCGGTGAACGACGGCGGCATATCCTTGCCGAAGAGGCGAGCCTTGACCACGGTGGTAGCCGTGATGGTCAATGGCGCGGTGTATACCGGCGACATCTCGGTGGGCTCTGTGCCGTCGGTCGTATAGCGTATGACGGTGTTCTGTCCCTGGTGTTTGGCCGCCAGGGTGACAGTCAGCGGTTGCGAGAAGCGGGCAGCAGAAGCCGTTATGACAGGCGGCTCGAGGATGCCAGAAATCACCGCAGGACAGCTGACAGCGTAGCAGTCTTCAGGCTGACGGTCGGCGTTGTATGGGCCGACACGGAGGCGCACATGGCGCGTGGGATGCTGGGGCTTTAGGCGCAGAGTGCCGTCGGACACAGAGAGCACGCCGAGAGAGTCCACAAACTGACAGAAGCGGCCCTCGTTGCGACCCACGGCGCACCAGCGCACATCGCCGCGTGAGCCATTGACAGCGGCGACAGCCTTCTCGTACAAGCCGACGACGGCATTACTGTTGCGGAAGAGTGTCTCGCGACCGGCACCGAACCACCGCAGCGTGTCGGCGGCATCCAGATTGGTAGCGACGGTGAAGACCGGCATCAGTGCACCGCGCACGCGGTCACTGGGCGCTATGCTGTAGTCGGCGACAAGGTCGCCGGTACCATAGACGGTATAAGAGAGGCGCACATCGCACATCGGCGCGCCGGTGGGCGCCACATACTGCAGCATTGCGTCGACACAGAGCGTCCGCTTGTCGGGCTGCCTGCGGGCAAATGCAATAGTATTGGCGTGCCAGTCGGCATGACCCTCGAAAGCCAGCACAGGGGCGATGAGGGTGCTGTCGGCCAGCAAGGCTTTATCTATGGCGGTGCCGACGGTATCGAGCAGATTACGCGGCACACTACGTATCGGTAACGGGAAGACCACTGAGCCCACGGTGAGCTCGGCGGCGCTGTTGCCAAGCCATTCGAGCTTGCGGTTGCGCCGGCGGCTTACATCGAAGCGGATGAAGAGCTCCTCGCCGGGCTGTAGGTCGAGGTCGGGTATTCGCATACTCACCTTGTCGCTCTCGCCGCCAGCCATAGCCACGGGCAAGTCGCCTGCGACGACATTGGAGCGCAGGTTGGTATATATGGTATATTCGAGCAAATATGCCCCAAAAGAGGTGAAGTCATTACTGTTGTGCACCACAAACTCCGCTTCGTCGGGTGTCACCTTCGAGAGGCTTATGGAGAAGGGGCTGTAGAGCTGCTTCAACTCGGCGAGCAAGACACCCTCGAGCGGCCACGAAGCCACGAAGCCGCCCTGCAGCTGGCGCTGCGAGAGCACCAGGCTCCAGAGGTCGCCAAGGACGGCAAAATTGGCCTTGTCGACAGAAGGCATCATCAGCAAGGGGCGCTCTCCTCCCTTGGACAGAATCTGCCGCATGGTCTGCACGGTAGGCAGCGACGGCGCCACAATATCGGTGGCATCGGCAAAGTCTGCCCCGGGGAATACTACCGGGCGCTGTTTCTCCAGCGCCTTGAGGCGGCGGTATGCGGCGGCCATGCAGACACCGTTGTCACGGGTATTGCCGAGGCACCACGCTATAATGCTGGTGTGGTTTTTGTATTTGCCGTAAAGGTTCTCCACGCGGCGCTCAAAGAGTGGCGCAAAGGCTTGGTCGGTGGCTACGGCCTGGTGCTGCGACGATGCTGGCATGAGGTTGGCATCGGCTATCACATAGAGGCCATAGCGGTCGCAGAGCTCATAGAAATAGGCGTCCATGGGCGAGAAGCGCGAGGTACGCACGGCGTTGACATTGTCGCGCTTCATGGCCACAACGTCGCGCCGCATCTGCTCACGCGAAGCATAGCCTTCAGTGTGTTCATGACCGTAGGTGACACCCTTGACTGTTACCGGCTTGCCGTTGACAAGCAGCAAGCCCTCTTTTATCTCTACGTGGCGGAAGCCGACACGGGCGCCTATGACTTCTTCCTCCATCATCTTCTCGTTGCGCAGCCGCACAACGACAGTGTACAAGGCGGGATTCTCGGCGCTCCAAGGCTCAATGCCAGGCCATGTGCGGCTCAAATCCACTGGTTCTTCGTCGCGCTTGTCGAAGACCACCCAGCGGCCCATGCGGTCAAGCTGGCGTCCCTGCGGATTCCACACCTCCACCTCAACATAATAACGCCCTTTGCGGTGGCTGTTGAAGACACGCGCATCGATGTTGAGCGTGCCCGACTGCGTAAGAGCGTCATAGTCGGCGTTGAGGCTCATGTCGCTCACGCAGGGGTCTGTCTTAAATAATATGTACGGCTCTCCATTGAGGCCTACTGCAATGGCGGTGTCCTCAAGCAGCGCACCCTGCGGATGCTTGAGGGTCTCAATGGCAAGGGTGTTGAACTTGCCGTACTTAAGGTACTTGTTGAGCTGGAACTCATTCCAGTTGCGCGAGTCGTCGGCATAGCCCACCACCTTGTCGTTGAGGTAGACCCGGCAGGCGCGGCCGCAGCGTACATTGAGGAATACCTGATACTCCTTCCAGACTCGATCCACTTCAATCTGGCGGGTGTAGACTACCGAGCTGTCCGTGCGCCGCTGTTTCCAGCTGCCCGTGAGCACCATATAGTATGGCGACTCGCGGTAGTCCAGCTTCTCTATTGCGCGGTCATTGTCATAGGCCACAACATTGCTCCGTGGCACAGTCACAAGCTGCGCCACGGACACCATAGGCACTGTTAGAAGTACCAGCAGCCATGCTAAGACTCTGCGCATTCCGGCTTCACTTTAGAAATGAAGGCTCACGCCGGCATCAATCACATGCAGCGAACGTGCGTCGGCAAGCAGCGGCTTGTGAGCGACATCGAAGCGCGACACCTCGGCCATGTTCAGCAGCTTGTAGCCGACATGCATACCGATGGCGAAGCTACGGTCGATGGCGAAACGGCTGCCCAACTGGGCACCGAAGTAGATGCCGCCAGTCTCAATCTTCACCGTGGGGCTCGATGCGCCAAGGGGCAGCGTGTAGCCCAGCTGCAGCACCGCATAGGGTGTCAGGCGCGAACGCGAGAAATGGCTGCGGAGCTCCGCATAAATGGGCATCTGCGTGAATGCTCCCGTGGGGTCTAACAGGTAGGTGACACCCAAGCCCACGCCAGCCTCTTTGCGGAATTGGAAGCCGCCGGAGACGCCGAGGGCGAAGCCCGACATAGTGTCGGCCACAGAAACGATAGTAGACGTGCTCGTAGAGCGGTTGAGGTTCATCACATACGAACCGTCCACGACGACGTAGGCGCCACGCCATTTGTACTCTATATGCCGCTGGGCGGCTGCTGTGCCGCAAAGGCACAGCAGCGCTACAGCAGCTATGATTATTTTCTTCATAATCGAATGTTATGCATTCATCTTTTTCAGGTCGGGGCTGATAATCAGCGTAGCCTCGGTAGCGGCCTGCACCTGCTCGACGGTGAACTCGGGGTTGATCTCCGTCAGCACGATGCCCTTGGGGGTGATCTCCATGACACCCATCTCGGTGATGATCATGTTCACCTGGCCCTTGGCGGTCAGCGGCAGGGTGCATTTCTTCAGGATCTTGGGATTACCCTTGGCGGTGTGCTCCATGGCGAGGATAACCTTCTTGGCACCCACCAGCAGGTCCATAGCACCACCCATACCGGGGGTCTTCTTGCCGGGAATCATCCAGTTGGCCAGGTCGCCTTCCTCATCCACCTGCATGGCGCCGAGGACGCTCACGTCCACATGGCCGCCGCGGATGATGCCGAAGGAGGTGGCGCTGTCGAAGGTCGAAGCACCGGGCACATGGGTGATGTAGCCACCACCGGCGTTGATGAACCAGGGGTCTTCCTTACCCTCTTCGGGGGTGGGGCCCATGCCAATCATACCGTTCTCGCTCTGCAGGATGACGTGCACGCCCTCGGGCAGGAAGTTGGGGATCAAGGTCGGCAGACCGATACCAAGGTTGACGACATCACCGTCGTGCAGCTCCTGGGCTGCGCGCTTGGCGATAAAAGGTTTAATCTGTTCTTTTTCCATTTTTATTATTGTTTGATTGTTTATGCTTTGTCTTGTAGCGCGGCCTTCGGGTCGCGCTTTTTTTTTACTTCCAACCGCGTGCCACCATCTCCTGTGCGACGTAGGAGGCCACGTCGTCAGCGTAGGTGTTGGCGCCAAAGCCGGCATCGTAGCCGAGCTCCTTGGCCAGCTCGTGGCTGATACGCGGACCACCGCAGACGAGAATCATCTTGTCGCGCAAGCCCTCGGCCTCGAGCATCTCGACGAGCTCGGTGAGGTTCTTGATATGCACGTCCTTCTGCGTCACCGTCTGGCTCACCAGCAGTGCGTCGGCGTGCAGCTCGATCGCCTTAGCGATGAACTCGTCGTTAGGCACCTGGCTGCCCAGGTTGTAGGCGTCGATCATGTCGTAGCGCTCCAGACCGTAGTGGCCTGCATAGCCCTTCATGTTCATGATGGCGTCGATACCCACGGTATGTGCGTCGGTACCCGTCGAAGCACCCACACACACTATCTTGCGGCCGATATGCTCACGGATATACTCGTCACACTCCTTCATCTCCATGGTGGTACTCTCCACCTTGGGGACATGGATGTTGGTATAATCCACCGTGTGCGTCAGCGAGCCGTAGCAGTTCATGAAGCAGAAGCCCTCGGTCAGCTCTTTCTGGTAGACCACCAGGGGATTCTCGAAGCCCATCTTCTTCAACAGCTGCTTGGCGGCCTCTTCGGCCTCGGCGCCAGCGGGCACCGGCAGGGTGAAGCTCAGCTGCACCTTGCCGTCGTTCATAGTGTCGCCGTATGGCTTTATCTTGGTAAGGTCTAAGGTTTTGTCGTAATCCTTAGCCTCCATCGAATACAATCCTTCGCTCATTTTATTAAGGTTTACGGTTTATGGTTTAAGGTTTAAGGTTCAGGGAACGCATGTTGTGCGACAGCTCCCTTAAACCGTAAACATTAAACCTTAAACCAGATTATTTCTTTCCTTTCATTAGTTCAACAAACGGGTTAAAGTAGTGCTCGCCCTTCAGGGTGACGCCGTCGAGGCCCTTACCGCCGGTCTTCGGGCGCTTCACGTTGGCGAAGATACCCTTCTCCAGTGCGGTGAAGAGGCCCTCGCTCTCCATGGTCTCGAGCAGCTTGGTGGCGTTGTGCAGCACCTCCTGGGCGCGGCTCTTGATGATGCCGCCTTCCTTGAACTCGACCTCTTCGCCGATATCCTTCATGTTGTTGAAGATATACTTGGCGTTCTCGATACTGAGGTAGCGGTCACTCATGAAGGGGGTGTGGATAGCCTCGGTGGGCATACCCAGCAGCTGCAGACCCTGGTGGGTCCACTGGCCAATGACGTTGAACAGAGCATCCTGGATGTGGCCGCGGAAGATGTTACCGGTCATGAACTTCGTCGGGGGCATGTACTTAAGCGGAGCCTTGGGGAAGATCTCGCGAATCATCTGGGCCTGTGCCAACTCGTAGAGGAAGCCGTTCTCAAGCATGGGATCCATCTCGAAGGCGTGACCCAGACCCTGCTGCTCCTCGGGCAGACCGGCCATCAGCGCCAGCTGCTCGTTGATGAGGTCGGAAGCCAGCACCGTGTGCGCCTCTTCGTAGGCGTCGGCGGTGGTCAGGTAGTTATCCTCGCCGGTGTTGATGATAACACCCGCGAAGCCGTTGATGATACGGCTGAAGTACTGGTCGATCAGCGTACGCTGCATGTTGATGTCGCGGAACAGGATGCCGTAGAGAGCATCGTTGAGCATCACGTCGAGGCCTTCGAGAGCGCCCATGGCGGCAATCTCCGGCATGCAGAGACCCGAGCAGTAGTTGCAGAGGCGTATGTAACGGCCCACCTCCTCGCCTACCTCGTCGAGGGCCTTGCGCATGATGCGGAAGTTCTCCTGGGTGGCGAAGGTGCCGCCGAAGCCCTCGGTGGTAGCGCCGTAAGGCACATAGTCGAGCAGCGACTGTCCGGTGGTGCGGATCACGGCGATGATGTCGGCACCCTGACGGGCACCAGCCTGTGCCTGGACGACATCCTCGTAGATGTTACCCGTGGCGACGATGATATAGAGGTACGGCTTCGAACCCTCGCCTATCGTCTCGATGTATTTCTCGCGGCGCAGGCGGTTGCCGCGAACCTTGTCGATGGTTGCCTTGATGACAGGCTCCAGGGCCTTGTCGATGTCTGCTTTGCTGTGGACGGGCAGTTTGGTGATGTCGAGCGTGCCGGCGGCAATGGCCTCGGCAATCTCCTGCGGGTTCTTGCCGGTCTCCACCATGGCGTTGCCGACATAGAACATCACGCCTTCGCCGAGCACACCTTTGCTCTTCAGCTCTTCGACCACCACATTGGGCATAGGCACTTCGTTAGCGTCGATGCCGTCGATACCGAGGAAGCGGCACAAAGTGCGCTCCACAGCCACTGTGGTGTAGTCTTCCACGAAATCCTGCACCTGTCCGGCAATCCTTCGCGCCACGTCGCGTGCGTGCTCAACCTCCACAAAATCAAGTCCTACTTTACTTTTCTGCATTGTTATCTATATTGTTTTGTTATTTATATTTTTATTTAATTCAAAATGCAAAAGTACGAAACTTTGCCGACATGGCAAATTTTTTTTTATCCACCCCCTAAAAAGCCCCCTCTCCACCCCCATTCTCCCCTCCCCCATCCTCCCCGTCTTCCCCCTACCCTCACCGCCCCTTCTCCGTCTGTTCTACGGTTGTTCTACGGTTGTTTAACGGTTTATAGTCGTAGAACAACCGTTAAACAACCGTAGAACAACCGTAGAACAGACGGAGCGGGGGCGGAGGTGGGAGGCGGAGGTGGAACCACGAGGGAACGGTGGAGGAATGGCGGGGGAATGGCAGGAAGATGTTTTGGCACGCTTTTTGATGTAAAAAAATGTGCAGCGAGGGCAGGATATAAATAAAATTGTGTATCTTTGCATGTTGCCCTGTGTCGCACAGTGCGACGCAAGAAGTTGAATTGTATAATATTATATAGAGAATACAAAATAAAGACATGGCTAATTTCCTAACCAAAATCTTTGGCGACAAGAGCCAGCGCGACCTGAAGACTGTCAAGCCTTTCCTGGACGCCACCCTCGCCGCCTACCCTGCCATCGCGGCCCTCGACAACGACGGCCTGCGTGCCAAGACCATTGAATTCAAAGAGCGCATCAACAAAGCCCGCGAGGCCGAAGAGACCGAGCTCAAGCAGTTGCGCGACCGCATAGACGCCGAGTACGACATGCCCGTGGAGGAGAAAGAGAACCTCTACAAGCGCATCGACGAGCTGGAGAAGCAGAGCTACGACAAGACGCAGAAGGTGCTGGACGAGATACTGCCCGAGGCCTTCTCGGTGGTCAAGGAGACTGCCAAGCGCTTTGCCGAGAACGAGACCGTGGTGGTCACCGCCACCGAGCACGACCGCGACCTGGCAGCCACGCACGCCAGCATCACCATCGAGGGCGACAAGGCCTTGTACAAGAACCACTGGGTGGCCGGCGGCAACGAGATCACGTGGGACATGGTGCACTACGACGTGCAGATCATCGGCGGCGTGGTGCTGCACAGCGGCAAGATCGCCGAAATGGCCACCGGTGAGGGTAAGACCCTCGTGGCTACGCTGCCCGTGTACCTCAACGCACTGCCCGGCAAGGGCGTGCATGTGGTCACCGTGAACGACTATCTGGCCAAGCGTGACTCGGAGTGGATGGGTATGCTGTTCGAGTTCCACGGCCTCACCGTCGACTGCATCGACAAGCACGAGCCGCACAGCGACGAGCGCAAGCGCGCCTACAACTGCGACATCACCTACGGCACCAACAATGAGTTCGGCTTCGACTACCTGCGCGACAACATGAGCCGCAACCCCGAGGAGCTGGTGCAGCGCGGCCACAACTACGCCATCGTCGACGAGGTCGACTCGGTGCTCATCGACGACGCCCGTACGCCTCTCATCATCAGCGGCCCGACGGGCAAAAACGACGACGAGCAGGAGTTCTACCGCTTCAAGCCCACCATCGAGAAGCTCTACAACGCCCAGCGCCTGCTGGTGACCCAGTGCCTGGCCGACGCCAAGAAGGGCATCAGCGAGAAGCCCGACCCCAAGCCCGAGGACGAGTGCGCCAAGCAGCTGCTCCGCGCCTACCGCGGCCTGCCGAAGAACAACGCCCTCATCAAATACCTCTCCGAGAGCGGCATCAAGAGCATACTGCTCAAGACAGAGAACTTCTACATGCAGGAGCAGAACAAGTACATGCACATCATCGACGATGAGCTGTACTTCGTCATCGACGAGAAGAACCGCCAGGTGGAGCTCACCGACAAGGGTATGGAGTACCTCACCTCGCTGGGCGAGGACCCCAACTTCTACCAGCTGCCCGACATCGGCTCGGCCATCGCCGAGGTGGAGAACGACGCCAGCCTGACTCCCGAGCAGAAGACCGAGGCCAAGGACAAGATATACTCCGACTTCGCCGTGCAGAGCGAGCGCGTGCACACCGTGGACCAGCTGCTGAAAGCCTACACGCTGTTCGTGCGCGACGTGGACTACATCCTCACCGAGGACAACCAGGTGAAGATTGTCGACGAGCAGACGGGCCGTATCATGGAGGGACGCCGCTGGAGCGACGGCCTGCACCAGGCTGTGGAAGCCAAGGAGAACGCCAAGGTGGAGGCCGCCACACAGACCTACGCCACCATCACGCTGCAGAACTACTTCCGCATGTACAAGAAGCTGGCCGGTATGACCGGTACCGCTTCGACGGAGGCCGGCGAGTTCTGGAACATCTACAAGCTGGATGTGGTGGAGATTCCGACCAACAAGCCTGTGGCGCGCGACGATATGGACGACATGATCTACAAGACCAAGCGCGAGAAGTTCAAAGCCGTCATTGACGAGGTGGAACGCCTCATCGGCGAAGGGCGTCCCGTGCTGGTGGGTACTACAAGCGTCGAGATTTCCGAGTTGCTAAGCAAGATGCTCAAGATGAAGAAGATTCCGCACAACGTGCTGAATGCAAAGCTGCACCAGAAGGAGGCCGACATCGTGGCACAGGCCGGTGAGCCTGGCCGCGTGACCATCGCCACCAACATGGCTGGTCGTGGTACCGATATCAAGCTCAAGGGCGACGTGAAGGAGAAAGGCGGTCTGGCCATCATCGGCACAGAGCGCCACGAGAGCCGTCGTGTGGACCGCCAGCTGCGCGGCCGTGCAGGCCGTCAGGGCGACCCGGGCTCGAGCCTCTTCTTCGTATCGCTGGAGGACGACCTGATGCGCCTCTTCGGCAGCGAGCGCATCGCCCAGGTGATGGACCGCATGGGCCTGCAGGAAGGCGAGGTTATCCAGCACTCGATGATCACCAAGCAGATTGAGCGCGCCCAGAAGAAGGTCGAGGAGAACAACTTCGGCATGCGTAAGCGCCTGCTGGAGTACGACGATGTGATGAACAACCAGCGCACCGTCATCTACAACAAGCGCCGCAACGCGCTGTACGGCGACCGCCTGAGCATCGACATCAGCAATATGTTCTTCGACACCTGCGAGCTGCTCTACACCGAAGGCAGCGACTGGGATGAGTTCAAGATGGAGGTCATACGCGTATTCGCCCACGAGGTGCCGATGAGCGAGCGCGAGTTCCTGTCGCTCCATCGCAGAGAGGCCATACAGCTGCTCTACGACCAGTGCTTCAGCGCTTACAAGGAGCGCATGCAGAAGCTCTGCGAGAACGCTTGGCCCTTCATCAAGAACATCGCCGAGAACACCCGCTATATCAATGTGGCCTTCCCCATCACCGATGGCAAGAAGACCCTCAACGTGGTGGTTCCGGTGAAGAAGGCTTACGAGACCCACGGGCGCGAGCTGCAGCTCTCAATCGAGAAAGGCATCACGCTGGCCATCATCGACGACCTGTGGAAGGAGCACCTGCGCCAGCTCGACGACCTGCGCCAGAGCGTGCAGAACGCCGCCTACGAGCAGAAAGACCCGTTGCTGATATACAAGTTCGAGAGCTTCAAGCTCTTTGAGCAGATGCTGCTCAACATCAACCGCGAGATTACCAGCTTCCTGAGCCGCGCCAACCTGCCGCTGCCCGACGAGAGCCAGGTGCGTGAGGCACAGCGTCCGCAGGCACCGCAGCGCGGTCTGCGTGCCGGTCGCGAGAACCAGTTCGACCGCAGCGCCCAGCAACAACAGCAGGCCATCGACAACAGTCGCCAGCAGCCCCAGAAGGTGATGCCGGTGCACGTGGAGAAGAAAGTAGGCCGCAACGACCCCTGCCCCTGCGGCAGCGGTAAGAAATACAAGAACTGCCACGGAAAAGACGTGGCAGAGTAAAATGAAATAAGGGCCCCGCGCGATGCGCGGGGCCCTTATTCTTTTGCTTAAAGATTACTCGCCGATATACTTACCGTCAACCTCCCAGCTGAGGACCTTTGCGTCGGTCTCTTTCTTCCACCAGAGGAAGCCGCTCTTCTTGGCAATGCGGGCTTGGTAGGTCATCTTGTTGCGTACCTTGCGCACCCACAGATCGCTGACTTCATAGCCCTTGAACAGATTGTTCACGGTGTCACGCACGGCGGCGGGGCAGTATTTCTTGTCGATGTAGTAATGGGTCTCGGTACCCTTGTTGCTGAAGACCATGGCCTGACGGCTCTTCTCGGAATCCAGATAGATCACCTTGAAGGCGTTTTCGTCCATCTGATACCATTTCACGTCGGTGGCTTCTTTCACCTGACGCTGGAAGTCTTTAACGTAGTTTACCTTCACCTCTTTCTCTGGCACAGACTTGAGATTCTGTGCGAAAACAGCACCCTGAAGGAGGGCGATAGCTGCCGCAAATGCGATTATCTTTCTCATATTGTGCATATTGTTATGTTAATACGATTGTTTTTCTTGGAATGCAAATATACAAAAAATATTTGTATTACATATTCTGCATAAGATTTTGCACCACTTTCTCGCCGTCGCGGATGGCCTGCATGGCCCAGTGAAGCTTGAGGTCAAGCAGGGCGTCGTCGTTGAGGCGCCACTGCAGGCTGTCGTCGCGGCGCATGCGCTCGGTGAGTGAGAAGAGCGACAAGGCGGCGCAGACGCTGATATTGAAGCTCTCGGTGAAGCCGTACATGGGTATCTTGACATAGGCGTCGGCGCCGTCGATGGCCTCCTGGGTGAGGCCTGTGAGCTCGGTGCCGAAGACCAATGCCGTGGGCTGGCTGATGTCGAGGTCGCCAATCATGGTGTCGTTCTCGTGCGGCAGGGTGGCCACAATACGGTAGCCCTTGGCGTGGAGGTTCTTATACACCTCCTGAATGGAGGGGTAGCG
>ONUE01000065.1 GCA_900320975.1 uncultured Bacteroidales bacterium | reverse complement strand
CGCCACGTATACGACGGCCAGAACTGGCGCTACCTCAACCTGCCGATGGAGGAGATCGCCCCCATGTGCATCGCCAGCATCAAGGACAGCACCATGATGTACTTCAGCTGCGATGTTGGAAAGTTCCTCAACCGCGACAACGGCCTGATGGACATGAACAACTACGACTACGAGTCGTTGATGGGCACCACCTTCGGCATGGACAAGAAGCAGCGCGTGGCCACCTTCGCCAGCGGCTCGAGCCACGCCATGACCCTCTGCGCCGTCGACCTCGACAAGGACGGCAAGCCCGTGAAGTGGATGGTGGAGAACAGCTGGGGCCCCAACTACGGCTGGCAAGGCAACCTCATCATGACCAACGACTGGTTCAACGAGTACATGTTCCGCGTGGTCCTCGAGGAGAAATACATCCCCGCCAACATCCTCAAGATGATGGACCAGCAGCCCATCATGCTCCCCGCCTGGGACCCGATGTTCGCCCCGGAAGAATAGTTTAATAAGCCTTGGGCTTATTATTTCAATAGCCCCACACTACGCCTGTTAGCTTAGTGTGGGGCTATTTATAAAACGAGACGCCGGTACGAGTACCTATCTAAAATAGTTTTACATACCAGTAAATGCTACAACAGCAGCAATTCCTGCCAGAACACCAACAAATACAAGTGCCGCCCACGGACTGCCTTGCGAAACTGACATAACGTAAGCATGATGTTCGTAGTCATACTTATAGTTCTTATCCTTTTTCTCGTACAGTTTCTTTGCTGTCGTGACATCGTATATGTTGTAGAAAGAACTGGATATCTCACAAATATTATCTTTGACCATTTTATCGTATAAGGTATGCGTGGGGGCGACATAGTCAGGTCCTCTCATGTTCTCACATAGCTCACCCCTTTCTTTCATCACAATGATTTCTGGTTCTGCATAGTTCGTGACAGACGACACATAGAAATCGCCACTCACAGTAACGGGCTGTTTGTTTTCGCCAATTGTATATGTAATTACATCCGAGAAACGGTACGGTGAATTGTCGGCCGAGAAGTCCATTCTTGCACTGGTAGATGGATAACGATGCAAATCACACGAAAGATAGGGTACAGGCGCAATATTGTGTGTTCTTATGTATTTTCTGGTGTGTGGTGGCACAGCCACAATCTGTTTTTCCTTTGTGGTAACGGTGTATGATTCCATATGTGCCACAGTACTTCCAGTAGAGAGACTTGCCGAGCGGCTTGCCGCCTTAGTTGCTTTGGCTCCAACGGCTTTATTCGGGATAAGACTAGGCACAATAGCACCAACAGTAATAGCCGCAGCAACAGATTCTCCATAGTTATATGAAACTGACGAAGCCATACCAACAGATGAGCTCTGGCTCCACTCTCTTGCTCCGTATAAATCGTAGGCAATACCATTTGAAACATAGAACGACTTTGCGAGGTCAATATATATTATCTCATCGGTCTTGTTGTAGAAATAGAAATCTGCGGAGCCTCCGTTCGACCAAAAGTTATAATCAATGACACATTGCTCATTTTCGTAGCGAAGAGTGTCCCCTTCGTTCCTTATGTCGCCATCATGATTGACTGGTTTCGTTTCATATATTTGGCAAAAATGGTAACTACTTTTACACGATGACAATAATACCGCTACAACGGCAATAATAATGAAATAAGTCTTCTTCATAACTATTCTTTTTTCTTGCCTACTCTATTATGCAGTTTTCGGCGACCCTGCTATATGAAATAAGGCGTAAAACTTTCACTTATTTCTTAATGTCGGTGTCTGGTAATACCTTTGGAATAAACAAGTGGGAAAGAATCACGCCCAAGCGTGAACTTCAGCATTCCCATTTCCATTCCAAATGTCAGTTTACCAGACTTTACATTAAGGGAAACAAGAGCGTCAGCTCATTTTATTAACTATAATGTGCATACTAAACTATGCGCTATACTTCATTGGCATCTGTATTCGTTGATACTCTGTTTGAAATCGACTGCAAAATTACAATATTTATTTCATTCTGCAAAAATTATTTTCTCTACGTCACGAAAATTGTGTATCTTTGCACCGCATTTAATGCGTAAAATCAATAATAAAATAACAATAAAACAATGAAGAAAGCATTTTTATTCCTTGGCGCCGTCGCCATCTGCGCCAGCTCTGTGTTCGCACAGGAAGAGAAGAAAGAGGATGAGGGCTACAAGTTCGACACCATCAAGGTGAACGCCGGCACCTGCTGGAGCTACAGCACCATCGCCTTCCTCGAGAGCGAGCTGCTCCGCATGGGCAAGGGCGAGTACGACCTCAGCGAGATGTACGTCATCGAGAAGACCTACAACGACCGCGCTATGGCCGCCGTGCGTACCCACGGTGACGTGAGCTTCAGCCAGGGCGGTGCCTTCAACGATGTCCTCTACTGCCTCCGCAACTACGGCATGGTGCCCGACGAGGTGATGCCCGCCGGCAAGATGTACGGTGACACCCTCAGCAACCACACCGAGCTCAGCGCCCTCACCGACGCTATGGTCGAGGCCATCGCCAAGGGCAAGCTTAAGAAACTCCAGATGAGCCCCGACGGCCAGCCCCTGTGGCAGAAGGCCATCGCCGCCGTCCACGAGGCCTACCTCGGCCCCATCCCCGAGAAGTTCACCTACAAAGGCAAAGAGTACACCCCGAAGAGCTTCGGTGAGAGCCTCGGCCTCAACCCCGACGACTACGTGAGCATCACCAGCTACACCCACCACCCCTTCTACGAGCAGTTCGTCCTCGAGATCCAGGACAACTGGCGCTGGGGCCTCAGCTGGAACCTGCCCCTCGACGAGATGATGGAGGTCTTTGACTACGCCATCGAGAACGGCTACACCGTGGCTTGGGGCGCCGACGTCAGCGAGCCCGGCTTCCGCTACACCCGCAAGGGCTTCGCCGTGCTGCCCGCCACCGACGGCAAGGCTGTCGCCAAGGTTGGTAGCGACCAGGCCAAATGGAGCGGCATGAGCGCTGCCGACATCGCCGACGAGGCCGCCAAGCACCCCACTCCCCAGCGCTGGGTCAGCCAGGAGGAGCGCCAGCAGGCCTACGACAACTGGGAGACCACCGACGACCACGGCATGCTGATCTTCGGCACCGCCAAGGACCAGATGGGCAACGAGTACTACATGGTTAAGAACAGCTGGGGTCTCTACAACGGCGAGTTCGGCGGCAACTTCTTCTGCAGCAAGGCCTTCGTCCGTTACAAAACCATGAACATCGTGGTTCACAAGGACGCCATCCCCGCCCACATCAAGGCTAAGCTCGGCATGACCGACAGCAAGGCTCCTGCCAAGAAAGGCAAAAAGAAATAAGTAGTGAGAATACTTCTCATCACCCCTCCGCTGACGCAGCTCAACACGCCCTACCCCGCAACGGCTTACCTGAAAGGGTTCTATGCGGGACAAGGCAACGAAGTGCGGCAAGTGGACCTTGGGATAGAGGTGGTCGACAGAGTGCTGTCGGCCACCTTTTTGTCTTCTATCGGCCTCACCGAGCAGGCGCGACTGATAGAGCCCGTCAAGCGATTCCTGCGGGGACAGGACGACACACTGGGCCCCCGCATCGCCAATCGCAGCCTGCTGCCCGAGGGCAAACGCTTCGAGCAGCTCGACGAGGACAACATGGAGTGGTCGTTCGGCGTCAGCGGCACCACCGACAAGGCGATGCATCTGGCGACCCTCTTCATCGAGGATATCGCCGACCACATCCGCGAGAATGTGGACTCCCATTTCGACCTGGTGCGCTATGCCGAATACCTCAGCAACGACGCGCCTACCTTCGACCCTCTCTACGCCGAGCTACAGCAGACGCCCTCCCCTATCGACCGTCTCATGCTGCAGTTGCTGGAAGAGTATGTGTCGGGCTTCAGCCCCGAGAAAGTGTGCCTCACCGTCCCCTTCCCCGGCTGCCTCTACGGCGCCCTGCGCTGCGGCCAATGGCTGAAGGCTCACACCAACGCCACCGTCGAGATTGGCGGCGGCTTCCCCAATACCGAATGGCGCCAACTGAGCGACCAGCGCATCTATGAGTTCTGCCACAAAGTGATAGTGGATAGTGAGGAGTGGGTAGTGGGTAGCACACGGGCTCAGATGCTACCCACTACCCACTATCCACTACCCACTGAAATATGCCCCGACTTCAGCGACTTGCCATTAGAGAAGTACCTCTCGCTGACCGAGATGACCAACCCCATGCACCGCCTCTGGAGCCAAGGGCGTTGGAACAAGTTGGTGATGGCCCACGGCTGCTACTGGCATCGCTGCGCCTTCTGCGACACCTCGCTCGACTATATCGGCAACTACCACGCCCCCAAGGCCACCACCGTGGTCGACCACATGGAGCGTGTGATGGCGCAGACCGGCCGCACAGGCTTCCACTTCGTCGACGAGGCCCTGCCGCCCAAGCTGCTGCGCGAGGTGGCAGAGGAGATATTAAAGCGCGGCCTCGCCGTCAGCTTTTGGGGCAACATACGCTTCGAGAAGGCCTATACCGCCGAGCTCTGCGACCTGCTGGCCGAAGCCGGCATGGTGGCCGATACAGCAGACCGTCGAGGCCTGCCGCCACCTGCGCGACGCCGGCATCATGGTGCACACCTACCTCATGTACGGCTTCCCCACCGAGACGCTGCAAGAGTCCGTCGACGCCCTGGAGACCGTGCGCCGCATGTTCGACGAGGGCATCGTGCAGAGCGCATTCTGGCACCGCTACGCCATGACCTGCCACTCGCCCAGCGGCATCAATCCCGAAGCCTATGGGGCCAGGCGTACATCCTTGGAGCCAAATCCATTCTGCAACAACGAGGTCGACTGGGAGCCCGGCTTTAATTATGATATCGACGCCGTGGGCGCAGCCCTGCGCCTCGCCACCTACAACTACATGAACGGCCTGGGCCTCGACCAGCCCGTGCGCTCGTGGTTCCCCATCAAGGTGCCGAAGCCCTCAATCAAATAGTCTTGTTAAACGGACACGCCAGCTGACAGATGTCACAGCCCTGCGTGTAGCCATGCGCGTCCACGTCGGGCGGTATCTCCCGCGTGTGGTGCGTGGTGTAGTATGCCGTGCAGCGCCGCACGTCAATCATATCCTCCCCGATGGCGTGGTTCGGGCAAGCCTCCACACAGAGGTTGCAGTCGGTACAGCCCATAGGCAAAGGGCTGTCGTAAGCGTCGCACTCCTCGGTGGTCACAAGCTCGCCGAGGTTCACCCATGAGCCCCACCGCTCGGTGACGAGCAGCGTGTGGCGCCCTATCCAGCCCAAACCGGCGCGCGCCGCCCAGTGCTTGTCGCTGATGGGCACCGTGTCGCAGCACACCTTGGCGGATCCTCCCGCCGAGGAAAGCCCGAGCCGCACGCGCAAGGCAAACAGCATATCCTTGACCACCTTGTGGTATTCGCGTGTGCGGGCGTAGGCCGCCACGCCCCCTTCGGAAGTAGGCGGCGGATAGGCGCTGACGCAGCATATCACGCTCTTGGCCCCCGGCACAAGCTGCCGCGGGTCCATGCGCTTGTCGATGTTGCGTTCCATATAGTCAAGGGAGCCGTGCCAGCCCTTGGCGAGCCACTGCCTCAGAGGGTATTCCTCGTCGGTCAGCGCTACGGCAGGCGCCACGCCGCAGGCATCAAAGCCCACGGCCAACGCCGCCTGTTTAATCTCTGCGCTGCGCAACATTCTTAACGGCGAATTATACGAATTAAACTAATTGCTACGCTGTCATTTAATTATAGGCGAATTACTCGAATTGTACTGGCGCAAGCCCATTAGAGTAATTAGCAAGAAATTGACCTGCGTCAGCATAATTCGCTTAATTAGTTAAATTCGCCGTTACATAAAATCATTCGCCGTTATACTTCGCCTTCTTCGAGCCGTCGTAGAGCTCGAAATGCAGGAAGCGGCAGTCGAGGGCGCCATTCTGCACAGGTATCTTGCGCGAGGGGTGCAGCCCGATGTGCTTCATGGCCTCGATGAGCCACACGTCGCAGTCCTTGCCGTACTTCTGCTTGAAGGTGTCGCCCAACTTCTCGTACATGGCGTTGAGGTCCTCCACCTTGATGCGCTCGCCGTAGGGCGGGTTGGTGACGATGAGCGTCTTGCCCTCCGGCGGCTCCTGGTCGACAAAGTCGCCTATGTGCAGCATCACGTCGTGGTGCAGCTTCGTGAATTCCAGGTTCTTCTCGCACTGCTGTATCACCTGCTCGTCAATGTCGTTACCCCAAATCTCGCCTTCAAAGTCGAGGGCACCAATCTTGCGGTCCTCCTCGTTCTTGACGCTCTTCCACTCGCCGAGGTTGAACTCCTTCCAGCGCATGAAGCCGAAGCGGTTGCCGCGGTAGTACTGCGCCGGTATATTGTTGGCCATCATGGCGGCCTCAATCAGCATGGTGCCGGAGCCGCACATGGGGTCGTAGAAGTTGCAGTCGCACTTCCATCCGGCGAGCTTCAGCAGTCCGGCGGCGAGCACCTCGTTGATGGGTGCCACACCCACGCCCTGGCGGTAGCCGCGCTTGTGCAGCGAGTCGCCGCTGGCGTTCATCAGCAGCGTGACGTGATTGTCGCGTATATGCAGGTTGAACTTATAGTCTGGCTGTTCGGTGTCGATGCTCGGGCGCTTGCCGAAGTTGCGGCGGAAGCGGTCCACGATGGCATCCTTGGTCTTCAGGGCAGCATAGTAGCTGTGTGTGAACACCTCGCCACTGGTGGTGCTGTCTATCATGAAGGTGCAGTCGCAGTCGAGAATCTTCTCCCAACGGATCTTGTACACCTGGTCGTAGAGCTCCTGGTCGTCGTTGGCGTCGAACTCCGCGAAGGGCTTCAGTATGGCCAATGCCGTGCGGCAGCAGTAGTTGGCACGATAAAGCATGCGCATGTCACCCTCGAACTCCACGGCGCGGTTACCCACCGTAATATTCTCTGCGCCAAGCTCACGCAGCTCGTCGGCGAGCACCTCTTCGAGGCTCACCATCGTCTTGGCCACCATCCTGAATTTCTCCCTCGGTGCCGATGTGCCGGTCACCACTTTTCCACGATTTTTCTCTATTATCATTTTAATTCTATGTTTTGGTAGTTCATGGAGTTCAAGGAGTTCAAGAAGTTCAAGACATTACCATTGCTGGGAACTATTGTCCTGAACTACTTGAACTCCTTGAACTTCCTGAACTACCATTGACTAAACATTACTTCTTCACCAACGATATGTCGAGGCTCTTGATATGGTGCGTCAGGGCACCCACACTGATGAAGTCCACGCCCGTCTCTGCATAGCGGCGCAGGGTGGCCTCGGTGATGCCGCCGCTGGCCTCGGTCTCGTAGCGGCCGCCGATGCGCTTCACGGCCTCGGCCAGCAGCTCCGGCGTGAAGTTGTCAAGCATGATGCGGTCCACGCCACCGTGGTCGAGCACGCGCTGCAGCTCGTCGAGGTCGCGCACCTCAATCTCGATGCGCAGAGCCTTGCCCTTCTCTTTCAGGTACTTGTTGGTGCGGTCGATAGCAGCCTCGATGCCACCGGCAAAGTCGATGTGGTTGTCCTTGAGCATCACCATGTCGTACAGGCCTATGCGGTGGTTGGTGCCGCCGCCGCACTTGACGGCGTACTTCTCCAGCAGTCGCATGTTAGGCGTCGTCTTGCGGGTGTCGAGCAGCTTGGTATTCAAGCCTTCCAGCATCTTCACCATGCGCCCCGTCTCGGTGGCTATGCCCGACAGGCGCTGCATGAAATTCAGCGCCGTGCGCTCGGCAGTGAGGATAGAGCCGCTGTGGCCCTCGATGGTCATCACCACGTCGCCCACCTGCACGGCGTCGCCGTCGTGCTTCAGCAGGCTCACCTTCAGGCTGCTGTCCACAATCTCGAACACCCGGCGGCCCACTTCGGCGCCACAGAGGATGCCCGCCTGCTTCATCACCATCTTGGCCGTACCCGTGGCGTCGGGCGGTATGCAAGCCAACGTCGAGTGGTCGCCGTCGCCAACGTCCTCGCGCAAAGCCGAAACAATGATTTCATCAAGGTTGTCTATCTTCTGCATAACAACATGTTTTACAATACACTATCCGCACTCCGTCGGCAGTTTGCCGCCACAAAGCGCATTGCAAAAATACGAAAAAAATACAAATTAGGAATTAGAAATTAGGAATTAGTCCGCAAAAACCATTGCACCACCACCCCGTCCCACCGCCTCCCCTCCGCCCCCGCTCCGTCCCCGCTCCGACTGTTCTACGGTTGTTTACCGGTTGTTTAACGGTTTAGAACCGTTAAACAACCGGTAAACAACCGTAGAACAGTCGGAGAAGGGACGGTGGGGAGTGGGAGAAAAAAGGGGGTGTTTTCGGCTTGAAAAGGCATACGTGGATACGGAGAATGGCATAAGGGGATACGCAGAATGGCTTAAGGGAATACATGGAAAGACATGGGACGGGAGACAAAAATGCAAAAAACAATAATAATTCAAAAAATATTCGTATATTTGCCGTTTAGAAGAAAATGAAGTAAAACTGCCAAGGAACTCTTTTTCAACAGAAAGAGTGCTTTTGGGCGTGAAGGAAAGTATATGCAGATAGCAATTTCGGGCAACATAGGGGCGGGAAAGACCGAGCTCACCAAGTTATTGGCGAAGCACTACGGCTACAAAGCCATCTCCGGCACGACGGAGGAGAACCCCTACCTCAACAGTTTCTACGAGGACATGCGACGCTGGTCGTTCAACATGATGGTCTACTCGCTGTACACCAACATCAAACAGCTCAACGAGCTGAACCGCAGCGGCGAGAACTTCATACGCGACCGCTCGCTCTTCGACGACGCCTACATCTTCGCCCCCAACCTGCAAAGCATGGGCCTGATGACGTCGCGCGACTTGACGACCTACACCAACATCTTCGAGATGACCTACTCGCTGCTGCCGCAGCCCGACCTGCTGATATACCTCAAGAGCGATGTGCCGACGCTGATACGCCACATCCAGAAGCGCGGACGCGAACTGGAGACGGGCATACGCCTCGACTACCTCACCAACCTCAACGACCGCTACGAGAACTGGGCCGAGAACTACGAGGGCAAGATGCTCGTGGTGGACATGGAAGAGTGCGACTTCGTGGAGAAACGCGAGGACCTGGGACATATCATCAACCGCATAGACGCCGAGTTTAACAGCCTCTTCAAAGGATGAGAACACTGATAGTCATACCGGCACGTTACGCCTCGACCCGCTTCCCCGGCAAGCCGCTGGCCATGCTCGGCGGTAAGAGCATCATAGCACGTGTGTGGCGCACCGCCTCGCAGATGGACGAGGCGAGCCGCGTGGTGGTGGCTACCGACGACGAGCGCATACTGAGCCACATGCAGAGCATCGGAGGCCATGAGGCCGCCATGATGACCTCCACGGCGCACCGCAGCGGCACCGACCGTTGCGGCGAGGTGCTGCGTCGCCTCAAAGAGCAGGGCGAGCAGTACGACGTGGTGGTGAACATCCAGGGCGACGAGCCCTTCGTGGAGGAGAGCCAGATAGCGGCCCTCACGGCATGCTTCAAAGGCGAGACAGACATCGCCACCCTGCGCACCCCCATACGCAGCATCGAGGAGCTGCTGTCGCCCAACAACGTCAAGGTGGTGTGCGACAACAACGGCCGGGCCCTGTACTTCAGCCGCCAGCCTATCCCCTACCGCCGCGACGTGGAGCAGGAGAAATGGCTCGAGGGCGCAGCCTACTACAAGCACGTGGGCATCTACGCCTTCCGCGCCGAGGTGCTCGAGAAGCTCTGCACCCTCGCACCGGCGACGCTGGAAGAGTGTGAGAAACTGGAGCAACTGCGGTGGCTGGCCAACGGCTACACCATCGCCGTACGCGATACCGAACATGCCAACATAGGCATTGACACCCCCGCCGACCTTGCCGAAGCAGAGGCTTGGCTGGCCAAACACAATAGTTGACGAAAACAAAGATCAAACGATATGAACATAACAGACTTAATCGTCGAATTGCTTGAGAATGGGCAGAAAGTAGTGATGCCCGGCATTGGAACACTGGACACCGTGCAGCGCGCCGCCCACCACGACCCCGCCACACGCACATACTACCCCGCAGGACGCGCCATAGCCTTCAGCGAGGACAGCACCGGAGAGTGCGACATCATCAAGACTCTTGCAGAACGCGAGTGCATCAACGAGGAAGTGGCCAAGCAGATGTGGCTTAACTATATCGACGCCCTCACCGACAAGGTGAAGAGCAGCGGCCGTCACACCTTCGGACGCCTCGGCACACTGACCTGCGACGACAAGCGCACCTTCGGGTTCAAGATGACCGAAGGCCTTGTGCTCGACGCCGACAACAAAGGCGTGATGCCCATCGAGGAGGTGAAGACATACAACCACGACGGTGAGGAAGACCCCTTCGCCCGCTTCGACGACGAAGAGGCCCATGCCCCCGCACCGGAGCCCATGCCGGAACCCGCTCCCGAGCCCGCTCCCGCACCTAAGCCCATGCCCGCCGAGCAGCCCCAGGAGGCTGAGGAGAGCCACTGGGACGAGAGTCTGAAGAAGCTTGAGAACCTGAAGAAAGAGGAGCCTGCCGCCGACCCGAAAGCCGTGGCACGCGCCGAGAAAGAGCGCCTGAAAGCCGAGAAGAAGGCCGAAGAGGAGCGCATAAAACTGGAGAAGAAAGCCGCCGAGCAACAGCGCTACGAGGAAGAGCAGCTTGCCAAACAGCGCAAAGAAGCCGAGAAACGCGAGGCCGAAGAGAAGCGCAAAGCCGCCGAGGAGCTGCGCAAGGCCGAGGAGCGTGCCGAGAAGGAGCGCATCAAAGCCGAGAAAGAGGCTGAGGCCAACCGCAAGAAAGCCGAGAAAGAGGCCGCAAAGGCTGAATACAAGTCAGAGAAAGAGCGCATCAAGGCCGAGAAGAAAGCCGCCGCACTGGCCGCTATGGCAGCCCGCGAGAACGCCAAGGCCAACGACAACCGCAACATAGCCGACAAGGAGGCCGAGAAAAAAGCAGAGAAGCTGGCCGACAAACAGGAGGAGGCTCGCCGCAAGGCAGAGGCCAAAGAGCGCAAGCTGGCCGAGAAAGCCGCAAAGAAAGCCAACAAGAAGGCCAACAAGAAGGAAGGCGAAAAGAAACGCAGAGTGTTGCCGATACTGCTGATTATAGTGCTTCTGCTGGCACTTTGTGGCGGCGGTGCCTATTACCTGCTCAACCGCGGCAACAATGCCGCCACCGACACCACGGCAAGCACCACGCACATCGACGCTTCGCCGGTGAACTCGCTCACCTTCAACCCCGACATGATAGACTACTCGGGCAACGAGATTGCCGAGCAGGGCGACATGGTGTGCCTCTTCATGACCGAATACATCAACAACTACCTTGCCGAGCGCAACTTCACCTGTGCCCGCGTACCGATGATGGACCGCATCCGCCAGTATGTCAACGAGCGCCTCGAGGAGATGCTTGGCGAGCGCTTCGCAGTGCAGCGCCTGATACAGTACAACGACTATATCTACAACTACAACGAGCCGTTCCTGAAGGTCTGCTATGCACGCAGCTGCCGCGGCAAGGTGCAGAGCGAGCTGATGAACTACCGTTGGCTTGACGATATGCTCTACCGCCTGGCCGACGAACTCGGCTTGCAGCCCGGCAACGGTGGACAGAAGACCGCCGCCGAGGTGCAGCAGGTGAAGGAAGACGAGAAGAAAGTCATCGAGCGCCGCCGTCAGGCCGCACAGACGGGCGAACCTCCCGTGTATGTGTATGTCGAGAAGGGCAGCAAGCAAGGCTTCGACCTCATCGCCGGATTCTACCTCAACAAGATGACCGCCGCCAAGATGACCGCCAAGCTGCACGATATGGGCTGCGACGCTTACATCATAGAGTTCAACGACCTGTACTACGTGAGTATGGGCAGCGCCAGCAGCCAGACAGCCGCCGACGCGCTGTACAAACACGTGAAGAGCTGGTACGACGGTGACGTGGTGATTAAGAAGTGGTAAACAGATGGGACACCACAAACTGCAGCGCTTCGCTGAAAATCTGACATTCCCCAATCTGTTCCAGGTGGGCTTCGAGCAACTGGAGCAGGAAGGCTTCGGCCTGCGCGGGAAGTGGCACGAGCACTTCGGCAACAGCAACCCGATAACACTGGAACTGGGATGCGGCAAGGGCGACTACACATTGGCACTGGCACGCATACATCCCGAACGCAACTACATAGGCGTCGACATCAAGGGCGCCCGCCTGTGGCGCGGAGCCAAGACCGCCGTGGAGGAGCCTCTGAAGAACGTGGCGTTCATACGCACACGGATAGAGTTGATAGACCGCTTCTTCGCCGAGGGCGAGGTTAGCGAGATATGGGTCACATTCTGCGACCCGCAGCCCAAGAAGCCCAACAAGAGGCTCTCGGCGCCACGCTTCCTCGACACCTACGCCCGCTTCCTCGCACCGCAAAGCACGATGCACCTAAAGACCGACAGTCAGGAGCTGTACGACTACACCCTCAACGAGGTGTTGCCGACACGCGACATGGAGATTATCGCCCACACCAACGACCTCTACAATGTGCCCACCGATTCCGTCGACGGGGCCATCTATGGTGAAGCCCGCCTCACGCAGACCTTCTACGAGAAGATGTTCCTTGCCGAGGGCAAGCCCATCACCTACCTACAGTGGAAAACGAAATAACCCTACACGAGAAATCAAACAATTAAATAATCAAACAATAAAACAATAAACATTTATCATTATGTCAGGACACAACAAATGGTCAAAGATTAAGAGAGCCAAAGGAGCAGCCGATGCCAAGCGCTCGAAACAGTGGAGTAACATTCTGAAGCAGGTCACCATCGCCGTGCGCGAAGGTGGTGCTGACCCCGACAGCAACCCCCGTCTGCGTCTGCTCATCCAGAACGCCCGTGGCTGCAACATGCCCAAGGACACCCTGCAGCGCTCTATCAACAAGGCCAACGACAAGGATGCCGCCCAGATGCTGGAGCTCACCTTCGAGTGCCACGTGAACCACGGTATCGCCCTCTTCATCGAGGCCCTCTCGGACAACAACAACCGCACCGTCGCCAACGTCAAGAGCATCATGAACAAGAACGGTGGCACGCTGGAGACCAACGGCAGCCTCGCCTTCCTCTTCACCCGCAAGGGCGTCTTCGTCATCCCCCGCAAGCCCGAGATGGATGTCGAGGAACTGGAGATGGAGCTCATCGACGGCGGTCTGGAAGAGATGGAGGTCGACGACGAGTACCTGACCCTCTACACCGCCTACGAGGACTTCGGCAACATGGTGAAAATGCTCGAGCAGAAAGGTATCGAGTGCGAGAGCGCCGAACTGCAGCGCATCCCCAATACCCTGCGCCAGGTCGACACCGAGACCATCCGCAAGGTCATGAAGATCATCGGTATCCTCGAGGAGGATGAGGACGTGACGAACGTCTACCACGACATGGAAATCCCCGACGACTTCGAGGAGGAATAATCCGGTTTAAGGTTTAATGTTTACGGTTTACGGAAGCTACGCTGTCCAGAACCTTAAACCTTAAACCTTAAACCTTAAACTGAAGAACAATGAAATTGTTCCTAGTACCGACACCTGTTGGGAACCTCGGCGACATGACTTATCGTGGCGTCGAGGTTCTCCGCTCTGTCGACCTCATACTGGCTGAGGACACGCGGACAAGCCGCGTGCTTATGCAGCATTATGGCATCGATACACCGCTGCAGAGCTACCATATCTTCAACGAGCACCAGACGGTGGCTGGATTGGTGGAGCGGCTGCTGAGCGGCACCACAATAGCGGTGGTGACCGACGCCGGTACACCGGGCATCAGCGACCCTGGATTCCTATTGGTACGTGAGGCCGTGAAGGCGGGTGTCGAGGTGGAGTGTCTGCCGGGTGCGACAGCTTTCGTGCCTGCATTGATAGACAGCGGACTGCCATGTGACAAGTTTGTCTTCCTTGGCTTCCTGCCGCACAAGAAAGGACGCCAGACAGCCTTGAAAGCACTTGCCGACGAAGAGCGCACCATGATAATATATGAGAGCCCCTATCGGCTGGTG
>ONUE01000056.1 GCA_900320975.1 uncultured Bacteroidales bacterium | reverse complement strand
GGCGCTTCTGTTTGGCACCGATATGGCGGCCCACAAGGCTCTCACCGGCATAGGCGAAGCCGTCCATGATGTAGCTGAAGAGCGTGAAGAACTGCAGCAACAGGGCGTCGACGGCCAGTATCTGGTCGCTGATGTGGCTTGAGGCCGCTGTGATGAAGGTGAAGACACCCGACAGGCAGAGCGTGCGCAGGAAGATGTCGCCGTTGACCTTGAAGAAGCGCCGCATGTCTTTCCAATTCAGTGCCTCTTTCAGAGTTGATACGTTGATATGCCGGTATGTCGATATGTTATTGTCCCTGTGTAGGCGGCGGCGCAGGAAGAATATGCCCAGGGCGAGGCCCGAGTAGTTGGCTATCACTGTGCCCAGCGCCACACCGGCGATGTCCCAGTGCAGCACCATTACGAACAGCAGCGACGCCGCAATGTTCACGCAGTTGAGGAATATCGCTATCCACATCGGCGTCTTCGAGTCCTGCATGCCGATGAACCACCCCTTGATGGCGTACATGCCCAACGTGGCCGGTGCCGCCCAGATGCGCACGAAGAAGTAGGTGAGGGCCAACTTGAGCACATGGTCGCTGCTCTCGAAGATTAGCGGCACTGCCAGCGATATCGGCCACTGCAGCACTATCAGCGCCAGCGCTATGCCCAGGGCTATGCTGCAGGCGCGGATGAGTATCTTCACCGTCTCGTCCCACCGCTCGGCGCCGAAGGCCTGTGCCGTGAAGCCGCTGGTGCCCATCCGCAGGAAGCCGAAGTTCCAGTAGATGAGGTTGAATATCTGCGTGCCTATGGCAATGGCACCGATATGCTCGCCCGAGAGGTGCCCCACAATGGCCATATCCACCATGCCGAGCAGCGGCACGGTGATGTTGGTCACTATGTTGGGCAACGCCAGCCCCAGTATTCGCTTATTCATCGTTTGTCGATAGTCACTGTATGTCTACCTGGTTGCAGCCGAGCACTCGGTGGGTGCTGGCGTCGCACACCAGCGCCACCACGTGGCTGTTCGTCGGCACTATGGTCAACGTCCCCAGCTCGTATGACGTGTTGTCGTGCTTCTTCGAGCCCGCGGTGGTGCCTATTGCAAGGCTTTTGCCCCACGGGTCGGTTACGACGGCGCGCAGCATGTGGTTGTGCACATAGTCGGGCACCCAGTTGGGAATGTCGTACTGCATGTATTTCAGGGAGTCCTCCGTGATGAGTAGCGTCAGCGTCATCGGGTCGGCGTAGTTGGACATAAGTTCTATGTCGGTACTGATGTCCACCGTAGTGCCCTCTATCGAGACGCTCACGCTGACCTTCACCGTCGGCTCCTGCTTCAGTACCTCCTCGATACCGCCGCCGAGGTCGTTCATCGAGCTCGAGTAGGCCTTCTCGCCACGGTTGATGTAGGCCACCGGCAGCGCCAGCGGACCGTAGCTCTCTTCCCACGGGCGCGTAGCCTCCAGCTGCATGCTGGGCTCCGTGCCGTAGGGGTTGCCCTGCGAGTTGGTGATCGAGGTCACGCTGACCACTATCATGCGGTCCTTGTAAGTGTGGTGCAGGTTCTCTATGGTGCGGTCCGCCAAAGGGCAGTTGCCGCACAGCGGACCCGTGTACTTCTCAATGTAGGCCACAGCCCCATCTGCCCAATCGCTGGCGTCGCCGCCGGCTTCGATGAGCCTCTCGCCGGGGTCAATCTTGTCGCACCCCACAACGCCAATCAAACCCATCAAACTCATCAATCCTATCAGTATCTTTTTCATATCGATTTAATTCTCAATTATCAATTTTCAATTCTCAATTCTCAGAAGCTTGTCGTCAAGCTAAAGGTCAGACCGTTGCTCGCAGGCACCTCGCGGCATACGCCGCCGATGCACAGCATTCCGCGGCGCTGCTTGCCGTAGCCCGCCTGCAGCCGTGTGGCACCACTCGTGTAGCCCACGCTCACGTTGTAGTAGTTGCCCTTGCCGTCGTTGTAGGCCAGCTGGTCACTCACCGACACAAACCACTTGCTGCCGATGTTCCACTCCACGAGCCCCATCACCCAGTCGCCCAGTCGCGGGTCCGTGTGGCCGGCGGCCACGTCGCGGTGGCTGTCGCTGCCCATCCACTCGCCCTCGAAGCGCAGCGAGTGCTTCTTGTTCACCTTCCAGGCCACGTCGGCCACCACTATGTTGTTGTGGAACAGGTCCGCAGCCTCACCCTCGACGGCGGGGTTGAAGACCTGGTAGGCATACACCAGCGTCAGCTTCACCTGCTTGCTGAGCTTGCGCCCAAGCTCTATCGAGGCGTCGCCGTAGAGCAGCGGGCCCATGCCGCTGTTCACCTTGTAGCCGTCGGTACCGGCACCGCCAATCTTGGTAGTGTCCAGCCCGCACACCACGGCGCTGTTCACATGCACGTCCATGCCGTATTTGCCACCGAGCCAGGTGTCTTTCTTCACCTTCCACATCACGTCGCCCTGCAGGCCTTCCTCGCCCATCACGTTGGTGGCGTACGGGTACATCGTCAGGAAAGCGTAGGTATGCTGCCGTGTGATGGCTGGCAGATAGTTGATATACAGCTGCTGCCCGGGTACCACACGCTCCGACTTGAACGCCATATTCTCCACGCGCTTGCCCTGCAGCGAGGCGCTGAAGCCCTTCTGCGAGTAGCTCAGCGTGGCCTCCATAGCCTCACCTTCGCGGTAGGTGTAGTCGTTGGTCACCGACGGGTCCTGCCCCTTGCGGGCATATTCACCCCTCAGGCTCCATCCGCCCCAGCCCAACTCGGCCCTCACGGCGGCGGCGCCCACGTTCAGCGGCAGGTTCAGGCGGTAGCCTGCCTGCTCCGCACCTATATACTCGTCCTCTTCATATTTGCTCACAAAGCCCGCACCCACAGTGGCGCGCAGCTTGCCGCCCTGCAGCGGCTTCACGGCCTCCGTGATGTTCACCTCGCCATCCACGCCGCGCACCAGGCCCGTGCTCAGCGACCAGTAGTGGCGCTGGCGGCCCGTGAGAGCCTTGATGGTGACACCGTCGATGGGGCGCAAAGTGAGGTTCAAGCCGAGCAATGCATTGTCGAGCCCAAGGTAGCGGTCCTCATAGGCTCGCAGTATCATGCCGCTGCCGAACTGCTCGTAGAACCAGCCCGCCGTCAGGCTGATACGCTTGGCGTTGTAAGCCACGAAATAGTTCGCCAGGCCCTGCCCCTGCCATCCGGCATCGAAGCCCAGCAACGGGTTCTGGTACATCTCGAAGCGCAAGCCGCCGCTGAAATTACCGTTGGTGTAGAGAATGTCGGCACGTGCGTTCAGGCGCATCTTGTCCACCATGTCCGACGCACCGATCGTGCTGTCGGCCCGGCTCATCTGCGCGTCCATCTGCACATTGCCAGTCACATTGCCGCCCATGATACCCTGTCCATGGACCGACGCAACAGCCACCGTAGCGGCCACTGCCATAAAGAGTTTCTTTAGTTTCATGATATTTGATACCTATATTTCAGACTGCAAAAATACTACTTTTCTCCATACCGCACAAACTTTTTTTTCTCCCGCCCACACACCCTCCCGTACCCTCCGCTCATCTTCCGGCGCACCCACCCGCCCTCCGACTCCCCTCCGACCCCGCTCCGTCCCCCCTCCGACCAAAAACCGTTAAACAACCGGTGAACAGTCGGAGCGGGGACGGAGCGGGGTCGGAGAGGGGACGGAGGGGGAGGGGTGAAATTTTTTGGTGAGCCATTACGGAATTTTTATTATCTTTGCTTTTACGATTTGTGGAGGGGTGGCGTGTGTATGTTGTTGTAAATAAATAAAATATAACATATATGAAATATTCTGTCGGAGTGGATATGGGCGGCACCAACACTGATATGGGCCTGGTGTCGGAGAATGGTAACATCATTCAGCGTCGGAGCATACCGACCAACGCCTACACGGAGCTGGAGCCTTATGTGCATGATATGATGCAGGAGATTGAGGCTATGGTCGCCGAGCAGAGCGCCACCGACGGCGAGGCGGTGTTGCTCGAGGGCATCGGCATCGGTGCGCCGAACGGCAATTTCTACACGGGCTGTGTGGACAACGCGCCGAACCTGACCATCAAGGGCGTGCTGGACTTCGGCAAGGAGATAAAGAAGTACATGCCTGTGCCTGTGGTGCTTAGCAACGATGCCAATGCGGCCGCCTATGGCGAGTATGTGTACGGCGGCGCCAAGGGCATGCAGCACTTCATCATGTTCACCCTGGGCACCGGCGTGGGCAGCGGCATCGTGGTCGACGGCAAGCTGGTGCACGGCAGCACCGGCGGCGCCGGCGAGCTGGGCCACAATATCCTCATCCCCCACGGCCGCAAGTGCTCGTGCGGCCGCGAAGGGTGCCTGGAGACCTACACCTCGGCGCGCGGTATCGTGCAGACTTACCTTGAGTTGCGCCGCGAGAACCCCGACGAGGAGCGCATGCTCAAGGAGGTGCCCGACGCCGAGATCACCAGCAAGCTCATCGGCGAGGCTGCGCACCAGGGCGACCCCGTGGCCCTGAAGACGTGGGAGATGGTGGGCGAGTGGCTGGGCCTGGCAATGGCCAACAGTGTCACTTTCTCGGCCCCCGAGGCGATCTTCCTCATGGGTGGCCCCACGCAGGTGGGCGAGCCTTTGCTGAAGCCCCTCCGCGCGGCTTTCGAGAAGTACCTGCTGAACATATACCAGGGCAGCTGCAAGATACGTATGAGCGAGCTGAAGACCAACGAGGTGGCTATCCTCGGGGCTGCAGCATTACTTAAAATGAAAAGTGAAAAATGAAAAGTGAAAATAAACCACAGAGAAGTTGCTGGAAAGTGATCTGTTTCACTTTTCACTTTTCACTTCTCACTTTGCTTTTCGTCGCTTGCGGCAAGCAGAGTCTGACCTCCTACGTCAACCCCTTGGTGGGCACCGACGGCCACGGGCACACCTTCCCGGGAGCCATAGTGCCCTTCGGGCAGATACAGCCCTCGCCGGACACGCGTCTGGACGGCTGGGACGGCTGCAGCGCCTACCACTATAGCGACGACACTATCTACGGCTTCAGCCACACCCACCTCAGCGGCACCGGCTGCTCGGACTACGGCGATGTGCTGCTGATGCCGGTGTGTGGAGAGTGGAGAGTGGAGAGTGGAGAGTGGAGAGAGGCTTATAAGAGTCATTTCTTGCATGAGAACGAGGTTGCTAAAGCGGGCTACTACAAGGTGCTGCTTGATCGGACGAACACTACCGTCGAGCTTACTGCCGACCGCCGTGTGGCCTATCACCGTTACACTTACAATGGCGCGGAACGCAATGCTTTCGTCATTGACCTCCACCATCGCGACGTGCTGCTCAGTGGCAAGATTATGTTCAAGGACGGCATGTTGGTGGGCTGGCGTGAAAGTTCGGCATGGAACCCCGACCAGCACCTGCACTTCGCCATCCGAGGCAATGTCGACCTCTCCAAGGTTCTCTTCAATGAAGACTCTACGTTTGCCACAGTCTACCTGCCGGATGACACCAAATGTCTTGAGCTGCAGGTGGCCATCAGCGGTGTGGACATTGAGGGCGCCATCGGCAACCTCAATGCCGCCGAATACAAGACTTTCGACGAAGCCCGCCAGGGAGCGGACGGCACCTGGGAGGCAGCCCTCGGCAAGCTGAAGGTGAAGGGTGGCTCGAAGGAGCAGAAGCGCTGCTTCTACACAGCCCTCTACCACTGCATGACGTCGCCCTACCTGTGGAGCGATGCCGACGGCCGCTACCGCGGTACCGACAACGAGATACACACCGTGGACGAGGGTAGGGAAGTCTACACCGTCTTCTCGCTGTGGGACACCTACAGGGCGCTGCACCCGCTGCTGACGCAGATAGAGCCCGAGCGGACGGTGGACTTCGTCTACACCGCCATGAAGAACTACGAGCAAGGTGGGGAGCTGCCCATGTGGGAGCTGGCCAGCTATGAGACCCACTGCATGATAGGCTACCACGCTGTGCCGATGATGCTCGAGGCATATATCCATCTGGCAGAACCTGACGGCACCCTTGCCGGATATACGCCGCAGCAGCTGCTCGAGGCTATGGTGGCCACCAGCAACCGCACCGAGGCGCACCGCGAATATGCCAAGCAGGGCTACCTCTCGTCGGAGGTGGACAACGAGAGCGTCAGCAAGACCCTCGAGTATGCCTACGACGACTGGTGCATAGCGCAGATGGCCGAGATTGCCGGTGACACCGCTATGGCCCGCGAGTATTGGATACGCAGCCAAAGCTGGCAGAACGTGATAGACGGCAATGGCTTCGCACACCCCAAGCGCAACGGAGCCTGGGTGACGCCCTTCGACCCCACGGAGGTGAACAACCACTTCACCGAGGCCAACTCGTGGCAGTACAGCACCTATGTGCCGCACGACATTGACGCGTGGGTGGAGCACATAGGCGGCAAAGAGAAGGCCATTGCTTTCCTCGACAGCCTCTTTGAGGGGCACAACGCCATGAGTGGCCGCGACCAGGCCGACGTCACAGGCCTTATCGGCATGTATGCCCACGGCAACGAACCGTCGCACCATGCCGCCTGGCTTTACACTATGCTCGGCCAGCCGGAAAAAACGGAGAAGTATGTGCACAAGATACTCGACGAGCTCTACACCAGCAAGCCCGGCGGCCTCTGTGGCAACGAGGATTGCGGCCAGATGAGCGCATGGTATGTGCTTGCCGCTCTTGGCCGCTATGAGGTCTGCCCAGGTAGCGGCATTTGGGTCGAAACCAAACCCATCTTTACCTGTCAACTCCCAATTATCAATCCTCAATTATCAATTCCCAATTTACCAGATTCTCTTCGTATCACCCCCTGTCCGGTCTTCGCCGATTGGCGGAAGCAGAGCGACCGCGACAAAGTGAGCGACACATCGGCGCAGTGGGAAGGGAGGCTTCGCTCACAGGCGGTGCGTCATATAGAGGTGAAGACCTCTACCGACAAACACGTCACCTACCTCACGCAGCCTGCCCCGCAGTATACCGAGAACGGCCCCGAGGGCATGGTGGACAATATCTACGGCACCACCAACTACCGCATCGGTGGCTGGCAGGGCTGGCAGGGCGACATGGTGGCTGTGGTGGAGCTCGACGAAGAGCAGAAGGTGTACATGGTGGGCGTGAACTGCCTGGAGAACATGCGCTCGTGGATATTCTACCCGAAAGGTATCAAAGTGGAATACAGCCTCGATGGAGAGAGTTGGCTACCCTATGGGGAGCATAAGTTCTCCAATGTTCCCGGCGAGAACCCGCAGGCCCGTCAGGGAGAGAGTCACACGCAGCTCTTTGCAGTGGTGAAGAAGGCTCGCGCCAAATACTTCAAGATAACCCTTGAGAACTATGGTAAGCTGCCCGATTGGCACATCAGTGCAGGCGAGCAGGCTTGGTTGTTTGTTGATGAAATAATTATCCAATGAAAAAGAGAATCATAATGACAGCATGTGCTGCCGTTGCCGCTTTGGCGATGGCCGCATGCGACAGCAAGATCTGTTATTGCTACGACAACGGACGCGAAGAAGTCCTGTATGTGAACCCCGATGTCAAATGCGACGCCTACAGCTCGGGCCGACGTGGATGCGTCGAGGCCAACGAGCGCATGGACCCCAACGAGATAGGACAGGAATACAAGAAACGCTAAAGCACCAGGATGGCATTGCTCACGGGGCGTTGGCCCTCGTGGTCGTGCTGTCGGTTGTCGGAGGGGTAGTTCACCACTCCGCCGTGGGGTTTCCCATGCACATACATAGTGCTGCTGCCACCGCCGTCGAGGTTGATGGCCTCGGAGCATCCAAGCCAGAGCATCACCAGCTCCAGTTCGGGTAGAGACAGCCCTTCGGCCTGGTGTTTGAAGCGGCCGTCGGCCACTACCAGCAGCGTGGTGCCGTCGGGCCTGAGGCCAAGTGCCGTGCGGTTGTGGCGGTGGGTGACGAAGGTACGGTCGTCGCGTTGTGGCACAATCTCTCCTTTACGTATCAGCATCGGCCCGGCAGTCATGATGTTGCTGTCAGCCAGGCTCTCTTCCCACAAGCGGTTGCTGTCGGGTACCGCCAGTCGAGCCTTTCCACCGCGCAGCGCCAGTGTGGCGTGCTGATAGTATTTGCGGTTCACCGAGTCGGTCTTTGCCGGTGTGTTCTCACCCACCTGCTCACCATTGATGCGCAGGTAGCATACGGGATTGCCGGCATCCATGTCGAAGTAGCTGCCGTTGATGGCGGCATAGGCTCCGCATCGCTCGGCGAATGCCGACACCTCGGTGAGGGCGGTGTCGCTCACGAAGGCCAGTCGCCGGTGCGACCGAGCTGGTATCTCGATGACGAAAAGGTGCTGCGCTGAGCAGAAGAGCGCCCCTTCGCCGAAGTGATAGCGCTTGAGGTAGAAGCCTTCCATGGTGTCCACACTCCATTCTGCATTTGCCACACGCATCGAGTCCACGCTGTAGTTCACTTGTGCCGCTACCGGTAGCCCGATACTTATCATCAGGGCGAACATAATCGCCATTCTCACTTTATTTCCCATGCTTCTTCTTTTTCTTTCTTATCCCCAGCAGCTCATCCCACCGGTCGAAGTCTTTTGTTAGTTTCAGTCCGATACCCTGCTTGTAGGGCAGGTCCATACGTGTGTAGTCGTTAGTGTTGGTGCGGTTGTAGGCATAGATGTGCACGAGCGGATTGATGCGGTAGCCTATCAATGCGTCAATGACTGTGCCGCCGGTGGTCGAAGCCTCCAGCTCGCGGCTCTCACCGCCGTAGCCCAGTGTGCTCTCCAGATACCAGCGTCCCCAGTCTTTGCTGATGTTCACGTCCACCTGCTCGTTGGTCATCTCGGTAGCCGCCTTGTAGTTGAAGTCCACGTCCACGAACTGCACCATGTCGCTCACGATGCTGCCTACCGAAGCCGCCATCATGGAGTAGCCGCTCGACAGGCCGTTGTTGACGGTGCTGCCGTTGGTGCTGTTGCCGGAAACGTTGTAGAACTGCCCCATGAGCAGCAGCGACATCGTCTGGTTTATCATATCGCGCTCGCTGTTGCGGTCCACATAGGCAAACACCTCGTCCTCCACGCTGGCGTCGGCGCCTGGCAGGCGCAGGTCGAAGCCTATGGTAGGCTCACGCAAGGTACCGGCAACGGCTATGACGTTCTCCACCTGTATATATTTCTGTGTGTTGTCCACTGCCGACAGGCTGCCGGTCAACGTGCTTAGGTTGACGCGCTGCGAATACACAGCTCTCAGGTCGAATCGCGCATCCGGTATGCTTCCCTGGAAGGCCAGATTGCTGCCGCTCTCGAGCGTGAAGTTCTTCTCGAGCAGCGACATCATGCTCAGTTTCATGGTGCTGCCGTCCGAAATCTCGTAGCTTCCCACCACCTGTGGCTGCAGCTTCTCGTCGAGGTCCATGTGCAGGTCGCCTCTTCCCGTAGCGCCCACATTGACTTTCACATCCGAGAAGTCCATCGGCAGGCTGAGCTTCATGTCCGGCGTGATTGAAATATCAAGGCTCAACGTGAATGGCTGCGTCTGCAGCTTC
>ONUE01000060.1 GCA_900320975.1 uncultured Bacteroidales bacterium | reverse complement strand
CCGACCCCGCTCCGACTGTTCTACGGTTGTTTAACGGTTTTTGGTCGGAGGGGGGACGGAGCGGGGTCGGAGGGGGGACGGAGGGGCGGCAATGAAAAAGCCCGCCGTGTGAGGTGGCGGGCTTTAGTATTTTCTGTGGACGGTAACCTTTCTTATCTGATGTGGAGGTGCTGCCAGTCGGTGGCGTATCTGCCGTCGACGAAGCCCTTGATGACCTGCCACTTGCCCTGGAGGGCGGACTCTTTGTTGAGTTTGCGCTCCACGGCCTCGTAGATGTCCTGATAGGTGTAGCTGTCGAAGTCGGAGGTGGAGGCGAGCCCCTTGATCTCTTTCAGCAGGAAGTACGTCAGGAAGCCATGGTGCTGAGCGTCGAAGGAGTAGGCCGTCTTGTCGTAGTCGGCGGCGAGGAGCACGATGGCGTCGCTGCTCTTGTTGACTCTGCGCTTGGTCTTCTTCTTGGCCTTGGGGTCGGCGACGACCTTGCGGTCGGCGCGGAGCATGGAGGCGCCGTTGCGCTGATGTCCGTCGAAGGAGGCGTCGACGATGACGGTGAGGCGGTTGACGGGGTAGGTCTCACGCTTGCCCTTGCCCTTGAGGGCGGCGCAGAGCGAGTCGAGGCTGATGCACTGCTTGGCGAAGAGTGTGGCGTCCTTGCGCGAGAGGGCTATGTCGTAAGCCGTAGGCTCCTGCACGCCCTGCTTCTTCTTGCCGCAGGAGCGCTTGCCGCCGAGGGCCTTGATGTTGTCGACGCGCAGGTTGTTGGGGATGAGGTAGGCGTTGCCGTCGAAGTCCACGAATCCGTGACCGACGAAGTAGACGAAGATGTTGGCGTGGGGTACCACCTGGTCGCCGTTGTGGGTGGCGACGGCCTGGCTGAGGTCGGTGAGCCACTGGATGCCTTCATATATGGCTACGCGCGACGCGTTGTGGAGCACCTTGACCTGGCGCTCTGGTACGCCGAGGGCGCGCACGAAATAGCGGCTGACGATGTCACCGTCGTTGGCGGCGAAGGGCACCTCGGGAAGGAACGAGTGGGCGTACTCCTCGTTGGCGACGATAAGCACATAGGCATTCTCGTAGGTGGAGAGGCTCTGCGGGATATTGAAGTCGACGTAGTCGTCCTGTATCTTGTCGGCGGTCATGAGGTCGATAGCCTCGCGGAAGGCATCGTGAACGGTGATCTCGATGGACGAGCGGCGGTAGAAGGAGCCGGTGTCGCTGTAGGAGCGGGTGACATACTGATAGTCGTTCTGTGTGCGGGAGAGGTTGCGCACGTTGTTCTCGAGGAAGCTGCGGACAGACTGGGCGCGGATATAGGCGAGCTGGCAGTTGTTGGTGATGCCGGCGGTGTCGACGGAGATGCGCAGCTTCTCGTCGTTGAAGGTGACGGGCATATAGCGGAAGTTGCCGTACTGGCCGTCGTAGGGGATGGTGCGCGAGAGCTCCACGCCGTCGGTGGTGGCGAATATCTTGACGGAGACGCTCTTACCAGGACGGAAGATATCGTCGAGGATGCCCTCTACAAAAGTCTTGGTGAGGTTGCAGATGGCGCGGACGCTGTTGGACGAATCCCAGGCGAAGACCCCGAGAGGATAGTCGTCGGTGTAGCCCTCGAAATGCTTGCAGTTGTACGAGATGTCGAAGAGATAGTTGAGCTCGGGGGAGCCGTCCTCGCGGGTGCCGTCGACGAGCTGGGTGCGGATGGTGATGTAAGTCTCATCGTAGAGCTTCTCGCTGTTGGGCAGGCTGATGAGTATCTGCTCGGCGCGGCGCTGCATGGTGCGCTGGCGGTTGGCGATGTCCTGCATGAGGAACTCGCGGATGGCGGACTGGTACTCGCTGTTGAGCTGCTGCTCGCCGGATTGGGCGGACAGGGGGGAAGTGAAAAGTGAGAAAGTGAAAAGTAGGGCTGCAATCAATAATGTCTTTTTCATATCTTTCGAGGTTACTGTTTATTCATAAGGTTCTTGATGATCTGGTCGGCGCTGATGCCTTCGGCCTCGGCGTAGTAGCTGGTGACGATGCGGTGACGGAGCACGCTGAGGGCAACGGCGTCGACATCCTCGCAGTCCGGCGAGTACTTGCCGTGGATGGCGGCGTGGCTCTTGGCGCCGACGATGAGATACTGCGACGCACGCGGACCGGCACCATAGGAGATGTACTTGGTTGAGAGTTGAGAGTGGGGAGTGGAGAGTGTGGAGTTGGGGCGGGTGGAGGCCACGAGGCTGACGGCGTACTCGACGACATTGTCGGGGACCGGCATGCGGCGGATAGCCTGCTGGAAGTCGAGGATCTGCTGGGCATCGAGGACCTGCGCCACCTCATGCATATTGTCGGCGGTAGTCTGTTTGACAATCTGGACCTCCTCGTCGAAGGATGGGTAGTCGAGCCTGACATTGAACATGAAGCGGTCGAGCTGAGCCTCGGGCAGCGGGTAGGTACCCTCCTGCTCGATAGGGTTCTGGGTGGCGAGCACGAAGAAAGGTGCCGGCAGCTGATAGGTGGTGCCAGCCACTGTGACCGAGTGCTCCTGCATCGCTTCGAGGAGGGCCGCCTGGGTCTTCGGGGGCGTACGGTTAATCTCGTCGGCCAGCACGACACCGGCGAAGATAGGTCCCTTGACGAAACGCATCTGACGGTCGCGGTCGATAATCTCGCTGCCCGTGATATCGGACGGCATGAGGTCGGGCGTGAACTGGATGCGTGAGAACGAGAGGCCGAGAGTGCGGGCGAGGGTGCTCACCATAAGGGTCTTGGCGAGGCCCGGTACGCCGAGCAGCAGACAGTGTCCGCCGGAGAAGAGCGAGAGCAGCAGGCTGTCGACGGCCTCAGACTGGCCCACGATGACCTTACCGATCTCGTTGCGGAGAGCGGCATACTTCTCCACAAGCATATCGAGTTGTTCTTTTTCGTTCATTACTGGAGGTTTTTGAAGACGCAGTCCTTGTAGTCGTCGGAGAGGTGGATGTAGACGGTATTCATATAGCGCTTGGCCCACTGGCGCATCTTCTTCTGCTTGGCGTCGGCGAGGGCCGCATTCTGGATATTGTCGTAGTCGTCGGTGAGGTTGGCGCGGTGAGCGGCGTGCTTGCGGTCGAGCCGAATGATGCGGTAGGCATCGTGGTTATTCTCGGTCTTGAAGGCAGTGGCGTTGCTGATCTCGCCCACCTCCATACCCGGGATGCCGACAGCATAGTAGAGCTGGTCGATAGCGGTGCGGTCGAAACGCGGGGTGCCGTCGGCGGGGTTGACAGCGGTGCCGCCGGTCTTTGCGTTGTCGGCGGTGCTATACTTGCTGGCAGCTTCCTCGAAAGAGAGGTTGCCGGAGCGTATCTCGACGGCGATACTGTCGAGCTTCATGCGGGCCCGGAGCAGGTCGTCGGGAGAGACCTGCGGGATGATGAGGATGTGGCGGGCGTTGATAGTGTTGCCGCGGCGCTCGATGAGCTGGATAATATGGAAGCCGAGCGGCGTCTCGATGATGGGCGACACCTCGCCAGGTTTGAGGGCAAAGGCGGCAGATTCGAACTCGCTCACCATTTGGCCGCGAGAGAAGAAGCCGAGCTCGCCACCTTTCTTGGCGGAGTTCGGGTCTTGCGAATAGAGGGTGGCAAGCATGGAGAACTTCTCGCCCTTGATAACACGCTCGCGGAGTTCGGCCAGCTGGGTGCGCACGCGGTCACGCTCGGCCTCGGATATCTGCGGCTCGATGACTATCTCGGAGAACTCGTAGCGGTCGGGCATCATGGGCAGGCTGTCGGGCTCGAGGCTGTTGAAGAAATCGGTCACCTGGCGGGGAGTCACGGTGACATCATGGGTGAGTTGCATCTCCGCACGACGGCTGAGGATGTTGTTGCGTATCATGCGCTGGTACTGCTCCTTGAGCTCGTCGTAGGCGAAGCCTGTAGCCTCGCGGAGAGCCTCGCGAGAACCGTAGTTGCTGAGGTCTGCCTTGAGGTAGTAGTCGGCATATTGGTTGACCTCATCGTCGGTGACCTCGATGCTATCTATCTCGCCCTTGTGCACGAGGAGCTGCGCGAGGATAAGGTTCTCGAGGACGGCGCAGCGGTTGTTGAACGCGTCGGCGGCACCTTGCTTGAGGCGAATCTGGGCATAGGAGCGCTCGATGTCGGAATACTTGATGATGTTACGTCCGACAACGGCGGCGACACCGTCGACGAGGTCTCCCTGCGCGTGGGAGATGGAGATGGGGGCAGCGAGGAAAGAGACTGCTATGAGTATGAAAACCTTTTTATTCATTGCTTGATTGTTTATGACTTAGTGACTATGAGGCTTTTTTGTTTGGCGCGCTCCACGTGGCCGCCCTCTTCGGCCTCCTTGAGGAGGTCGGCCTGAAGGCGGTTGAGGATGTCGAGCTTGCGGTGATTGAGGATAATGGCGCGGATATTGTCCTTCTGGAGTTCGAGGGGCGACACATCGTCGCTGATCTTGTAGTCGAGGATGCGGACATACCAGCAGGTAGAGTCGTCAGCGAGCACTATGGTGCGGTTCTGACGGAGGTAGAGGCTCTCGTTGTAGGTAGTGATGGGCACCACCGACTGGAGCGTGTAGAAAGGCATCCAGCTGTTGCCGTCATAGCTGCCTGCAGCGCCGATGCGCTTGGCGAGAGCCTGCATTTCGACGATATCCTCGTCGCGGAAGGGGTTCTTGTAGACAAGCCCTTTGAGCTTGCCGTCGATAGCGTTGCGCTTGGGGGCGGCGACATAGACTGCCTTGACGATAGCGTTCTTGAGGAGGAACTGCTCGGTGTTGGCCTCATAGTACTCCTCAATCTGGCTGTCGGTGACGACGGTGTCCATAATCTGGGCCACAATCTGCTGCTCATAAGCGAAGGTCAGCAGGCTGTTGCGGTACTCGTTCATCTGGCGGCTGAAGTCGTCCTTGACGTTCTTCTCGGCCTTTGCGAGGATAACCTTCTGGCGGACCCATTGGTCTACGTAGTTGTCCACGATGGCGGCACTATCCTCAGCGCTGACACCCTCGCCGACGAGCCCCACGAGGTCATCCATGCGGAGCTCATAGTCGTAGACGCGGGCCACCAGCGGCGATTGCTCGTCGCTGGTGCCGCAGGCCGTCAGCATCAGCAAGGCTGCGATGCAGAGTGCCTTAGTATTTGATTTGTTTGACAACATCGTAGTTTATCTTGACGTTGTATTTCTGGCGGAGACTCTCGTTGTGCTGCTGCTCCACCTCGTTCTGATAGGCGTTGAGGTAGTAGCCGCGAGCTGCCATCTGCTCTTTGAGCATCGGCGGCAGCACCTCCTCGACGACGACGGCGCGGTAGCCCTTGGCCATCGGGGTGAGGTAGATGCCCGTAGCCCACTGGTCGGCCTTGAGAAGGTCCTGACGGCCCTGTTCCAGAAGGTCTATGGTAACGGCGACCTTCGACTGGCGGTCGGCGATCTTCTTACCCATAGCATCAACGAGCATATCCTTCATCTCGATGCTGCCGAGGTTCTTCTTGACAGCCTTCTCGAGCAGCTTGACGGCTTTGGCGGGAGCCAGAGCGTTACTGTCGGCGACCTCGATATTGACGATGCGGGCACGGGTGCGCCAGAAGTAGACAGAGTCCTCGGGGCGGTCCATGCGCTTGGTGAGGCTCTCACGGGCATAGAAGTCGGCGAAGCCGGTGCTGTCGTTAAGGGTCTTGCGCCACACCATGTCGTTGTTATAGTTGAAGATCATCAGGCCGCGACGGTACTCGTCGACGATAGCCGCGAAGTCCGGGTGCTCTGCCTCGAGCTGGCTGTCGGCGTAGGCCATCACCACGCTGTCGATGAACTCGCCGTAGCGGAGGTTGACGAAATACTCCGACTTGAGCGGGCGGCCGGCTTTCTGGTGACTGGCGATATAGCGCGCCAAGTCGAGCGTCGTGTACTCACGGTCCTCAACACGGAGGATGGGGTGCACGTCAGTAACCATCGTGTCGTTGTACTTCCACTGGTTGCGGGTGGCCTCCACGGGGACGATGTTGTAGAGCTCCTGCAGCGAAGCCTGCATCTTCATGGGCTCGCCTTTCTTGACCTTCTTGCCCTTGGGCTGTGCAACGGGGGTCTTGGTGAGGTCTTTCACAGTGTAGCGCTTCATGCAGTTGTTGATGAAAGCCTTGCGGCTGTCATCGCCACGCTGGTCGCGACTCATGCGCTGCTTGTAGTAAGGCACCATGCTCTCATAGGGAGCGAGGGTGTCGTGGCGGATAAGCTTGATGATGTGCCAGCCGTACTGGGTGAAGAAAGGCTTGGAGTATTCGCCGTCCTTCTGGTGCTGGGCCACATCGACGTACTCCGGCGGCAGGTGGCTGAGCGAAGCGTCCATCATCAGGCCGCCGTTGTCGCGGGTGGTGCGGTCGTCGCTGCGGAGAGCCACAGTGGCGAAGTCCTCACCCTCCTGGAGGCGCTTGTAGCAGATGTCTATCTCGTTGCGGCGCAGGTTGCTGTCCTGACTGCTGAGCCAGATGTGGGCCATATCGCACTTGCCGGTCATCTCCACACGGTCCATGAGCTTGATGAGGTGGTAGCCATAACGGGTGCGGACGGGCATGCTTATCTCGCCCACCTTCAGAGCATAGGCGGCGTTCTCGAAGGGGTATACCATATCGAAAGCGGTGAAGTAGCCCAACTCACCCTCATTGCGGCGCTGCGGCGCATCGGGATTCTGCTCGTGCACCACCTCGGAAGCGACAGCGTAGAAGTCCTCGCCACCCACGACGCGCTTGCGGAGCTCCATAATCTTGTCGTAAGTCTTGGCGCTGTCCTCAGCCGATGCGTCGGGAGGGAGATAGAGGAGGATATGGGCGGCGTGGAGCGAATAGTGGTTGCGCTCGTAAGCCTCACGCATGATGCGCTCCAGCGCAGCGCTGTCGATGAGATAGGGAGCGGCGAGCTCGGCGCGGTAGGTGCCAAGTTCCTCGCGCAGCGCGGCGGTAGTGTCGTAGCCGAGGGCATAGGCGTCGGCGAGCTTGGCGCGGAAGTTGGCGAAGAGCTCCACATACTCCTCCAGAGCCTGACGTTTCTCGGCGGCGGGAGTCTGGGGGTTCTTGGCCAGACGGTCACCGACGGAGGTCATAAACTCCTTCATGAACTCCGACTTGGTGATCTTCTTGCCGGCGACCTCCATCACTACGGGGTCACTCTGAGCGTTGGATAGTGAAAAGTGAAAAGTGAAAAGTGAAAGTACGGCTGCTGCCAATATCGTTTTCTTCATCTGTCTCAACTCCTAGTTTCTAATTCCTGATTTCTGATTATCTCGAGTAGTTCGGGGCTTCGCGGGTGATGGCGATGTCGTGCGGGTGGCTCTCGGTGCGACCGGCGGCTGTGATGCGTATGAACTTGGCCTGCTGGAGGTCGGTGATGGTGCGGCTACCGGTGTAGCCCATGCCGGCCTTGAGGCCGCCGACCATCTGGTAGAGCACCTCGCTGAGGGTACCCTTGTAAGGCACACGTCCCACGACGCCTTCGGGAACGAGCTTCTTGGCGTCGGTCTCCTTGTCCTGGAAGTAGCGGTCCTTGGAGCCGCTCTGCATAGCCTCGAGGGAGCCCATGCCGCGATAGCTCTTGAACTTACGGCCTTCGAAGATGATGGTCTCGCCCGGAGCCTCATCGACGCCGGCCACGAGGCTGCCCACCATGATGCTGGAGGCGCCGGCGGCAAGAGCCTTGACGATGTCGCCGCTGTAGCGGATACCGCCGTCGGCGATGACGGGCACATCGAAGCCTTTCTGCTTCAGGGCGCCGCAGACCTCGCAGACAGCCGTCAGCTGCGGCACGCCGATACCGGCGACGATGCGGGTGGAGCAGATGGAGCCGGGTCCGATACCCACCTTGATGGCGTCGGCGCCAGCTTCGGCCAGCATGATGGCGGCCTCGCCGGTAGCGATGTTGCCGACCACCACGTCGATGTCCTTGTATTTATTCTTAACCGACTTGAGGGCGTCCACCACGCGGACCGAGTGGCCGTGGGCGGTATCGATGACGATGGCGTCGGCACCGGCCTTCACCAGAGCGTCGACACGGTCCATCATATCGGGCGTGATACCCACACCGGCGGCAACGCGCAGACGGCCGTCCTTGTCCTTGCAGGCGTTGGGGCGCTCCTTGGTCTTCATGATGTCGCGGTAGGTGATGAGGCCCATGAACTGGCCCTTCTCGTTCACCACAGGCAGCTTCTCGATCTTATGCTGCTGCAGGATATCGGTAGCCTCGGCGAAAGTGGTGCCCACATGGGTGGTGATGAGCTTGGTGATCATAATCTCGCTCAGCGGGCGCTCCATATCGCGCTCGAAGCGCAGGTCGCGGTTGGTGACCATACCGATAAGCATGCGGTTCTCGTCGACGATGGGGATGCCGCCAATGCCGTATTCGGCCATCAGACGCAGGGCGTCCTTCACCTTTGCCTCCTTGTCGAGGGTCACGGGGTCGATAATCATGCCGTTCTCGGCGCGCTTCACCTTGCGGACCTCGTTAGCCTGGCGCTCGATGCTCATGTTCTTGTGCAGCACGCCGATGCCGCCCTCCTGGGCCATACCGATAGCCATAGCGGCCTCGGTGACGGTGTCCATAGCTGCGGACACAAGGGGTGTGTTCAGCATAATGCGCTTCGAGAAACGCGACGCTACCGAGACCTCGCGGGGCAGCACTTCAGAATAAGCAGGGACGAGCAGAACGTCGTCGTACGTAAGGCCTTCGCCGATGAATTTGGTGGTATCTGTATACATAGTTTTTAAATATTATTCACTATAAAATAATTTGCAAAGATACGACTTTTTTCCCAAACAGCGCCATTTTTTTTCATCCTCGTCCCGCCGCCCCGCATAAGCCACTGTGCCACAAGCCCAAAGTAATGGATTGAAAGTTGGAATTATTGAGGCTTACTCTCCACTTTTCACTCTCAACTCTCCACTCTCAACTCTCAACTCTCCACTCTGAACTCTCCACTCTGAACTCTCTCCGACCCCGCTCCGTCCCCCCTCCGACCAAAAACCGTTAAACAACCGGTGAACAGTCGGAGCGGGGACGGAGGGGGGACGGAGAGGCGTGGGGGTGCCGGAAGCGTAATTAGAGTAATTCGCCGGCAATTGACCTGCGCAAGCCAATTAGTTAAATTAGTATAATTCGCCGTTTAAATATAGAGGCCTGAGTAGCTACCACACCACAATGCAAGTGTTAAAAAAACATAAAAACCGATACCCCTTGTCCAATTTGGACATTTTGGTGGTTATTATATTTATGGAAGCCCTCTTCTATATTTATGAATCAAGAAACTTTTATCTATCATTAACCTATTAAAAAAAATATCAAAATGGCGATTTGTTTTTGCATTGCATTGGTGATTGCTGGTGGTATTATATACTATTTTGAATATACCCCAGCCCCAAAGGATGTCTCAAAGAAAGATTTATGGAAAGATGGCGTATTGAACGGCATCATTGGAACATCAATGATTATCACGGGCGCTATATGCCTATTCTGCGAAGACCATGTTTCTTCCTATGTCGATAACCTGAATGACTTTTGGACAGCATTGGTCATCATAGCGACATTGGGCGCCGGTTTCTATATTCCGTGGATAATCAGGATTATAAAGAAGAAGACAATACTCCACAAACAAACTAAATAAAACAAAAATAACATGAAAAGAACTGCTGTCCCGACGGTATTATTACTGTTCGTCTTGTTGCCTTTTGCTGCAATCGCCCAGAAAGTGGATGTGTCTCTCTCTGCAACAGCGTATTGGCAAAACGTGGTCATGAAACCGATAAAGGCGAGTCCAAACATCAGCATACATGTGAGGTACCGTCCATTGGATGATGAATCGAAGGAATTCACCTATACTATAGGTCGGACTCCGAAAACAAAGGTGTATTTTTATGAGGGAACTTCTTGTCAATTCAACAAGAAAGGAGTGATTATTGT
>ONUE01000055.1 GCA_900320975.1 uncultured Bacteroidales bacterium | reverse complement strand
ACGCCGTAGCCACCCGAGGCGGCGCTGATGTGGTAGGTGTATACCGGAACCAGCAGGTAGTTGAGGAACCTGCCCACAATGCTGCTGAGGCCATAGATGACCGAATCAGAAAGTAGTTTTTTCAGTGATGCCATAATAACCATTTAACGACGTCCCTCCGAAAAAATTGTATCCGACCGCAATTAACATTTCCATCCCACCCATCCCCTCCGTCCCCGCTCCGTCCCCCCTCCGACTCCCCTCCGACCAAAAACCGTTAAACAACCGGTGAACAGTCGGAGCGGGGACGGAGGGGGGACGGAGCGGGAGGGGTGGGGGGATAATGTATGAGAATGGTATGAGAAGGACGAGAGAAGAGTATGGGAAGGGCTTTTTTGTTTGTGAGGGGACAATAATTCGCGCGAGTGTGCGTTAAGAGGGGGAGAAAAGAAAATGAAGTTATGAGAAAATGGATTTTGGCGGCTGTCGGAGTGCTATTGCTGGCGGCGTGTGGACGCAGTGCGATGGTGACGGAGCTGGTGATACTGCCTGAGCCGGTGTTCATGTTGCAGAAGGAGGGTTTCTTCACGCTGCATTCGACGTTGAAAATGAGCATCACGGGAGTGGGGCAGAACTCGCCGACGATGAAGTGCGTGATGAAGACGTTGCGGTCCGCGCACCTGCATCCGTCGCTGGTGTCGGCGTCGTCGGACAGCGACATCAGGCTGCAGCTTAACGACACGGTGAACAGCGAGCTGGGCGACGAAGGCTACCTGCTGGAGGTGCGCAGCGACGGCATCCACCTGTCGGCCAACAGCGAGGCGGGCTTGCTCTACGGAGTGCAGACGCTGATGCTGCTGCTGCCGCCCGACGTGATGAAGGTCACCTATTCGTCGGTGACGCTTCCGGAGTGCACGATACTCGACTATCCGCGCTTCGGGTGGCGCGGTCTGGCGGTGGACGACAGCGCCGGGGTGCTGGGCAAGAAGTTCGTGAAGCGCCTCGTCGACGTGATGTCGCAGTACAAGCTGAACCGTCTGCAGATAGCGAGTCCTTGTGTGGCTGACACCGAGGAGCTGGCGGAGCTGTACGAGTATGCAGGAGCGCGCAATGTGGTGCTGCTGCCTGTTGACAGCTGTGGCTGGTCCTTCGAGACGGACACTGTCTTCTGCCGTCAGGGATTCTATGAGGGTTTGGAGCGCGCCAACGAAGGCTGCAGTGTGGTGATGTGCCCGGCGGACTATTGCGACTTCAACCGCTACCAGGCGGACCCGCGCTACCAGCCTCGGGCCGAGGCCGGAGTGGTGACCCTGTCGCGCACCTATGCCTTCGAGCCTGTTCCCTCGGATACGCCGGAGCGTCTGGTGGAGTCTATCGTGGGCGGCTGTGGCCGCTATACGGCGGTCAAGGGCAGCGACATGAGTCGTGCCGAGTATATGCTGCTGCCGCGCCTGCTGGCGCTGGGTGAGGCGCTCTGGTCGCCGACTGATAAGAGAGACTGGAGCCGTTTCCGCCGCAAGGCAGAGGTGCAGAAAGAGCGCCTGTCGGCACGTGGATACAGCTACTGTGAGGGTTCCTTCACGCCTATCTTCACAGCGCGGCGGGTGGACGACGCCACGATGAACATAGAGATTACCACCGAGGTGCCCAACACCTACATCTTCTACACCACCGACAACAGCACGCCGACGCGCGAGAGCTCGGTGTACATAGGTCCGGTGAATATGACGCGAGGCACCCATATCAAGATACTGCCCGTATACAAGGGCGAAGTGCGGGATTCGGTGTATGAGTTTGTGATTAAGTAGGGTTTAAGGTTTAGGGTTTAAGGATTAAGGATTAAGGTTTAAGGATTAAGGTTTAAGGTTGATGGATATTGAATATTTGTTGACGACGAGTGACCCGGTGGCGGTCGATGAGCTGATGCGCGAGGCGTGCCGGGTGAGGGACGCGGTGTATGGGCGCAGGGTGTTCATGCGCGGTCTGATAGAGATTAGCAACCACTGCAAGAACAACTGCCTCTACTGCGGCATACGGCGCGATGCTAAATGCCGCCGCTACCGCCTGAGCAAGGAGCAGATACTCGACTGTTGCCGCACAGGCTACGGGCTCGGCTTCCGCACCTTCGTGATGCAGGGCGGCGAGGACGCGTGGTACACCGACGAGGTGATGTGCGACATAGTGGAGGCTGTGAAGCGCGAGTTCCCAGACTGCGCCGTCACGCTGTCGCTCGGCGAGCGAGGCCGCGAGAGCTTCAGGCGCCTGCGCGAGGCCGGTGCCGACCGCTATTTGCTGCGCCACGAGACCGCCGATGCCGACCACTACCGCAGGCTGCATCCCGCCGAGATGTCGCTGGAGCATCGCATGCAGTGTCTGCATGACCTGCGCGACTTGGGCTACCAGGTGGGCGCCGGCTTCATGGTGGGCTCACCCGGACAGACTGTAGAGACTCTGAAGAAGGATCTTGCCTTTATAGAGGACTTCAAGCCCGAGATGGTGGGCATAGGCCCCTTCATACCGGCGGCAGGGACCCCCTTTGAAGGCGAAAGGGCAGGGAGCGTGGAGATCACGCTGCGCCTGCTGGCCATGATACGTCTGCTGCATCCCCATGTGCTGCTGCCTGCCACATCGGCTCTGGGCACAATGCACCCGCAGGGAAGGGAGCGCGCCATTGCCGCAGGAGCCAATGTGGTGATGCCCAACCTCAGTCCGCAGGACACGAGGTCGCTGTACAGCATCTACAACAACAAGCTCTCCACCGGCAGCGAAGCCGCCGAGAGTGCCGCCGACATAAGGCTAAGGATGGCGGCCATAGGTATGGAGGTGCCGGAGGACAGGGGAGACTTTGTGAATTGAGAATTGAAAATTGAGAATTGAAAGTTGAGAATTGAGAATTGAAAGGGGAAAGTTGAGAATTGAAAAAAAATGTGTATCTTTGCATTTTGAATGATTGACCAGGAGACCATACAACGCATTATGGATGCGGCGCGCATCGAGGAGGTGATAGGCGATTTTGTGTCGTTGAAGAAGCGCGGCGCCAACCATATAGGGTGCTGCCCGTTCCACAACGAGAAGACACCCTCGTTCTATGTGTCGCCGTCGAAGGGCATATTCAAATGCTTTGGATGCGGTGAGGCTGGCGATGTGGTGAAGTTCCTGATAAAGCACGAGCACTACACCTACCCCGAGGCGTTGAGGTGGCTGGCCGACAAATACCACATAGAAATCAAGGAGGAAGAGCTGTCGGACGAGGAGAAGCAAAGGCAGACCGAGAGGGACGGTCTCTTCCACGTGAGCGAGTTCGCGCAGAAATATTTTGCCGACCTGCTCTATAACGACGAGATGGGACGTGCGGTGGGCCTCAGCTACTTCCACGGACGCGGTCTGAGCGACGAGATCATCAAGCGCTTCGGGCTGGGTTTCTGTCTGGATGAATGGAGCAACTTCACCGACCATGCGCTGAAGGCCGGATATAGTGACTCTGTGCTCGAGAAAACCGGTCTCACCATCTACAAAGAGGATACCGGCAAGAAATACGACCGCTTCCGTGGCCGTGTGATGTTCCCCATCTACAGCATCAGCGGCCGTGTGCTGGGCTTCAGTGGCCGCGTGCTCACCAGCGAGAAACAGGCAGCCAAGTATGTTAACTCGCCAGACTCGGACATCTACAACAAGAGCCGCATACTCTATGGACTCTACCAAGCACGTACGGCGATATCGAAGGCCGACAAGTGCTATCTGGTGGAGGGCAACGTGGACGTTATATCGATGCACCAGAGCGGTGTGGAGAACACCGTTGCCAGCTGTGGTACGAGCTTGACCACCGAACAGATACGACTGATAAAGCGCTATACCTCCAATGTCACCGTGCTCTACGATGGAGACTCGGCGGGCATCAAGGCGGCATTGAGAGCCATAGACCTGCTCTTTGCAGAAGGGATGCATGTGAGGCTGGTGCTCTTCCCCGACGGGGAGGACCCCGACAGCTACGCCCAGAAATACGGCAGCACCAAGCTGCAGGAGTTTCTGGCTACGCATGAGGATAACTTCATCATGTACAAGACGCGGGTGCTGCTCGACGGAGTCAAAGACGACCCCATACGCAAGGCCGAGTTGGTCAGCGAGACGGCACGTAGCATAGCACTTGTGACCGACATGCTGGAGCGCAGTGAATACATACGCCAGTGCTCCTATATGCTGAAGGTCAGCGAGGAAGTGCTCGCCACCGCTGTTGCAAAGGCTATGGGCTCCGCAAGACAGAAAGCAGCGGAGAGTGGAGAACGGAGAGCGGAGAACGGAGAGTGGAGAGCGGACGCCCCTCCGCCGGAGGTAGAGCGACATCTGGTGCAGCTGCTGCTGAACTACGGCAATGAGCCGCTCAGTCAGACCTTCATCGCAGAAGACGGTAGCCAGCAGGAGACGAACTATACTGTGGCGCAAATCATCGTCAGCGAGCTCAAAGGAGAGCAGCTTTCCTTCTCTCACCCACTATGTCAGCGAGTGCTGGAACAGTGCGACCTGATGGTTGAGATGGCTGGGAAGATAGATACTACTCGCTTTATCGACTCTGCCGACGACGTGCTCCGCACCTTCTGTGCTGCGGTGATGATGGACACCTACAGCCTATGTGAGGACTCGTGGCGCAAGAAAGGCATCTATCCGCCGAAGATAGAGGACGCGCTGCTACAGGATGTGAGCGACAGCCTGAACACCTTCAAGGCGATACGGATAGCGCAGATGATACAGGAACGCCGCGAGCGGCTTGTCGGGGCCTCGGAAGAGGACCAGATGCAGCTGCTGGCGGAGATCAAGCAATATAGCGACATTGCGAGACAGATAGGCAATGCCCTCGGTCTCGTGATAACACCCAAGTATAACTGAACACTGAATGGACATACAGACACTAAAGCAACGATACGACATAATAGGCAACGACCCGCGCCTGCTCCTGGCCCTCAACAAGGCCATACAGGTGGCACCTACGGACCTGAGCATCCTGATAACTGGCGAGAGCGGTGTGGGTAAGGATGTCTTCTCGCGCATCATCCACGAGAACAGCCTCCGTAAACATGTGCGGCAGGGTAGGGGCCTCATCTCGGTGAACTGTGGCGCAATACCCGAGGGCACCATCGAGAGTGAGCTCTTCGGTCACGTGAAAGGCGCTTTCACCGGAGCTGACCGTAGCCGCAAGGGTTACTTCGAGGAGGCCGACGGCGGCACGATATTCCTCGACGAGATTGGCGAGTTGCCGCTGGCTATGCAGGTGAAGTTGCTGCGTGTGCTCGAGAATGGCGAGATAATACCCGTTGGCAGCAGTACGGCGCAGAAAATCAACGTGCGTGTGGTTGCCGCCACCAACGTCGATATTGTGGAGGCAGTGCGCAGTGGCCGTTTCCGTGAGGATCTCTACTACCGCTTGAACCAGATAAGCATTTACCTGCCGCCGTTGCGCGAAAGGAAGGACGATATACCGCTGCTCTTCCGTAAGTTCTCGAGCGATGTGGCAGAGAAGTACCATATGCCGCCTATCGTGCTCACCGACGATGCCAAGCGGATGATGATGGACTACCCGTGGTACGGTAATGTCCGTGAGCTGAAGAATATCACCGAACAGATAGCCGTTGTGGAGACCGAGCGTACCATCACGACGGCCATACTGCAGAACTACCTCTCCTATGTGCCGACAGAAAGGATGCCGGCAGTCATCGACAACGGCGCGCCAGCCTCCAACGCCATCACTGACCGCGAGTTGCTCCTGAAGGCGCTCAGTATGGGTCAGATGATTAGCGAGATGCGACAGGAAATCAACGACCTGCGGCAGTTGGTGGCCCAGTCGCTGGGACCGTCGGCCACGCAGCCAATGGGCCACACAGCCACATTGCCCATCAGTCACCCAACCACGCTGCCTCTTGGCCATCAGGCTGCCCAACCAGAAGAGGAGTTCCTCACGCCGGAGATTATCGAGGATGAGTCGGTGGCCCTGGAAGACAGAGAGAAGGTGGCCATAATGCGTGCTCTGGAGAAGCACCAGGGGAGCCGCAAACTTGCCGCTGCCGACTTGCATATCTCGGAGCGCACCCTTTATCGTAAACTGAAAGAGTATAATATCGAATGAATACCAACGACATTCGCATTAACCTGCCCGCATCCAAGAGCATGAGCAACCGCTGGATGATGATAAATCATCTTACCGGCAGCCGTTTCCGCATCAGCAAGCTCTCCACGTCGGGCGACACACGCCTGCTTCGTCAGCTGCTCACTCAGCTCGACGAAGGCTCTTCGGATATTTTCTATTGCAACAACGCTGGTTCGGTGGCCCGTTTCCTGATGCCGCTGCTGGCTATAACCCCCGGCCATTGGGTGCTCACCGGCGACGCCCGCCTCTGTCAGCGTCCTATGGCTCCCATCATCGACTCTCTGCGTCAGATGGGCTTGCGGGTCGAGTGCACGGAGAACGAGGGTTTCCTGCCGGTACACATTCAGGGAGGTATCCCCACCAAGCGTACCGTTCAGGTAGACCCGCTGCTCAGCAGCCAGTTCGTGAGTGCACTGATGCTTATTGCCCCCGTGATGCCGGAGGGCATCTCGCTCACTATGACTTCTCGGCCTACTTCGCGTCCTTATATCGAGATGACAGCCGATGTGCTGCGTCAGGCTGGCATCGATGTGCGGCGTTCGTCGAATGGTCGCACTTACTATGTGCAGCCGGTGTCAACGAAAATCAAGCCTACGGCAATCACTATAGAGCGTGACTGGTCGGCGGCATCTTATTTCTATACGATGGCGATGCTTAAGCCCGAGTTGCGCATTCGTTTGTTGGGTCTACAGCTCGACTCTTGTCAGGGAGACAGCGCCGTCGATGCATTCTTCCGCCTGTTGGGCGTACATAGCACTGAGGTGCGCTCTCCTTATCGCGCTGCAGGGCGCAGTGTGACACTACAGGGGGGCTTTGAACACGGAAAGACTATCCAGTTCAACTGTCTCGACTGCCCCGATCTGGTGCCTACTTTCGCCGTTGCTGCCGCTGCTGCTGGGGTGAGGGCGACTCTAAAAGGTGTCAGTAATATAGCTCTTAAGGAGAGTGACCGCATGATGGCTATCACCACCGAGTTGCAACGTATGGGTGGCAAGGTGAGTGGCAATGGCGAGGAGATGACGATTTTGCCTGCTACTCTCAAGCCCAAGGAGCCGGTGCAGACTTACGGTGACCATCGTATAGCAATGGCTTTCGCCCCTCTGCGTATGATCTTTCCCGATTTGCAGATTGAGCATCCCGAGGTGGTGGATAAGTCGTTCCCGGAGTTCTGGGATGAGTTCGACAAGGTTCTGAATGCATGAATTTTCCGGGGCTAAAGGACTCAAGGTCTCATCGGCTCATCATCGTCGCCGGTCCTACGGCAGTCGGTAAGACGGCTTATGCTGTACGGTTGGCGTCAGAATTGCATACGGAGATTGTCTCTTGCGATTCGCGTCAGTTCTATCGTGAGATGCGCATCGGTGTGGCTCGCCCCACCGACGAGGAACTGGCTGCCGCCAAGCATCACTTCATTGCTTGCCGTTCGGTAAAGGAGCCGTACAATATATACGACTATGAGCAGGATGCAATGGCTGTCATTGGGCATTTGTTTGAGACGCATGATACCGTCGTTGCTGTTGGCGGTAGCGGCCTGTATATCGATGCTCTACGCAGCAAGCCTGCGGTGCTTCCGTCTCCTTCTGACGAGCTGCGCTCCCGGTTGCAGCAGATGCCTATAGAGGAGAAGCGTTCGCAGCTGCGGTTGCTTGACCCGGAGTACTACGGTAGGGTAGACCTCAGAAACCCTGTTCGGCTGCAACGGGCTCTTGAGGTGTGTCTCACGGCGGGTCGTCCCTATAGCGCTATTCTCGCTGAACAGCAGTCGGTCAGGCGCTCTTTCGATATCGAGGTGCGTGTGCTGCAGATGGAGCCTGCTGTGTTGCGAGACCGCATTGACCGCAGGGTTGACCAGATGATGGCCGACGGGCTCTTAGAGGAGGTGCGCTCGCTGGTGTCGTATCGTCAGCTCAACACTTTGAATACTGTGGGTTACCGAGAGCTTTTCCCGGTAATAGAGGGCAACGGCACCCTTGAGGATGCCGTTGCCATGATTAAGCTTAACACTTGGCACTACGCCCGCAAGCAGCTGACGTGGTGCCGCCGTTATCAATACTTGTAGAATCCTTCGCCGGTCTTGCGGCCGAGCAGGCCGGCACGGACCATCTTGCGGAGCAGGGGGTGGGGACGATATTTGGGATCGCCGAACTCCTTGTAGAGCACTTCCATGATGGCGAGGTTGACGTCGTTGCCGATGAGGTCGGCCAGAGCCAGCGGGCCCATGGGGTGGTTGGCGCCGAGCATCATGCATTTGTCGATGTCTTCGGCGCTGGCGATACCGTCGGCGAGGATGCCGACAGCTTCGTTGATCATGGGGATGAGGATGCGGTTGACCACGAAGCCGGGTGCTTCTTTCACTTCGACGGGCTGCTTGCCGATTTCGGTGCTGAGGTCGATGACGCATTTGGTGACTTCGTCGCTGGTGAGCTGGCCGCGGATTACTTCGACGAGGGCCATGCGGTCGGCGGGGTTGAAGAAGTGCATGCCGATGAACTGTGCCGGGCGCTTGGTGCAGGCGGCGATTTCGGTGATGCTCAGTGAGCTGCTGTTGGAGGCGAAGATGGTCTCGGGTTTGCAGATGCCGTCGAGCTCGGTGAAGACGTCTTTCTTCAGCTGCATCTCTTCAACGGCGGCCTCGATGACGAGGTCGGCGTCGGCGAAGGTGGCGTAGTCGGTGGTGGTGGTGATGTTTTTGAGCAGGGCGTCGACCTGATCCTGGGTCATCTTGCCTTTTTCAACGAGTTTGCCGTAGCCTTTGGCGATGGAGGCCATAGCTTTGTCGAGGCTGGCCTGTGTGCGGCTTTTCATAGTGACGGGCATTTTGGCGGCGAAGGCTTTGACGATGCCTTTGGCCATTGTGCCGGTTCCAATAACACAGATTTTCATGATGATGATTATTTAATTGTTAAACGATATTCTATTTTGGTAGTAAAGGAGTAAAGTAGTTATCGCTTCGCTCGCCCTTCGGGCAGTAGTTAATGCAAATGCATCTGCCGGTGCTATTGTCTTTAACTACTTAACTACAGTCTACTTAACTACTTTCCTGCAAATTGGTATTTCCCTTTTTCGAGGAAGGCTTTCATGCCGCCTTTCTGGTCTTCGGTGGCGAAGCAGCGGCCGAAGGCGCGGTTCTCGTAGGCTATGGCCTCGCCGGCCTCCATGTCGTACTCGGCGTTAATGCACTCTTTGGCGGCGCGCACAGCCAGCGGTGCCTGTGCGGCAATCTGGGTGGCAATCTCCAAGGCCTTGTCCATCAGTTCGGCTTGAGGCATCACGGCATTCACCAAGCCAATGCGCAGAGCCTCGTCGGCGCGAATGGCCTTGCCGGTGTATATCAGCTGCTTGGCCATACCCATGCCTACCAGGCGTGCGAGGCGGACGGTGCCGCTGAAGCCGGGGATGATACCGAGGCCTACTTCTGGCTGGCCGAATTTGGCGTTGTCGGAGCAGATGCGTATGTCGCAGGCCATAGCGAGCTCGCAGCCTCCGCCGAGTGCGAAGCCGTTGACGGCGGCGATGACGGGGACGGGC
>ONUE01000053.1 GCA_900320975.1 uncultured Bacteroidales bacterium | reverse complement strand
ATGGCTGCCATAGGCAATAGCGGCCAGCGTCAGCAGTGCCACCACCGTGTAGGCGTAGCCCAACGGCTGGCAGGGGGTAGCGCCCTGCTGCTTCACTATTCGGAAGAACTCAAAGGTGCAGCCACAGGCCACAAAGAGCAGGAAAGCGGTGAGTATCACCGCCCCGAGCGTCTTGTTGCCCGTCAGAAGACCACTGTAGATGCTCCCGAGGAACAATGCCACATATACCACTGCGCTTGCTGCGCGTACCCAAAAGTTCTTCATGCCTATTTGTTTTCTTGGTTATTGTCACTCTCCGGAAGTGCAGGTGTCTCCTGTTTATCCGTATCCTCCGGAGTCTCCCACGGCCGCGGACCATAGATACGCTCCAAGTCCTCACGGAACAGCACTTCTTTCTCATAGAGTTGCTTGGCGAGCTCGTCGAGCTGCTCACGGTGGCTGGTCAGCAGTTCCTTTGCCTTTGCATAAGCCTCCTCCACCATACGGCGCACCTCGCGGTCTATGGTCTCCGCTGTCTTCTCACTGAAAGGCTTGGCAAAAGCATACTCGCTCTGGCCTGTACTGTCATAGAAGCTTATGTTGCCCACCTCAGGACTCATGCCGTAGTAGGTCACCAGCGCCTGCGCCATCTTGGTAGCACGCTCAATGTCGTTGAGGGCTCCGGTGCTTATCTTACCATAGACAATCTCCTCTGAGGCACGGCCTGCCATGAGGCTGGTCATCTCGTCGAACATCTGCTCATAGGTGGTAATCTGGCGCTCCTCCGGCAGGTACCATGCGGCGCCGAGGGCTTTGCCACGCGGCACTATGGTCACCTTCACCAGCGGGTTGGCCCAACGCAGCAGCCAGCTCACCGAGGCGTGACCGCTTTCGTGATAGGCTATGGTGTGCTTCTCCTGGTCGGTGAGCACCTTGGTGCGCTTCTCCAAGCCGCCGACGATACGGTCTACGGCATCGAGGAAGTCCTGTTTATCTATCTGTTTCTTGTTCTTACGCGCAGCGACGAGGGCTGCCTCGTTGCACACGTTGGCTATGTCGGCACCGCTGAAGCCCGGCGTCTGCTTGGCGAGGAACTCCTTGTCCACGAAGCCCTCACTCTTCTCGTCAGTATTGAGCTTCAGGTTCTTCATGTGCACGGCGAAGATGGCTTTGCGCTCCTCGAGGTCGGGCAGCTCCACATATATCTGGCGGTCGAAACGGCCTGCACGCAACAATGCTTTGTCGAGCACGTCGGCACGGTTAGTAGCGGCAAGCACGATGACATTGGTGGTGCTCGAGAAGCCGTCCATCTCGGTGAGCAGCTGGTTCAGCGTGCTCTCGCGCTCGTCGTTGCTACCGGCAAAGCCTGCACGGCCACGGGCTCGGCCGACGGCGTCAATCTCATCAATGAACACTATGCATGGGCTCTTCTTCTTGGCTTCCTCGAAGAGGCCGCGCACACGCGAAGCGCCCACGCCGACGAACATCTCCACAAAGTCAGAGCCGCTCATGCTGAAGAACGGCACACCGGCCTCACCGGCCACAGCCTTAGCCAGCAGCGTCTTACCGGTACCCGGAGGGCCTACCAGCAGCACACCCTTGGGTATCTTGCCGCCCAAATCGGTGTAGTGCTTGGGGTTCTTCAGGAAGTCCACCACCTCCATCACCTCTTCCTTGGCACCGGCCAGACCGGCCACATCCTTGAAGGTGACGTTGTTCTGCTTGGTGGCGTCGTACTGCTTGACGTTGGTGCGACCCATGCCGAAGATACCGCCTATGCCGCCGCCATTGCCGTCACCGCCCATCTGGCGGCGCGTAATGGCGCTCATAATCCAGAAGAAGATGATCAGCATCAGCAGCGGTCCAAAGAAAACCATCAGCTCCTTCCAGGCGCTGCTACGGTTCTCTATCTGATAGCTGATATGCTCGCCGGTGATAGCTTCCACAATGGCCAGCTCTTTGTCGAAATGCTCGTAGTTGCCGATATTGTAGGTGTAGTAGCCCGGCATACCCTTCTGACCGGTGAGCGTATGCGTAATCAAGTCGCCGTACGTGATGGTGTCGCGCTTCAGCACGTCGGCTTTGATGCGCACCTCCGCCACATCTTGGTTCACCACGGTGATGCTCTCATAATCGTGCCGCTCCAGTATGGGCTGCAACTTCTCCCATGTGATGGGCTTCTTCATCGTCGAGTTGCCGCCACCAAACAGTAGATATCCTATGATGACCAGCAAAGCGATGTATATTATCGTCATCGGCTTCAGTCGGAATGGCTTGTTGCCATGGTTGTTCGGCTGCGACGGCTGCTGATTATTGGCTTGTTGTGCCATAATTCCTAATTTCTAATTACTAATTCTTAATTTCTAATTGCCACCTCTTCACCGTCACTCCACAACTCGTCGAGGCGGAAGAAGGCTCGCTTATCCTTTACGAAGATATGCACCACTACGTCGAAGTAGTCCATCAGTATCCACTCGGCATTGTTGTAGCCCTCCACCTTGTGGGGACCCATACCGGTGGCTTTCTTCACCATCTCGTGTACGGCGTCGCTCAGCGCGCTGACATGCGACGGCACGTTACCGGTGGCTATCACGAAATACTCTGCCGGAGCGCCATGCACCTTGCGCAGGTCGAGCACACGCACATCCTCGGCTTTCTTCTCATCCATTATCTGTGCCGCCAGCTTGGCCAGCACCAGTGATTCCTTTTCTCTATTGGTCATTGTTCTATTATGTTCGCATTCAATATTCTCACTCCATCCTTCTCCTCTATCTCCACCCTCACATATCGCTCCGGCAGCAGCTCCTCGACTTTCTCGGTCCACTCCGTGAAGCAGTAGCATCCGCTGTAGAAGTACTCCTCATAGCCTATGTCGTAGGCTTCGGCCACCGACTTCAGGCGGTAGAAGTCAAAGTGGTACACCGGCTCGCCACCCATAAAACTGTTCGCTCCACTTTGGTCGCGCTCAATCTTATACTCGTTCACTATGGCAAACGTCGGGCTGCACACATTATCCTTCACTCCCAGCGCGTCACAGAGCTCCTTTATCAGTGTGGTCTTCCCCACCCCCATCTTGCCGAAGAAGGCGAAGAAGCGCTCGTCGCTGAAATCACTCAGCAATTTCCGTGCCACTTCCGGCAACTCGCCAATGCTATGAACTTCAACCTTCAACCCTTGACTCATAACTCATATTTCATCAATTACCTGAGTCTATCCGCCGCGCGGACCTTCAGCTCGTCCTTCTTGATGCCACGATGGGCGAGGGCGAGGAACACCAGCGACACTATGGGGGCGTAGGCACCTGCGAGCCAGGTCACCTGCGGGTCAAAGGCATTCATGGTCTGCCCCACGACTTTGGCGTAAGCGTCCACCGCCCAGAAGAAGAGCAGGAAGACATACACCACGTTGAGCAGGAAAGCCACTGCCACCACACGCATCTGCATGATGCGCTTCTTATAGAGGAAGATACTCACCAAGGTAATCACACCCACCAGGATGGCCAGCACCATCAGCGGCCATGTCTTGAAGCCGCTCATCTTCTGGCTGAACTGCACCGATGAACCGGGGACAAACATCTGCTCCAGCATGTTGGGGGCATCCTTGGCTATAAGGTTAAGCTCCGCCTCCACAGTCTGCTCCATCACCGGCACTTCCAGCGTGTACTTTGTTATCGGCACCATAAAACAGAGTGCCATGCAGCACACTGCCAGCACCAGCCAAAAACTCTGAATTCTCTGTAACATAGTTCTTTTTAGTTTATTCTTTCAGTTTCTTTATAAATTCATTTTCAAATCCGCCGCCTTGCGTTTCTTGTCAATCACGGTGGCGTTCTTCACATACATGAAGCCGGGGTTGCCACGCATCATGGTCTCTATGGCGGTGGCGTCGGCGAAGAAGTAGTCCAGGCCGCTGATGTCGTTGTCGGCCATCCAGGCCTGCACCTCCTCGGGCAGCGCCGAAGTGAGCATCACTATCTGTATGCCGTTGTCTTCGGCCAGCGCCACAGCGCGCTTCACCTCCTCGATACCGTTGTCGCGCACCTTGTCGATATGGTGCACCGTCACAACAATCATGCCATCCTCGGCGGGCAGGAGCTCCATAGCGCGGTCCTCACCCTCGAGGTCGAGCATCGAGAAGCCCGGGGCGGCAATCTCGCGCGGGTCCACCACACGGCTGCTCTCCCACTCCCACTCGGCGGCCCAGGCGCTGTCGGCCAGGCGCTCCATGAGCTGCGCCGACTCGAACTCGTCGCTCTCGCCGGTCACCTTGCTGCGGTATGTGACATAGCTCTTCATGCCTTCTTCGCTCTCCAGGTCCATCATCTTGTTGCCTATCTTCCAGGGGCGGAAGTCGATGACGGGCTCATGCTTGATGTTGTATATCTCGAACACCACCATAGCGGCGGCGGCGAAGATAAATATCAGCCCGTCGCGCTCGAAGCGGCGTCTGTAGCGCAGGTTGCGCGTGAGGAATATCCACACCGTAGGCACGTCGATGACCACGTTCTTCCAGAAGGTCTGCCAGTTGGTGAGCTTCACGGCGTCGCCGAAGCATCCGCAGTCGGTCACCTTATTGGTGATGGCATCCACGAGGGTGGTGATGGTGAAGAAAAGCATCATCAGCGCCAGCATCCAGGCCGACAGACGGCGGTAGGCGTTGGTAATCAACAGCACACCCACGAGGAACTCGGCGCAGATCATCACCACGCTAAGGAAGTCAGCCAGCGGCAGAGCCCACTCGAAGGTGAGGCTGCCGATGCTCCAGGCTGTCATGTACTCCTGCATCTTGAATGCCGTACCCATCGGGTCCACTCCCTTGACGAACGAGGAGAAGAGGAACACCAGACCCACGGCCCAGCGGCAAACAAGGTTCAGCGTGTAGTTCTTTTTCGTATCTTTCATATCTTTATTCATTTCCATCATTTAACCTAACCAAACAGAACAGCGAATAGTTGATGATGTCCATATATCCGCCTTCGACGCCCTCGCTGACGAGGGTCTTGCCGTTATTGTCTTCTATCTGCTTGATACGCATCAACTTCATGAGTATCAAGTCCACCATAGAACTCACACGCATCTGGCGCCAGGCCTCGCCATAGTCGTGATTCTTGGCCAGCATAAGCTCCAAAGTCGCGTTCAACTTCTTGTTGTATAGCTCCATAGCCATATCCAACGGCAGTTCCATAGGCTCGTTGCCGCCTTCCAACTGCTGCTGCACGAGGGCCATAACGGCGTAGTTGACCATAGCCACGAACTCGCCGCGCACATCGTCGCCCACCTTGTTCTCACCGGTCTCCTGCACACTGCGGATGCGGCTGGCCTTGATGAATATCTGGTCCGTCAGCGACGGCAGGCGCAGCACACGCCACGAGGTGCCGTAGTCACGTGTCTTCTTCTCAAAAAGCTCGCGGCACACCGCTGCCTCGCGCTCCACTTCGCGCCGCGTATCAGGTTTTTCTGTCACATTTTTAGTCATATCCTTTCAATAACGACACAACGTATCATTTATTGTATATAAATAATAAAAATATTTTTCTCCCACTGTCTCAACCCCCTCCGTACCCCCTCCGCCCCCTCTCCGAGGTTTCTCCGACCAAAAACCGTCGAACAGTCGGAGCGGGGTCGGAGCGGGGACGGAGCGGGGTCGGAGAAAATAACAATTTTTAACGAGTGGCGCAATAAACGCGTGGCAGTGGCGTTATAAGTAACAAATGATGCAGAAAATCAAACCTTTCAGTATAGTGGCACGCGGACGACTGTGGGAATTCCGCCGTCCAGCGGTGATGGGTATCCTCAACGTCACCGATGATTCATTCTACGACGGTGGTCGCTACCGCAGCGATGAGGCCATCTTGAAGCGTGCGCAAGAGATTGTGGACGAAGGCGCTGACATCATCGACATCGGCGCCGCCTCGAGCCGCCCGGGAGCCGTCCTGCCGCCTCGCGAGGTGGAAGCCGCCCGTCTGGCGGAGGCCGTGCAGCTGGTGCGCACCATCCTGCCCGAGACTCTCATCTCGGTGGACACCTGCTATGCCATGCCGGCACGCAAAGCCATCGAGGCGGGGGCCGACATCGTCAACGACATCGCCGGAGGCGAGCTCGACGAGGCTATGTTCGACACCGTCGCCGAGCTGCAAGTGCCTTATATCCTGATGCATGGCGGCAAGGAGCACCTCGCCGGAATCAAGCAGATGGATGTGGCCGACCCTGTGGACGAGCTGACCAAGTTCTTCTCAGCACGCCTCGACAGGCTCTACCGCCTGGGTGTCAAGGATATCTGGCTTGACCCGGGCCTCGGCTTCGCCAAGACCATGGAGCAGAATTTCGAGCTCCTCGACCGCACCGACGAGTTTGTGTCGCTCTTCCGCGAGCCGGTACTCATAGGTCTGAGCCGCAAGCGCATGATATACACCACGCTGGGCACCACGCCGGCGGAAGCCCTGAACGGCACCATAGCCCTCGACACCATAGCCCTCGACCGCGGCGCGGCGGTGGTGCGCGTGCACGACGTGAAGCCCGCAGTGGAGACCGTTAAACTGCTGTACCGCAATTAACGTTAACATTGAACCTTAAACACTAAACATCAAACAATGATATTAGACGCAATCCTCGGCCTGCCCACGCTGCGCATCATCGACATCTTCGATATTGTGATTGTTGCCGGACTGGTCTTCTACCTCTACCGCATGGTGCGCGGTACCAACGTGATGCTCATCTTCTGGGCACTCGTCATACTGCTCCTCGGCTGGCGCGTGGCCGACGTGCTGGGGATGAGGCTCCTCGGGGCCCTGCTCGGCGGCGTGGCCAGCGTGGGTCTGATAGCCCTCGTGGTCATCTTCCAGCCCGAGATACGCAAGTTCCTGCTCTTCCTCGGCACCAAGACGCAGCTCAACGAGAGCCTGTGGAAACGACTGCAGTTCTGGCGCCGCAACATGCAGAGCAAGAACGCGGTGAGCTATGAGCCCTACGTGAACGCCTGCATGCACATGTCGCAGAGCAAGACCGGCGCCCTGATAGTCTTCAAACGCCAGAACTCTGTGGACGAGCTGATAGACACCGGCGAGCGCATCGACGCGCTGGCATCCAGCGCCTTGGTGGAGGCCCTATTCTTCAAGAACTCGCCGCTGCACGACGGCGCCGTAATAGCCCACGGCAACCAGCTGCTGGCGGCACGCTGCATACTGCCCGTCACCTCGAGGCTCGACATAGACCCCAATCTGGGCCTGCGCCACCGCAGCGCCATCGGCGTCACCGAGCAGCTCGACGTGCTGGCCGTGATAGTCAGCGAGGAGACCGGCGCCATCAGCTACGCCATCGGCGGACAGATACACCACGATATAGGCCCCGTGAAGCTCCGCCAGGCACTCGAGAAGTACGATTGCTAAACGGCAAATTATTTAATTGACCACACAATAAAACACCAAAAGCTGCGTTATCATACGCAGAACACAAAATCCCAAAGCCTATAGAAGAAAACAATACTTGCTTAACAATATTAACTTAATAAAAACCGTTATGAAAGTATTGTTTTTAAACAAGAAGTCTCTTGTTAGCCTGAAGGCTATTGCCATGCTCTTTGTTCTCCCACTGTCGGCTTTTGCCGTGCCTGCCAACGCACAAAACAGCAAGGGCAGAGTTTGGGACAACAGCAAGATGCTCTACGGTGTACATGCGAGCTTCATCGCGAACGACGTCGACATCTATTACACAACGAGCACCTCGCTAAACGACAACTCGTTCTATGCACCGGGGTTCCGTATAGCCGCGATTGGTGAGTATCAGCTGAGTAATTGTTTCAGTCTGCGCACCATGCCGGGTGTCTCAATCTTCAACACTCGGTGGGAGCCCGATAATGACGCCGCCTCCATTGCAACGTCAAATAGCTACAAGGTGGAGAGTGTCCTTGCTGAAGTGCCTGTCGACATCAAGATCTACCCCTTTCGCATAAGCAAGCAGGAGCCTTTCCGAACAAGCAACTGGCAACCCTACATTGCCGCCGGATTCGCCTACTGCTTCGACTTCGCCTCACTGCGCAAAGACCGCGGCGATGATAATATCCGACAGCTGAACCCCCAAGACCTCTGCTACATAGGAAGCATGGGGGTGGACTGGTACACGCCCTATTGCAAGATTGGTTTTGAGATAAAAACCAGCTCCGGGCTCATCCTGCACAGCATCAGCGACTACAATTCACCGTTCTTCCACAGCGCCACAGTGTTCTCTCTCGGCATAAACATCGAAGCATAACCATATCTAAAGTAAGACTATGATGAAAGTAAATCACAAAGCCGTACTTGCAGCGATGCTGCTGGTCGGCATGCTCCCCGTTGCAAAGTGCAACGCACAAGTATCCGTTACGAGATGAGCAAATTCCTCACCAAACGCGGAGTAACCTACACGGTGCTTTTCTCGGACAGAGCCTTATCGGATACATATCGCATTAGAGGATATCCAACATTGTACCTAATAGACCGCGAGGGTAAGCTGGCAGCTTTTGTCATTGCCTCCACTTCGTCGCGGTGCTCATAGAGCGTGCATCCACCGGTGTGCTCCCATCCGAGGGCCCGCGCATCGCGAATCTTGCGGAAGAGAGGTGAGGCGAGGGCATCACGGAGACCAGTCTGCGCCACATTACGGTCGCTGAAGGGCGAGAACGGACAAGGCTCGGCACTGCCGTCGGGACCTATGTGGAAGAAGCCGCGTCCGGCAGCCAGGCAGCCGTCGAGGGATTTCTCATCGCCGGGGAAACTGAGAAAAATCATCTCCTTGAACTGCTCACGACGCTCCTCGACGATACGCTCCATCTCGGCCACATGCTCGTCGGTGAAGGCCAGATGGGCGGTACTCTCGTCGAAAGGCACATATTCCACATAGAAGACAAGTCTGCAGCCAAGTGTGGCGAGGTGACTGAGGAAGGCTTCCGATGTCACTTCGCTATAGTTTTCGGTGGTGACGGTGATACTGGTGCCGAAGAAAAGCTTCTCTTTGTGGAGCATCTCCATGGAGAGCAGCGCGCGCTGGAAGACGCCTGTGCCGCGCCGACTGTCGGTGGCCGTCAACTCGCCCTCGAGGCTGATGACGGGGATAAGGTTGAGGTGGCGCTTGAAGAAGTCGGTGTATACCGCCCCGATGAGGGTGCCGTTGGTGAAGACCGGGAAGATGATGTCCTCCACCTCGGCGGCCTTCTCGAGCAGGTCGCGCCGCGTCAAGGGTTCGCCACCGGCAAGCAGACAGAAGCTGACGCCCACCTCGGCGGCCTCGCGAAAAACTGCGTCCCACTGGTCGGGGGTGAGGGTCTCCTTGGTGGGGGTGTCGCCAGCGATGCCGTTATTGCGGGCATAGCAGCCCTTGCACTGCAGGTTGCAGGTGGTGGCGATGCTGGCGATGAGGAACGGCGGCACATCGAGGCCTTCTTTCTCGCGGCACTCTTTGCGGCGACGCTCGGCCTTGCCCATCACGCGCTGCATACGGGCCACAAAACGGGCTTCGCGCGGATTGTTCAGCACGTTCATATAGGCTTTCGCCATGATGTTGCGGATGCTCTCCGCCATGTAAGCACTCAAATCCATATTACTCTTCTGTCGGCTGGTGATTATTGCCCCTATTTCTTAAGCAGGGCTATGATGTTGTCGAGGGTGGCGGCGCAACTTATCAGATTGTCTATCGTGAGGTTGTCGCACATCCAGTTGGCGGTGAGGCAAGTCGGGATGTCCTTGGCTTTGCGCTCCAGATGTTTGCCTTTGGGTGTCAGCTCTATTACCGTCTGGCGGGTATCGGACACGCCCTTGGTCCTAACTATCAGCTCTTCGCGCTCCATGCGCTGCAGCAAGGGGGTGAGTGTGTTGGACTCCAGCAGCAGCTTCTCCCCTATCTCGCCCACCGTCTGCTTTTTGTGCTCCCACAGCACGAGCAGCACAAGATACTGCGGATAGGTCAAGCCCAGCGGCTCGAGCAACGGGCGGTAGGCCTGTGTGACGAGCCGCGAGGCGGAATAGAGTCGGAAACAGAGTTGATTCTCAAGCTTCAGTTGGTCGTACATACGTCAGGGGTTAATCGTTAGAGCATTGCTTCGATATCCTTCTCGAAGTCCTTGGGTTCTGTGGTGGGGGCGAAGCGGAGCACCTTGCTGCCGTCGCGGGAGATGAGGAACTTGGTGAAGTTCCAGAGGATGTCACTCTCTTTCTTGGCCGAAGTGCTGATGGTCTTGAGGAGCGTATGGGCGGCTTTTGCCTTGATGCCCTTGTACTCTTCGGTAGGTGCCTGTGCCTTGAGCCAGGTGAAGACAGGGTGCTCGTCGTCGCCGTTGACGTCGGTCTTCTTCATAATCTGGAAGGTGACGCCATAGTTCACGCGGCAGAACTCCTGTATCTCGCCGTCGCTGCCGGGGTCCTGCTCCTTGAACTGGTTGCAGGGGAAGCC
>ONUE01000054.1 GCA_900320975.1 uncultured Bacteroidales bacterium | reverse complement strand
CGCAACGTCCAGCAGATCGACGCCGCCATGGCCAAGATCAACGCCGCCTGGCAGGCCGCCAGCGAGGACATGTACAAAGCCCAGCAGCAAGCCGGCGGTGCTAACCCCGGCGCCGGCTTCGACCCCAACAACATGGGCGGTAACCCCAACGCAGGTGCTGGTCAGCAGGGCAGCAACCCCAACGACAACGTCACCGACGTGGACTATGAGGAGGTGAAGTAAGATTGACTACATTCAAACAAAAAAGAGAGACCGCAAGGCCTCTCTTTTTTGTTTGTGATTTATTCGTGGGTTCTATCTGCCTTCTTTGTGCCTTCTGTATTGCGATTGTAAAACCGATAGAAACCAAATGAATGCACATGACTATTCTGAATCAGCATCATCCCAATAATCGGTCAGAATTGTCTCCAATGCTTCGCGTGTATGCTTATCTCTTGAACTTTCTATATCCTCACAGATATACACGGTCTTGAAATCTTTACTAATTACATATCTATAGTGTCCAATTTCTGGGCTTCCACCTCTTGTTTTGCACCTGAAGTCATGAACAACTTCCCATCCGATTACTTGTGCGGTGTCAAGTGCATTTACTGAATCCCTCAGTTCGTCAGCAATTTGCTTGTTTACCATCAATGCCGCCATTGCATGTGTTACAGCATCCTCTGCTTCTGCCTTGTATTTGTAATATTGATTGTCGGAATATGATGAAGAGTAATATGTTGGGCTTCCCCATATACTCATGTGTTCTCTTGCATCTTCTATCTTCTCTTTATATTCAAGAAACTGCTCCATCCCGTATGCCAAGGTTTTCCCTAACCTCCAGCAAGCAGTATCATTGAACATATTGCACTTGGCTACACTCACTTTTGTTTCGACAGGTTTATAACTATCAAAATCGTACAATGATTTTGACAACTCTGTACGAATTAATTCTTCGGCTCGCTCTTCTTTAGACTTACATGAACAAACAAGAAGGGAAACTGCAATAATGAGGAAATAGTGAACAATCTGTTTCATTTTTTTTGTGGCCGTTTTATCCTGTTGGCTTCAGTTTTATAATGATTAAACAAATTTCGGCTTCCAGCCATTGAGCCGGAAGCCGATGATTAAGGGCATAAATAAAGGCGTAAAACCTTCGTTTGTGAATCCTTATTTCTAAGCTGGGTGACTGGTAATTACCCTTGAGGTCAATAAGGAACGAACATTTCACGCCAATGCGTGAACTTGTTGTTTCTTATTCTCACCTCGTAAGATTACCAGTCTTTAGCTTAGGAGAACAAGCACTTCAAGCTCAATTATGTCTTTTATTTTCTATTTCTGCGTTTATATCATATTGTTTGTTTTCATTTCACGGTGCAAAGATACACAATTAATTGCATTCACTAAAAAATATTTTGTCATGCGGAGAAAATGATGTGTGTTTACCGCAAAAAATGCGGTGAATCAGCTGGCGGAATAGACCATAATATATTCTTCGTCGGTCTCTTTTACTACGGTGAAACCGGCTTTAAGGTACATCTTGGCAGCGTAATTCGCTTTCTGAACAGAGAGCGAGACCTTCTGATATCCGGCCTGGCACAGCAACTGAAGCATCTGGCGGAGCAGTTCCGTGCCGATTCCCTTGTTGCGGTACTCCTTGTACAACGAGATGGCGAGTGACGGAATGCCGTCGGCAACATGGCCGTAGTCATCCATGACACGGCACCATACTGCCCCGACGACCTTCCCGTCGGCTTCCACCACCAGGCATTTGTCATCGGGCAGCCGCCCGAAATCACGGACATACACCTGCAGGTCCTCGTTCTTGACGATGGACTTGGGCGGAGGGGTGACCCCTGCGGGGATGAAGATGGCCTCGTACAGGAAATTCTCCAGCAGAGGTATCTCCTGCGGCTTTATCTCCCTGATATTATATTGTGTCATTTCTTTCATTATGCGGCTGCCGGTATCTGCTGGTCGAGGCGTATCTCTTCGCCGGTGGAGAGGACGTAGACGGCCAGTTGGCCGTTGTCGCGGGCGAACTGCAGGGCTTCGTCGCGTTGGTCTTCGGGGAAGAGGCGTGTGCTGTCGAAGTAGTAGAGTCCGCTCTCGCTGTCGTACCAGCCGCCGACGTAGCCGTCGTGCTCCAGTGCATGCTTCACCACAGCCACGAGTCCCTCGCGTGAATGGCAGCCCTGCGTGGCGGCATAGGCGACGGCGATACCCTCGGTGGGCGCCTCCATCGTGCGTATGTCTATCGTGAAGCCGTCGGGGCGGAACTGGCTGAGGTTCCATATGCGCTCGGCAATAGCCTCAGGGGATTCTTGTTCATTGCCCTTGTGGCGGCTGCACGATGAGAGAGCAAAGGCGGCGACAATGGCCACCTGAAGGATGAATATCAGCGGTATGCCGTATTTGAACTTCTTGTGCATCGTCTTGTGGCGCCAGACTTTCATCCCCAGCCATGCGCCGATGCTGCCGCCCAGCGCAGCCAGCAGCAACAGCGCCGCCTCTAGGATGCGCCACCTGTCGTGTTTCGCCTTCAGCTTGTCAATGCCGAACGTGAAGAATGTGGCCATATTGATAGTGGTGAGATAGATGGCAAGTATTTTAGTCAGCTCCGGCATATCCATTATATTAAATATCGGTTGCAAAGATACATATTATATTCCAAATGAGCGACAAAATGTTTTATTGTATTCCGGGAAAGGGGTATCTTGTTTCTTTGGATTTTGACACTGCGCGAAAGTGATAGATGGATGCCAGAAAAGGCCACCCTGTGGTTAAAAAGTGTTAATTGTTCTTTATGATATTCCTGTTTTTACCCATTGGGTGGTTATTATTTATATGAGAGATGTTCTTTTTTTTTATCAAAAAAGGATGCTCCATAGTATTAACTAAAAACAAACAATTATGAAGAAAGCAAGACGATTTTTGGTTCTGGTTGGGGCGTTGACCGTCGCCTCGGTTGGACTTCAGGCCCAACAACCGGTAAAACAGAATGAGTTCAAGATTGGCATGTTTGGATGCTCTTTCTTGGATTCGGCCCACACTGGGGTGCCGTATGTCAGACCCACCATTATGATTGGGCAAAACGAGGTGAATACGAGTACGCTGAATGTGATGGCGGAAGATGGCTTTAATATTATCCAGACTTATTATCCGGATGAATGGTCGTCGGAGAATATGATGAGGGCTGCCTTGAAGGCCTTCAACCGACATGGGTTGCAGGTGCATCTCGGCGCTATGGGATACTATAAACCTGATGTGGCGTGTACCCAGAACAATCCGTTTGGCGATAACACCTACGACAACTGCGGCTATTCGTACCAGCCCAATATGTCGCCCTACAATTCCCATATGTTCCGACCCAACTATGTGGATTTGTTTGACAATGTGTATTCTGACCCTCAGTTTAAGAAGACCATCTGGGGATTCCATGTTTGTGAAGAGGCCTCCTACTACCACTGGTATGATTTCACCTGCGGGCCGGCTGCGAATAATTATAGTTGGCAAGACCCCAACTATTTCAAGAACACAGAGGTTCCCCCGATAAACGTTCGTGAGGCTGTGGATTATTTCAAGGGTGCTGCTTCGGCGGCAGGCTTGAATGCCAAAACCATACTCATGGAAGCCCGGCACGGTGGGCGGATTGACGACAATCTGAACGATGGGGAAGGTGTCTTCAATCCTCAGGACTACATCCACCTTATCAACAAGAACGACAGCAAAGAGGTCTTCTTCGAGGGCTCCTACACTCGCTTCAATGTCAATGGCGGCAATTCGTGGATCGGCAATTCCTACAATGCTTATACGAACAACTATCTCGGTCCGTTCAGATCTATCGACTATGCCAGAAACTATACCCATCAGATTCATAAGGTGCTGAACATCGAGGGCACTGTGGGTGAAGGCTGGCATCGTTACAATTATTGGAGACATTTCCATAGCGATTCCTTGATCACCAACGCCAACTGGCTGTGGTTCCAGGCTTACACCTCCATCATCCACAAGGTGAAGGGTGTCTGGTTCTGGGATATTAGATATTCGTGGAATGAGGGCGAGAACCAACCGGCCTCAAACAATGTGCTGAAGTTCAAGCGCGAGAACTTCCCTCAGACCTATAGAAACTATGTGTCCTACCTTGCGAAGGAGTTGCGCTACCTGGTGAATAACAATATTGTCAGTACTGATGCCAATACTGTTGTGGCGACAAAGACAGACCAGGCTGACCCCAATGGCATAGTGCCCGCCATTACCACCTACATCCCCTCCTCGTTGAACGATGCGGAACACCGCTCCGAGCATTACGGCCTGCGCTACACTATCCGCTGCAATGGCAAAAAGACCTATATGATTATCACCAACCCCTTGAATGTCACTCTTAGAAACATCGAGCTCAACTTCACCAATGTTGCCAACCAGCAGATCCAGAACTCTACCGGCGTGAAGGTACTGTTCGACAACAACGCCTACGATGTGGCCAGCAACCGCTACAAAGTCAACCGTAACAGCCTTGTCGACCTCCAGAATAACACTGTCGGCCACACCTACACCATCAACTACACTGCTAATACGAAGAAGCTGAAGCTTAATTTCGGTCCTCTTGATGTGAAAGTGCTGGAGTTCATCTCCAATGTTCCTAATCATAACAACGGCTGGAACGACGAGTGGTCTAACTTCGGCAGTGGTCAGATCAACGGCCATAAAGTCAACGACAGCGACTCCTTCCTCGTTGGCGACTTTGACGGCGACGGCACCGAGGAACTCTTCTGTATATCTGGCGTGAACAGCTGGATGACTGTGATGAAATATATCAACAACAACTGGGAATGGCATTGGAGCAACTACGGCGATGAGTCTGCTGGTTCAGGCATCTTCCCGTATCGTAACAATCTAACCGTCGGCGACTTCGATGGCGACGGTGTGGATGAGCTCCTGGGCTGCAACGCCGGTTGGGTGACCATCTTTAAGTATCATGATGGAAACTGGCATTGGTTCTGGTCGAATTACGGCAATACCAGCATCTCTATCACTCCGTACAATAAGTTCTACGCTGGCGACTTCAATGGCGACGGCAGGGATGAGCTCTTTGGCTACTCTGCCCCTAACGGCTGGACCGCCATGTTCAGATGGAACGGTAGTGGCTTCTCCTGGGTTTGGTCCGATTACGGCTCGACTCATGCTATCACCCCCTACCGTAGCAACATGGTCGTCGGCGATTATGATGGCGACGGCAAGGATGAATTGCTGGGTATCGGTGGCTGGAACACTGTATTCCACTTCGATAATGGCGATTGGCAATGGGGTTGGAGCTGCTATGGTTCCAACAACTTTGGCCCGCTCTCGCCCACTTCTCCCTCTGCTTTCGTGGCCGGAAATGTCGACAACGATGTCAAGGATGAGCTCTTCGTGCTCCCCACTCGCTTGAGTTCTTATTCCGGCTCTATCTCAAGCTATGCAAGGCTGCTCGAGTTGGCCAACAACCAAAGCGCCTGGAATTCCAACTGGTCTCCTTCGGTGGCCTTCATTGACGACTGGCCCATCACCAACTCGGCGTCGAATATCACAAGATACTATTTCGTCAAGGCCAAAGCCAACAAGCCTGCTTATCTGCTCGCCTTTAGAAAGTTCGGCAACAACTACCTTGTGAATATGTATTCCAAGACCAACAAGCTGGTTGTTGACCTCTCCGAGGCTGACGAGCGCAACGAGGTGTCCAACGAAGGTCTCGCTAACGAGATCACCGTCGAGAACACCATCCGCCTGTTCCCCAACCCCACTACGGGCCTCTTCAGCGTCGAATCCTCCGATGCCGCCATCGTGACCGTTCAGGTTCTCAGCGTGGTCGGCCAGGAGGTCTACCAGAAGAAATGCCCCGACGGGACCTATCATGTCGATGTCGACCTCACCGGTCAGAAGACTGGCGTCTACCTCGTCAAGGTGACCGACGACAAGCAGATGGTCACCGTCCATCAGTTGAGTGTTAAGTAGCCTTTGGGCGAACAACCAACCCGTCTAAAACCGGGAAGCAGGGCCCTTGTGACCCTGCTTCCTCTTTTATTTCTCTCCTGTCAACTTCAGCGTCTTCTCTTCTTCAGTGAATGTACGAGTATGGCTGCGGCGATGAGCGCCAGACTGAGGAGCCCGATGAAGCTGCCGAAGGGCCAGTGGAACAGCATGAATGCGGCATTGACGACGAGCAGCATGCCTGCAATCTTGGCGATGCGGATTACCCCGCGCTCTTCCGGGACGAGGAGCTCCAGGTGCTTCCCCGTCTGCAGCACGAATACCAGTCCAGTAGCTACCGCCACCATCATGATAAGGCTGCCGAAAGGCCAGTGCATCAGCTTGAAGATGAGGCCCACAAGGCTCAGCGCAACCATGACGATGCCGCTCCAATAAGCCTTCCCCCCGCGGTAGGTCGCCCTCTCGGCCATCTCGCTGTCGTCCAGCCGCGCCGTCAGCGCCGACAGCTCGTCGCCCATCTTGGCGAGCCGGTTGAGGCTGGTTATCGCCAGAATTATGGCTATCGTAATTATCACCGCCACTATGAAGAAAGAATCTCTCAGGCTGTCAGTCTCAAGTTTCGGGCCTAGCTCAATTACGAACCACATCGTCCACAGGCACAGCGCAAAAGCCCCTGTGCTCCAGACCAGCGAGAAGCGTATCTGCGCGTCTCTCATCCTGCGGGTGAGCGTCTTGATGTCGGCATCCGCAGCGTTGATGCTCCGCACCTTCTTGCTGCTCAACAACTCAAACAAGCCTAAAAACAGGAACAGCAGCATCGATACGGCCATGAAGCCCCAACTGAGCCCGAAGCAATGCCAGCTCCAGCACACAGCCGCCGCCAGCAGCCCGTAGGTGAGCACAATCTCCACATTGCGCCGCCTCAAGTCCATCAGCTTCGTGTGCAGCATCTCGTGTATCAGGCCGCCGCCTACGATTTCCTGCTCCTTGAACTTCTCCTGGAGCCCCTTGTACTGCATCTGCAGCTCCGTCAGCTCCATCTCTTGGTTTCTCTTTTTCTCTTCCATGATGATAAGGGTTAATGGGTGTTGGATTTCGCGTTTTTGACCAATGTCTCCTTGATACGGTGCAGTCTCACCCCCACGTTGGCCACAGAGATGCCCATGATGGCCGCTATCTCGTCGTAGCCGATGCCCTCAAGCCACAGCATCACAAGCCCACGGTCCATCACATCCAGCCGCTGTATTATCGCGTGCAGTTGGCGTACCTGCTCCAGCGATGCGTCCTCCTCGTTGTAGAGGTCCATCTCGCCGCTCAGCGGTACCGTCTGCGGACGCCGTCTGGCCTTCTTGCTGCCGTTGATGGCCGTGTTGAGCGCGATGCGGAACACCCACGTGTTCACGCTGCTGCGATTCTCGAACTGGTCGAAGCCCAGCCACAGCCTGACAAGAATCTCTTGAAACAGGTCGTTGACCTCCTCGTTGTCGCGCGAGAACATATAACACACGGAGTATATCGTCCGTTTGTACTGCCTCACCAGCTCTTCGAATTGTCTCTCTTTCTCGTTTTTCATCTGTCCGTATTTTGGGATTTTCTACCTCATTGGACAACCAATCCCCAAAATCCTTACATATTTTCTGCTTTTTTTGATTATTCACTGTAGTTGTGGTCAATCACGATGCTCAGCTGTACGTCTGGCATCAGAGGCTGCAGCTCCTCGATGAGCCTGCGGCAGAAGGCTGCCTCGTCGTGCACGCTCAGGTCGGGGACCACGTCTATCGAGACCATGTTCTCCTTCTCGAACCAGTAGAAGCCGTGCAGCTGCACTATCTCCTTGTGCTGCCCCAGCGTATGCATGATGATGCTCTGCAGCTCGCTCCGGCGCCCCTCGCCCGTGGCAACGGCATAGACGCCAACGGTCATGATGATCCCGTGCTCCTCGTACATCCGTCCCGATATCCGCCGCGTCAGACCGTGTATGCGGTAGGCGTCCATCGTGTCGTCCACGCTGATGTGCAGCGACCCTATCATCACCTCGTGCCCGTAGCTGTGCAGTATGATGTCATACACACCGTGCACCCCCTCGAACCCCATCACTTCCTCCTTTATCTTGTGCACCAGCTCCTCCGACACACGCGATCCCAGCAACTCATTCACCGGCGACGCCAGCATCTCCACACCCGCCTTTATGATAACCACCGAAATCAACGCGCCCAGTATGCCGTCGATGGAGACGTTCCACAGCAGCATGATGCCGGCCGAGACGAGCGTCGCCAGCGTAATCACCGCGTCGAACAGCGCATCGCTTCCCGACGCCACCAGCGCGTCGCTCTTCAGCCGCTGGCCCTGCTTCTTCACGTAGCGCCCCAGCAACAGCTTCACCACTATAGCCACGATAATCACCACCAGCGTCACCGTCGTGTACTCGGGCTCCGTAGGCGCTATTATCTTCTTCACCGACTCGATAAGCGACGTGATGCCCGCCGTCAGCACTATCACCGCTATCGCGATGGCGCTGAAATACTCTATCCGGCCGAACCCGAAGGGATGCTTGCGGTCCGCCGGACGGCCCGCCAGCTTCGTGCCCACGATGGTAATCACGCTCGACAGCGCGTCGCTCAGGTTGTTCACCGCGTCCATCACTATGGCCACCGAGCTGGCCAGCAGTCCCACCGTAGCCTTGAACGCCGCCAGCAGCACATTCGCCGCTATGCCTATCACGCTCGTACGTATAATCTGACTGGAACGGTCTGTTGTCTTGCCCATAATCTCTTGTTTTTAGTTAGTCTTCAAATGTTTTTAGTTAGTCTTTGAAATGCAAAGATACACCTTTTTTTCAAACCACCGCCCCCAAACCGCCCCCTCACCGTACCCGGTCCGTCTGTTCTACGGTTGTTTAACGGTTGTTTAACGGTTCTAAACCGTTAAACAACCGTTAAACAACCGTAGAACAGACGGAGAGGGGGCGGAGGAGGGAGGGAGAGGGGAGGGTGGGGAGAAAAATAAAATTTGTTTATGTGGGAAATAATTTGTATTTTTGCATCTTGTTTCTTTACTACCTAACTACCAAATAAATGAAAGACTATGAAGAGCGTTTATAATATTTTCAGGAAGAGCGTAAAAGACATCACGCGCTACTATATGCTGCTGGTTGAGGAGACGAAGAGCGAGCGGCTTGTGGGCAGCACCAACGAGTGGGTGCTCGACAACTACTACATGATCAGCGAGCAGGAGAAGGTGCTGAAGGTGGAGCTCAAGGGTGTGGAGCGTGGCCGTTGGAGAGTGGAGCGTGGGCGTGTGGAGGTGATGTGGAATCTGCTGGAGGGTTACCTGCGCAAGAGCCATCACCAGATAGACAAGGCCCTGTTCTTCCGCTACCTGAGCCAGGTTCAGGTGAGCCAGAAAGACTACATGAACTACCCGGAGGTGTGCGCGCTGCTGCCTCTGGTGAAGACGATACTTATCAGCGAGCTCGCCGAGCTCTGCCGTCAGCTGGAGGCATCGAAGGCCTACCACTATACGCCGACGGACAAGAGCCTGGCGGACAAGGCATACCTCGACGAGGCGGCGCGGCAGAACCTGCAGATGATGAACATCTTCAACTCGCTGAAGAAGATGACCAAGCTGCCGGTGGCCGAGCTACTCGATGCCGTGAGTTTCTCGGAGAAGGCGCTGAAGAGCGAGAAGGCCGGCATGTACGACCAGATGCAGGACAAGACCAAGGAGGACTACCGGGCGGAGAATGGGAAGCCCTTGTCGGAGTATGAGTTGGTGAAGGCGTTGGTGAAGAAGGCCGACGCGAAGGGCGAGCATGTGGGATGGCAGCTGTTTCCGCCTAAGGCGTGGGGCGCCCGAGCCCGCAGCTATGTGTGGATTGTGGTGCTGGCAAGCATGCTGCTGGCGCTGCTGTTCGCTACGGCGGCCACCTACGGCGGCGGCTTCACATGGGCCACGGCGGTGCTTACGGTGCTGCTGTGGGTGCCCATGAGCCAGGTGGTGATAGACCTCTTCAACTGGCTGCTGGGAAAGTTGCACAAGCCCAGGGGAACCTTTAAACTCAAGTTCAAGGACGGCCTGATCCCCGACGAGTACGCCACGATGGTCATCATGCCCACCATCCTCAAGAACAAGGAGAAGACCGTCGAGCTGCTGGAGCAGCTGGAGGTGTACTACCTGAGCAATATAAACCGAGCTTCGGAGGGACAGCGTCTCGAGAGTCGCCGCCAGAATCTATACTACACCCTTATCGGAGATGCAGCCGCCTACAAGGAGGCCGACGCGCCAGTCTCGCCAAGGTCAAGGAGCTGAACGAGAAATACGGTGCCCCCATCTTCAATTTCGTCTACCGCCGCCGTGCGTGGAGCGATGGGGAGCAGACTTGGCTCGGCCACGAGCGCAAGCGTGGCGCTATACTGCACTTCAACGACCTGGTGCTCGGCCAGACCACCGACGAGGAGAAAGCCAAGCGCTTCCGCTGTGAAACTATCAGCGATTGGATGAATGAAGTGTGTAGTGGACAGTGTGTAGTGGATAGCACAGAGGCAAGCGCTGCCAACTCACCCATACAGTTCATCATCACGCTGGATACCGACACCGAGCTGGTGCTCTACTCGGCGCAGAAGCTCATCGGCGCGATGGCGCACCCGCTGAACCGTGCCAGGCTGAGTGCGGACGGCAGGAGGGTGGATAGCGGCTACGGCATCATGCAGCCGCGCGTCAATGTCGACGTCGAGGTCACCGACAAGAGTCGCTACGCGCAGCTCTTTGCCGGATTGGGCGGACTGGATGTCTACACTACCGCCAGCTTCGAGCTCTACCAGGACATCTTCAACGAGGGCACTTTCTGCGGCAAGGGCATCTACGACCTGCGCATATTCCAGAAGGTGCTCAAGGGGACCTTCCCTGAGAACCTGATACTTAGCCACGACCTCATTGAGGGTTGCCACATACGCTGCGGCCTCATCAACGACGTGGAGCTCTTCGACGACAACCCCAGCAACTATATCGACGA
>ONUE01000036.1 GCA_900320975.1 uncultured Bacteroidales bacterium | reverse complement strand
CATGTGACCGTCAAGGACCTCAAGAAGAACACCGAGACCGTCATCGACGTCGACGTGGTGCTCTCCGCCGTTGGCGTGGTTACCAACCTGGAGAACCTCGGCCTTGACGAGACCGGTATCAAATACGAACGCGGCAAGATTGAGGTGGACGACTACTATTGCACCAATGTGCCGGGCTACTACGCCATTGGCGACGTGGTGCATGGTCCCGCTCTCGCCCATGTGGCCTCGAAGGAAGCCATCTGCTGCGTGGAGCATATCGTCAAGGGCGAAGCCGTGAAGGTCAACTACAGCAATGTGCCCGGCTGCACCTACACCACCCCCGAGGTGGCCAGCGTGGGCCTGACCGAGAAGAAGGCCGTCGACGCTGGTTACGAGGTGAAGATTGGCAAGTTCTTCTTCAAGGCCAGCGGCAAGGCTACCGCCGCAGGCAACACCGACGGCTTCGTGAAGGTCGTCGTCGACGCCAAGACCGACCTCATCCTCGGTTGCCACATGTGTGGTGACAATGTGACGGAGATGATTGCCGAACTCGTGGCCGCCCGCGAACAAGGCCTCACCGCCCGCCAGGTGGCTCAGGCTATCCATCCGCACCCCACGATGAGCGAGGCCGTCATGGAGGCCCTCGAAGCCGCCCATGGCGAAGCAATACACGGATAATTGAACTGTTATGTCAGTATTTCCATACAAAAGAGTGAAGGTGACCGAGGGCTTGTACATCAAGCGTTCGGAGCATTTCTTCTACACCGACTTCGGTGTGCGCAACTCAGGCACCGTCGGGCACAATGGTCGCCGCTATGTCTGTACCGGTGTACCCGGCACAGGCTTCATAGAACGCGAGAGCGAGAGCCACAGTTACCACATGTTTGTGCGTAAGCTGCTGGCCAAGCAGAAGCCCAGCTACTGGCGTCTGCTGCTCGGCTTGGAGCCCAGTTACAAGAAGGAGCTTGACCGCGCAAAGGCGGCATTGGCGAAGGCCAAAGATCCGCTGAAGCGCCAAATCCTGGACTGCTATGTCAATGCCCTCACCATAGGTGCCACCGAGGAGAAGGTGGAGCGTATAGTCCGCGGCATCAAGGACAAGATCGGGCACCGTAGCAACAAGTTCCTCGTCAGTGTGATGAGTCACTATAAGAATAAGATAAACCAACTCGGACACGATATGCGCTCGGTGCAGCTCAACCTCAGGGACACCTGCACCCCGGAGCAGTTTGAGGCTTATCTGAAGATGTGTGAGGCTTTCTCCAAGGTGGCAGACTGCCGTCGCGTGTGGCACTCCAACGAGGATACTCGCGAGGTCTACCAGCAGGTATTCTTCGATATGGGAATCTTCGACTTCATCTGCACCGACGACACCTTCCTGCCGATGTTGCGCGACTCCAAGGGCGTCACTTACTATCTGCTGCCCACTCACATGATTGTGGCTTACAATTCTGTCGACTTCGACCTGGTACCCCTGAAGGGCCTTACTATTGCCTGTCAGGAGTTGGCCATCCAGGAGACTGTCGAGGTCATCAGCAGCCGACTCGGCGATGCTGCCAGCATGGTGCGTATACCCGAGTTTAACCTCACGTGGTACTTCAACCACGTGCGCCCCATCATGTACTTCGTGGGAGCCTACGAGGAACTGCAGTCAACATTGTAAGACGGACTTATACACATAGAACTTGAAAAGACAGAGACATACATACCGGTTCAATCCACACACGCTGCGCTACGAAAAGGTCTTCGTGTCGCTCCGCGACCGCGTGAAGCGTATCAGCTTCAACGTGCTCCTCGGTGTGGTTATCGGTGTGGTGGCTGTCATTGTGGGACTCCAGTTCATGGAGGCCCCCAAAGAGCGTGCCCTCAAGCGTGAGGTGGCTCAGTATAAGCGTCAACTGCGTGTCCTCGGCGACCGTGTGGAGCGTGCAGAGACCGTCCTCGCCGACCTTGAGGAGCGCGACAATGTGCTATACCGCACTATCTTCGAGACAGAACCCGTCAGTGAGGCTACGCGTCGCAGCGGTATCGGCGGTGTGGAGCGCTATGAGGAGTTCGACCGTATGGACAACGGCCAGCTGCTGAAGCAGACCACCATGAAGGTCGACGACCTCACCAAGCGCCTCTATGTGGAGTCCAAGTCGCTCGACGAGCTCTATGCTATGGCTCGCACCAAGAACGAGCGTATGGCCTCGATGCCTGCCATCATGCCTGTCGCCAAGAACCGCTGCAAGGTTATCAGCGGCTACGGTATGCGCTATCACCCCATCCTCAAGTATCGCCGTCTGCATGCCGGTATCGACCTTACGGCGCGCCCCGGTACACCTATCTATGCCACCGGTGACGGCGTTGTGCGTGTTGCTGGCCGCAACCCGGAAGGCTACGCAGGCTATGGCGTGGTGGCCGTCGTCGATCATGGCTTCGGATTCACCACCCTTTATGCCCACATGCAGGGTGTCAACGTCCGCGTCGGTCAGAAGGTGAAGCGCGGTGAACAGATAGGTACTGTCGGCTCCTCAGGTATGAGCTCCGGCTCGCATCTTCACTACGAGGTTATGGTCAATGGCAAGCATGTAGACCCGGTCTATTATTTCGGTGGCGACCTCACTCCCGAGGAATACGAGGAGGTGCTCGACCTTGCACGTCAGGAAAACCAGTCGATGAGTTAGGAGTTGGTTGTTGGGTTATGGAGATAAGGATTGACGATAAGGCTGGCTATTGCTTCGGCGTCGTGAAGGCTATCGGCACTGCGGAAGAGGAACTGCACCGCGACGGCAGTCTCTACTGTCTGGGTGATATCGTCCACAACAGCGCCGAAGTGGAGCGTCTCTCACAGAGCGGCCTGCGTGTGATAGACCACGCCGACCTGCTCTCTCTGCCTGCCGGTAGCAAGGTACTGATACGTGCTCACGGTGAGCCGCCGTCGACTTACCGCACGGCCAAAGAGAAGGATATACGTCTTGTCGACGCCACCTGTCCCATTGTGCTCGCCCTGCAAAGCCGCATAAAGCGTGGCTATGAGGAGATGAAGCAGTGTGGTGGACAGGTCGTCATCTTCGGTAAACAGGGGCACGCCGAGGTTATTGGCCTCAACGGCCAGACCGACGGCACCGCCATCATTGTCAGTGACCCCGACCAGATAGACTCCATCGACTTCTCCCGCCCCATACGTCTCTATTCCCAGACCACCAAAAGCCGTGAGGACTACCGGCGTCTTATTGCCAACATTGAAGCCCGCTGTAGCGACTTCATAGCCTACGACACCATCTGCAACAGTGTTGCAGGGCGAACCAAAGCCCTCGAGGACTTCGCCAGCTCTGTCGATGTGCTACTCTTCGTGGCCGGTGCCAACAGCAGCAACGGACACTATCTTTATGAATACTGCCGCTCCGTACAGCCCCGTACCTATCTCATCGCCAATGCTGACGAGGTGCAGCCCCAGTGGCTCGCCGGTGTGCAGCGCGTGGGCATCAGTGGCGCCACATCCACACCGCGCTGGCTCATGGAGCAAGTGATGGATAAACTCCAATACATTACCACTTAAAGACCGCAAAGATACACTGACTCAATGACCCTCGACAGACTCATACTCACCAACTTCAAGAACTACCCTGAGGCCGACATCGCCCTCTGCGGCAATGTCAACTGCTTCGTCGGCAACAACGGTGCCGGTAAGACCAACCTGCTCGACGCCGTATACTACCTCTCTTTCTGCAAGAGTTACTTCAATCCCGTCGACCTGCAGAACATACGCCTCGGTGAGGAGTTCTTCGCCATTCACGGACACTATGGCGACGATGTCGCTTCCTGTGTGGTCCGTCGCGGTAAAGGTAAGGAGATGCGCTGGAACAAGAAGCCCTACAAGACCCTTGCGGAGCATATCGGCAAGTTGCCTCTCGTCATGGTGTCGCCTGCCGACCAGCAGATTATCACCGGTGGCAGCGAGTTGCGCCGCCGCTTCATTGACGCGGTCATTTCACAGACCGACGCTGACTACCTGCAGCATCTGCTCCAATACAACAAAGCCCTCGAGATGCGTAACAAGCTCCTCAAGCAGATGTGGGACGACAGGATGTGGGATGAAGGTCTTGTGGCTGTCTATGATGCACAGCTTATCCTTCACGGCGAGAGCATCTACGCTGCTCGCCGCCGTTTCATCAACGACTTCCGCCCGCTTTTTGAGGAGTACTATCACTGGATTGCCGGCAGCGACGAGCCTGGCACCATAGCTTATAGCAGCGACGAGCGTCCACTCGCAGAGCAGCTCTCCGCCGCCCGTCAGGCCGACAAATACGCACAGTATACTACCGTTGGGCCTCACAAAGATGACCTTCTGCTCACCCTTGCCGACGAGATGAGTGTCAAACGCTTTGGTTCACAAGGTCAGCAGAAGAGCTTCGCCCTTGCCCTCAAGCTAGCCCAGTTCCAGTATATGGAGAACCGCTGTGGCCAGAAACCCATACTGTTGCTTGACGACATCTTCGACAAGCTCGACATGCTGCGTGTCAAGCAGCTCATAGCCCTTGTTGGCAGTGAGCGCTTCGGTCAGGTGCTTCTCACCGACACTCAGCCAGGCCGTGTGCAGGCCATCTTCGACGAGTTGCCAACGCTGGAACATAAACTCTTTAACGTAGAGAAAGGGGAGGTGACCGATGCAGCCTGACCGTCCGCTGGACTATTACATCGAGCGGCTTTTCGCTCAGCTCGACAAGGCCGAGTTCGCCACTGAGATGGAGGTGCAGCGCGCTTACCGTCTCCTTGCCGGCGACCTCATCTATAAGCTTACCCCAACTGTTACCTATCGCAACGGCACCCTGCGTCTGCGCTTCGCGGCCGCCGCACTGCGCCACGAGATGACCCTCCGGCGCGAGAGCCTCAGGCAGAAGCTTAATGCAGAGCTGCACGGGGAGGTGATAAAAAAGATATTGATATCATGAAGAAACTATGGCAGGCACTGATGCTCGTCAGGCGATGCAACCGCAGGTCGTTCCGCCTCAGGGTGCTCTATGTGGTGCTCCAGAGCGTGCTGCCATTGGTTAACCTCTATATACTGAAGCTTTTGGTGGACGCTGTAACGGCAGCCGCCACCCACTCAGTCAGCCCAGTAGCTATACAGCCACTCATGCTGCTTGCCGCAATGGTGACGGTATTCCTGCTTAACCGCATCGTCTCCGCCCTCAACGCTGTCAACAATGACGTGTTGGGTCAGCGTCTTGTGGATTATATGGCTGACATTATGCAGCGTCAGGCTGCACGCCTCGATATGGCGTACTATGACACCCCGGCATACTACGATTCGCTGCACCGAGCCCAGCAGGAGGCCTCATCGCGTCCACTGGTGATATTGGGTAACTTCATGTCGCTTTTCGGCTCGCTGCTTTCTATAGCGGGAATCGTTGTAATGTTGGCATCCGCATCGTGGTGGGTCATTGTCGTTATGGTGCTCGCCGTTATTCCGGGTTTCGCCGTGAGACTCTACAAGGCGCGACGCATCTACCGCTTTCGGCGCGACAACACCCAGCTCTATCGCCGCACAGGCTACTACTCTTCGTTGCTGTCCTCGCGTGCTTATGCCGCCGAGATGCGCGCTTACAATCTTACGGACTACTTCCGCAGACGTTTTGTGGATAGCCGCAGCCGCCTTGTCGGTCAGCTGCTCCGCATCTCGCGAAGGTTCGGCACGCTCGATGTGCTGAGCTCTATAATAGAGGCAGTAGCCATGTTTGCCATCGTTTGGTTGCTCATTCAGCAGGCTTTTGCTGCAGCAATCAGCGTTGGTACTTTTGTGATGCTCTTCGAGGCTTTCCGGCGCGGACAAGGTTACCTCTCTTCGCTGGTATCCTCTATCGCCGCCCTCTACGACAATCGCCTCTTCGTGGGTAACCTCTTCGACTTCCTCGACTTCGAGCCGCAGATAGTGTCGCCCGCTAATCCAGTCCCCATGCCCGAAAAGATAGAAGTGGTGGAGTTCCGCGACATCACTTTCCGCTACCAGGACATGGAACACGATGTGTTGCACCACTATAACTTGACAGCCAAGGTGGGGGAGGTGACGCGTATCGAGGGGGAGAACGGTTATGGTAAGAGCACGCTGGTCAAGCTGCTGTTGCGTCTGTATGACCCGCAGGAGGGTACGGTCCTCATCAATGGCATCGACATACGCAGCTTCTCTCTCGACGAGCTTCGCCGCAAGGTTGGCGTGATGTTCCAGGATTTCGGCCGCTACAGCCTCACTGCCGAGGAAAACATAGCCTTCAGCATGCCCGCTGATATTACTCAAGCAATCAAACAATCAAACAATCAAGCAATCCGCAATTCCGCCCACCTCGCTGGTGCTGATACTTTTATTGAGCGTCTGCCTGCAGCATACGACAATATGCTCGGCCGTACCTTTGACGGTGGCGCAGAGCTAAGTATGGGCCAGTGGCAGCGGCTTGCTTTCGCTCGCCTGCTCTATACCGATGCTCCGGTTATGGTGCTCGACGAGCCTGTAGCCTGGATTGATATCGCTGCACGTGAGCGTTTCAACGCTGTCATCGAGCAGATAAAACACGACAAGATTATTCTTATCATTTCTCACGCATAAAATATTATATGTTATGATATACAAGTTATATGCTATAAACGCAAAGAATTACAACGGCAATCTCGTTTTCCTCTATGGTGACGAGGCTGCTGCTCGCGACCTTCCGCTGGGCAAGAAGGAGCTGGAACTCCTCGCCGCTCGTCGTGAGGAGAAGAAGGACCAGCTGTTGGTCTTCGACCGTCTGCCGTATCACCTCTATGTGCTTTCTTTCGACAGTGAGCGCGAAGCTCCCGTCTGTCAAGAGAAGCTGCGCCGCCGCGCTATGGAGCTGCTCCGTAGGCTCGAAGCCGACGAGGCGAATGAGACGGCGCTGACTGGTGAGGGTGTGCTGCCTGAAGAGGTGGCGGCCTTCGTCGAGGGTCTCACATTGGCCGACTATTCTTTCGACCGCTATCGTACGGCCGACACTTGGCATCTTGAGACTCTCGTTATTGACTCGCTCTTCTTGAAGAGTGAGGAGCTGGAGGCTGACCAGCGCCTGTGGAACCGCATCCGCTGGTGCCGCGAGTGGGTCAACCTGCCGGTACAGGATCTCAACGCAGAGTCTTTCGCCGATGAGCTGGCATCCATAGCCGCTGACCTCAAGAATGTCACCTGTACGGTAATGGACAAGAAGAAGATAGAGAGTCTCCGCATGGGTGGCCTGTTGGCCGTTAACCGCGGTTCCGTTGACGAGCCTCGCTTTGTCGTCCTTGAATACAACGGACTCAAGCAATCACGCAATAAAGCCAGCAAACAATCCCCCATCTGCCTTGTGGGTAAGGGTATCATGTTCGACACGGGAGGCCTGAACATCAAGCCTGACCGCTACATGGAGGAGATGAAGAGTGATATGGCAGGAGCTGCCACTATGGCGAGTGTGCTCTTTGCCGCTGCCGATAATGAGTTGCCGGTGCATCTGGTGGCTTTGTTGCCGATGACGGACAACCGCCCGGGTTACAATGCTTATGCTCCCGACGATATCCTGACGATGTACGACGGTAGCACTGTGGAGGTCATCAATACCGACGCCGAAGGTCGCTTGATTCTGGCCGACGCCATTGCCTATGCGCACCAGAATTATAATCCCTCGCTCATCATAACGGCGGCCACCTTGACCGGAGCCGCAGTACGCGCCATCTCGACCTATGGTATCGCCGCTATGCAGGAGAATGCCGCAAATCCCTTCACGCTGCTCTCTCTGGTCGGTAAGCAGGTGTACGAGCGCTTGGTGGAGTTCCCGATGTGGGAGGAATATGAAGAGCTCATCAAGAGCCAGGTGGCCGACTTGCGTAATAGCGCCACCGCTCCGCAGGCAGGCACCATCACGGCGGGCAAGTTCCTCGCCCACTTCGCCCACGGCACTCCCTTCATCCATCTCGATATTGCTGGCGTGGCTTACTTCAGCAAACCGCAACACTACTACCGCATCGGTGGTTCGGGCTATGGTATCCGCCTGCTCTATGCCTTCCTCCAAATGCAAGATATGATGTAATTCCCATAACTCTCATAATTTCCCTAATCCCCATGGAAAACAACAACGATAAAAAGATACGTGTCGCCATCACTCATGGCGACCTCAATGGTGTTGGCTACGAGGTTATCATCAAGACTTTCAGTGATAGCCGCATGTTTGACGTGTGCACTCCGGTGCTGTATGGCAGCACAAAGGTGGCCTCGTACCATAAGAAACTCCTCACATCGGTTCCGCAGGAGATGACCTTCACGGCCATCAAGGATGCCAGCGAGGCACAGGACCGTCGCTACAACGTCATCAACCTCACACAGGACGAGGTGAAGATAGACCTCGGCAAGAGTACCGAGGTGGCCGGTGCGCTGAGCCGTGAGAGCTTGAACCGCGCTTGCGACGACCTCAAGGCCGGCAAGGTGGATGTTCTGGTGACAGCCCCCATAAACAAGCGCAACATACAGGCCGCCGATTTCGACTTCCCCGGTCACACGGAGTACCTCTCGCACCAGTTCGGCAGCTCGTCGCTGATGCTTATGGTCTGCGACCGCATACGTATAGGTATTGTTACCAACCATCTGGCGCTGAAGGATGTGCCCATGGCGCTGACTCCGCAGCTGCTGATGGAGAAGCTCACCATTTTGGACCATAGCCTCCGTCGCGATTTCCGCATCACGCGTCCCAAGATAGCGGTGCTGGCCCTCGACCCGCACGCTGGCGACAACGGTGTCATCGGTGACTTCGACGCTAAGGTTATCAACCCTGTGATAGAGCAGGCTCAGGCCAACGGCATACTGGCCTATGGCCCCTTCCCGTCGGACGGCTTCTTTGGCTCGTCGCAGTTCAACAACTTCGACGGCGTGCTGGCCCTCTATCACGATCAGGGACTGATACCCTTCAAGCTGATGTCGTTCACCGAGGGCGTTAACTATACCGCTGGTCTGCCTTATGTGCGCACTTCTCCCGCCCACGGTACCGGCTACGATATCGCAGGCAAGGATAAGGCTTCCGAACAGTCCATGCGCTCCGCCGTCTATCTGGCTTGCAACATCTACCGCAATCGTCAGGAATACGACGAGCTCACCGCCAATCCACTGAAATAGCTAACAGCTTTATAGCATGAAGAAACTCCTCTTAATCGACGGTATGGCGGCGGTCTATCGTGGCTATTACGCCCTCAGCCGCACTCCACGCCTCAACTCCAAGGGTCTCAACACTTCGGCGGCTCTCGGCTTCGCCAACGGCTTGCTGGACTTGATACGTACGCAGCAGCCCACCCATATGGCTGTCGCTTTCGACTTGCCGGCGCCGACGTTCCGCCACGAGATATATCCCGAGTACAAGGCGCACCGCGACCCGATGCCAGAGGAGATTCTTTCTAACCTACCGTGGATCTGTCGTATTATCGACGCTCTGCGGATTCCGCAGCTCACTTCGGAGGGCTTCGAGGCCGACGACGTGATAGGCACTGTGGCCCACTCCGCCGAGGGGGCCGGTTTCGACCGTATCATCATCGTCACTCCCGACAAGGACCTTGCGCAGCTCGTCACCAGCCACATATCCATCTATCGTCACGGACGCGGGAAAACTCCCGACAGCATCCTCGGTGTTGCCGAGGTGTGTGAGCATTTCGGCGTCGATACCCCCTGCCAGATTATCGACCTTCTCGGCCTCTGGGGCGACACCGCCGACAATATACCAGGTGTGCAAGGGGTAGGAGAGAAGACCGCCCAGAAGCTTATACGCCAGTTCGGTTCCGTCGAAAACATCATAGCACATATCGACGAGGTGCCCAACGACCGCATCCGTGAGAAGATCCGCACTCATGCCGACGATGCTGTCTTCTCCAAGAAGCTGGCCACCATACGGCTCGACGCTCCCGTCGACAAGCAGCCCGACGAGCTGTTGCTGCAGAAGCCCGACTTCCAGCAGCTTGCCGAGATATGCGAGACGCTGGAGTTCCGCCAGCTTCCCAAGCGCATTGCCAACGCCTATTCTGTTCCCTTCACTCCCACAATCAAGCAGCCGGACAATCAGACAGTCAAGCAGACCGAGAACACGCTCTTCTCGCTGGCTGACGAGGTGCCGACAGTGGAGGAGGCGGTGGGGGAGGCTACCGTCATCACGTCGCTGCAGGAGGTTGTGGGTAAGGATATCGCTATCGTGATTGACGGCCCGAAAGTGTCTATCTCGCCCGATGCCGACACTCTCTATACTTCGCCGGTGGCCGACATCGACCTGCCGCTGTTGCGCAGCATCATGGCTGACGACACTACTACGAAGCTCGTCTTCGACCTCAAGGGGTTGCGCTATTTCCTCGCTGAGCTGGATGCACCGCTTCGGGGTAACATCTTCGATGTGCAGCTGGCCCACTATCTGCTTGATCCCGAACTGCCGCACAATCTCGAGAGTGTCTGCTCGACTAAAGAGCCTACGGCTTTGTGGCAGCTCTATCCGCAGTTCTCGGCCCGTCTGCGGGATGCTGGTGTCGACCAGCTCTACGCCGATGTGGAGCTGCCGCTCGTCGATGTGCTCATCGACATGGAGTCGGCCGGTATCCGCATCGACACGCAGGCGCTGAACGACTATGCCGCTCAGCTCTCAGCCCAGCGCGACGACATCGAGCGCCAGATTACGGAGCTCGCCGGGCATCCGCTGAATATCAACTCGCCGCGTCAGCTCGGCCAGCTGCTCTATGAAGAGCTGCACGTTACCGACAAGCCGCCGCTGACGGCCACCAAGCAGTACTCCACCGCCGAGGAGACGCTGACGGCGCTCGCATCGGCACATCCCGTGATACCTCTCATCCTCAACTACCGCAGTCTCAGTAAGCTTATCTCCACTTACCTCGAGACGCTGCCTAAGCTCATCAGTCCTATCGACCACCGCCTGCATACGGTCTACAACCAGACGGTTACGGCTACCGGCCGCCTCTCGTCGTCCAATCCCAACCTGCAGAACATACCTATCCGCACGGACCTTGGTCGTGAGATACGGCGCGCCTTCGTGCCTGCCGACAGCGACCACCTGATCCTCGCTGCCGACTATTCGCAGATAGAGCTCCGCATCATTGCGTCGCTCTCGCAGGATCCCAACCTGCTGCAGGCTTTCAACGAGGGCAACGACATCCACGCCGCCACTGCCGCCCGCATCAACGGCATCCCCATCGGGGAGGTCACTCCCGACCAGCGTCGTGCGGCGAAGACCGTCAACTTCGGCATCGTCTACGGTATCTCGGCTTTCGGCCTCAGTCAGCAGCTCGGCATACCGCGCAAGGAGGCTGCGGCCCTCATCGACAGCTACTTCGCCTCGCATACGGTGCTAGCCGAGTATATAGAGCAGTGCAAGCAGTTCGCCCGCGCACACGGCTACGCCCGCACGCTCCTCGGGAGGCGGCGCTATCTGCCCGACATCAACTCGCGCAACAATGCCGCCCGCACTTTCGCCGAGCGCAACGCCGTCAATATGCCCATCCAGGGGACGTCGGCCGACATGATAAAGATTGCTATGGTGCGCATACATGACGAGATACGGCGGCTGGGGCTCCGCTCGCGGCTGCTGCTGCAGGTTCACGACGAACTTGTCTTCGACCTCTACCGGCCGGAGGAGGAGCAGCTCAAGGAGCTCGTCACGCGCCACATGCGCGACGCGTTGCCGCTCAAGGGACTCCCTGTCGAGGTCTCCGTCGGCATCGCCGACAACTGGCTCGATGCCCATTAAAAGTGAAAAGTGAAAAATGAAAAGTGAAAATGACAAAGCAACACAACGATATACGATATAAGAGGCAAAAGGACATTAGTTCTCACGCTTCCTTACTGTTATTACTTTTTATTTCACCTTTCACTTTATCGGCTCAAACCGACAACGACTCCTCCTATTGGAACAACCGCTTCATGCAACTCCTGCGCTGGACCTATGTCGACACCACCCTTTGCAATATCTACCTCACTCCCGATACCTCAGAGCTCTCAACTCTCAACTCTCAACTTTCCACTTATCAACGTATTGCGTGGTACGGCTACTCGTTTCAGGAGTCGGACGTGTGGCCTGTGGTGTATAACGTGGCTCTAGGCGACGGCGACCCGCAGACGCTGACGCTGCCGGCCCTCGAGCAGCTTGCCAAATGGGGCGCTTTCCTCACCAATGAGGACTATCGCCGTCAAATGGAGGAAGGTAGATGGAAGATGGAAACAGTCGCGCACGAGGCTGACACTCTGCACTCTGCGCTCTCCTCCTTCGCCGACTCCATGGAGGCTGTCCTGCTGGCCGACTCCATAGCTTTCGCCGACGAGCAGCAGCGGCAGAACCTCGAGCGTACCAAGCAGCGCATGAAACGCGACCAGATTTTCTTCCTCAACATCAAGAACGCGCGGTCGCAGTATATGTTCGGCCTCGAGATAAACCTCTATAACTGCTTCGACAAGACCATCTCGATGCTCGAGTTCAACGTGGCGCCCTACAACGACCGAGGGCGCGTGCAGGAGGATAAGTTCCACCGCACAGTGCGCACGATGCGCTGCATGGGTCCCATACAGCCCGACCACCCGGCGCAGTACACCTTCGACGAGCTCTTCTGGGACGACCGGTCGCGCATCAAATACATGCGTATCAACAGCATCACGTTCTACTTCACCGACGGCACGTCGAAGAGCTTCAACGGATACCAGAACGTCATGAAGCATTCGCTTAGATAGCTCTCCGTATCCCCTCCGTCCCCCCTCCGACCCCGCTCCGACTGTTTTGCGACTAAAAACCGTTAAACAGTCGGAGCGGGGACGGAGCGGGGACGGAGGGGGGAGGGTTGGATTGTGGGTGAATGGCAGGTGGATTTTGGTGAATTTTGGTGAATTTTTGGGGGATGGATGGGTGAAAGTTGGGGATTTCCGAATTTGTGGTTTGGAATTTTTATTTTTTGTGTATATTTGCATTTTGTTTTGGAAACAATTTATATTTAATAAAAAGATGAAAAAAACCTTATTAAGCATTGCTACTATGGCAGTTATCGCTACTGGTTGTCAGCACAAGGCCCAGCTGAGCTCGGGTATTGACCTTGACAATTTCGACACTACGGCCCGTCTTGAGGACGATTTCTACCAGTTCGCCTGCGGCGGCTGGATGGCCAGAAACCCGCTGGATGCGGAGCACTCGCGCTACGGTGCTTTCGATGTGCTGGCGGAGAACGCTTTGAAGAATGTTAACGACATCATCGATTCGGTGAGCAAGAATGAGAATGCCGCTGGGTCGCTGGCCGACAAGATCGCCAAGATGTACAACATCGGTATGGACAGCGTCCGCCTGCAGGAACAGGGTGTCGCCCCTCTGATGCCTTATCTGGAGGAGATCAACAGCGTGAAGACCCGCCAGGATGTGTGGGCCGAGTTGCTGAAGATGCACAAGCGTGGCAACACGGTGCTGTTCGGTGTGTTCGGCGAGGCCGACAAGGATGACGCCAAGATGTGCATTGCATGGGCGTACCAGGGTGGCCTTGGTCTTGGTGACCGCGACTACTACCTGCTGGACGAGGGCAACAACAAGAATATCCGCAAGGGTTATGTGGAGCTGATGGCCAAGGAGTTCGCTATGGCCGGTTACGACAAGATGAGCGGCAAGAAGGCTGAGAAGCTGGCCGAGATGGTGATGGCTTTCGAGACGCGCTTGGCTAAGGCTATGAATACGAAGCTTGAGAACCGCGACCCGCAGGGTACGTTCAACCGCTACACTGTGGAGGAGGCCGTTGCTTTTGCCCCGAATATCGACTGGAAGGGTTACTTCGAGACGATGGGCATCATGGATGGCATGAAGAGTTTCAACATTGCGCAGCCGAAGTATTTCGCCGAGGTGAACAAGGTGCTGGTGGATGCCGACGTGGAGACTGTGAAGGCTTACATGGCCTGGCACGAGATCAGCAGCGCCGCGAGCTACCTGAGCGATGATTTCGTGAATGCCAACTTTGAGTTCTACGGCAAGCTGATGAGCGGCCGCGAGCAGAACCGTCCGCGCTGGAAGCGTGTGACGAGCACTGTGGAGGGCGCCATGGGCGAGGCTCTGGGTCAGCTGTATGTGGAGCGTTATTTCCCCGCAGAGGCTAAGGCCCGCATGGAGACGCTGGTGCAGAACCTGATAGAGGCTCTGGGTCAGCGCATCGACATGGCCACGTGGATGACTGACGCTACGAAGGCTAACGCTCACAAGAAGCTTTCGACTATCTATGTGAAGATTGGCTACCCCAACAAGTGGCGCGACTACAGCGGTCTGGAGATCAAGGAGGACAGCTACTACGCCAATGTGGTGCGCAGCAACGAGTTCGATATGGCTTATATGTTCAGCAAAATCAACAAGCCGGTGGACAAGGATGAGTGGCTGATGACTCCGCAGACTGTGAATGCCTACTACAACCCCACTACGAACGAGATTTGCTTCCCGGCCGCCATCCTGCAGCCGCCATTCTTCCAGTTTGACGCCGACGATGCCGCGAACTACGGTGCCATCGGAGTGGTGATCGGCCACGAGCTGACGCACGGCTTCGACGACCAGGGCCGTCAGTATGACGAGAACGGCAACCTGAACGACTGGTGGAGCGAAGAGGACGCCAAGAATTTCGACGCCAACAAGCAGTGCCTGATAGAGGCCTTCAACAACTGTGTGGCTCTCGACGACCCGGAGCTGGGCAAGATGAACGGCAACGGCGAGCTGACGCTGGGTGAGAACATCGCCGACAACGGCGGTCTGCACGTGAGCTATCTGGCTATGCAGAACGCTATGAAGAAGAAGCAGGTGAACAAGGAGAAGATGGACGGCTTCACTCCGGAGCAGCGCTTCTTCCTGGCATATGCCGCTGTGTGGGCCAGCAACATTCGTCCGGCCGCTGC
>ONUE01000051.1 GCA_900320975.1 uncultured Bacteroidales bacterium | reverse complement strand
CGTATGCTAAGTTCATCCTTGCCACCACGGAGAAGCACAAGATAATCCCCACGATACTGAGCCGCTGCCAGGTGTTCGACTTCAAGCGCATAGAGATTGCGGATATTGTGGGACATTTGAAGTTTGTGGCCGATAAAGAAGGGGTGCATTACGAAGAAGGTGCATTGGAACTTATAGCCCGCAAGGCTGAAGGTGGTATGCGCGATGCACTCAGCACCTTTGACCAGTTGGTGAACTTCACCGGTGGCAACCTGACGCGACAGGGCTGTCTGGAGAATCTCAACATGCTGGACGAGGAGTATTACTTCCGTTTAGTGGATTTCCTGCGTGGTGGTAATATCAGCGGTGCGCTGCTGCTCTATCGTGAGGTGATAGGCAAAGGCTTCGGTGGACAGCATTTCCTTACTGGACTCTGTGAACATCTGCGCAACCTAATGGTTAGCCTTGATCCGCAGACACTGCAACTCATAGAAGGTGGTGATTCTTTACGCACACGCTATGGTCAGCAGGCACAGCAATGTGGGCTGACGCTACTGTTAGGCTGGCTTGGAACGGCAAGTGACTATGAGTTCCGCTTCCGCGAGGCTAACAATAAAAACCTGTTTGTTGAGATATGTCTGATGAAACTGGCGTCTGTGGCGCTGCCTCAGACATAGATTGCAAGGGGCCCTAAGGCAGACATAGAATCCCCACAAAAACCACAGCCGGCATCTCAGCCTCAGGTTAATCAGCAAGCTCCAGCTGCCGTTGCTTCTGTACCTCAAAAGCAACCGAGTAAGCCCGTAATACAGCAGCCTGCACAATCAGCACCTCTGCAGTCCAAGCAGGCGCCCTCATCCAAAGGTTCGTTGTTGACGGGCTCAATATCCATAGCTTCGGCGGCGCCTGCTAAGGTTGAGATGACAAAACTGCAGGCTGATGTGAAGCCACTAACTCATGAGGACTTGGATTGCTATTGGCGTGAGACTGGCGAAGAACTTGGGCTCACAGAGCTCATGAAAGACGGCACAGTGAAGCTTGGTGAGCAGCACGGTGTCATAGAGGTGGATGCACAGACCACATACTTCCATGATGAGTTCAAGCCGCACAAGATAGAGGTGCTTGAGCTATTGCGTAGGAAGAGCGGTATGAAGATGCTGGACTGCAAGGTGAACCAACTCTTTGTGGGTAAGGAAGAGGTGATTTACTCTCCCGATGAAAAATACAAGACAATGGTGGAGGCAAATCCCGTCATGCAACAGATGCGGCGGTTGTTCCCCAGCATAGATTATTGAGAAATATGGAATTCTACAAGTTCGATGGTGCCGGTAACGACTTTGTGATTGTTGACAATCGCAAAGAATGTCGGCAGTTTAGCCAGGAGGAAGTTGCCATGATATGCCATCGCCGTTTCGGCGTAGGTGCTGACGGCTTCATGACCCTTGAAGCGGGAGAGAACGGCTATGACTTCGAGATGATATACTACAACAGTGACGGTCGTGTAGGATCGATGTGTGGAAATGGTGGCCGTTGCATAGTCGCTTTTGCCCATATTCTTGGATTGGGTAAGAAGCTACATTTCTTGGGATATGACGGCCCGCATGATGCGGAAATACTCACTTGGGACGAGGGACGGCGCACAGGCATTGTGAAGCTTGGAATGCGCAACATTCCGGTGGCTGATGTGCGTAAGGTGCTTGACGGATGGTTTTTGGACACGGGTTCGCCGCACTATGTGCAGCGTGTGAAAGACCTTGAACATTACGATGTAGTAGGAGAGGGGCGTCGTCTGCGTAATATGACGGAATATTTTCCCGAAGGTACTAATGTGGACTTTATAGAGGATTTGTCTGACGGGAGACTTTTTGTAAGGACCTATGAGCGAGGAGTGGAAGATGAGACATGGGCCTGCGGTACCGGAGTGACTGCCTGTGCCATAGTGACTGGCAACCACGGTGTCGTGGCCCGTGGAGGCGATTTCCGTGTTGACTTTGATGCCACCACTGGCACCATCTACGACAACGTATGCCTTACAGGTCCCGTATCACTTAACTTCACTGGACAATGGATCTCTTCAGCGCAATAGACACAGAGCCCGTGCGCAAACGCATGGAAGAGCTTGCGGTGGGGCTTGACAAGCTCAACCACGAGTACTACATGAACGACCGCTCGTTGGTTAGCGATGAGGAGTTCGACAGCATGATGCGTGAGCTGCAGGACCTGGAGCGGCAGTATCCAGAGTTGGCTTCACCGCTCTCTCCAACCAAGCGTGTCGGGGGAGAGATAAACAAGAACTTCCGTCAGGTGCAGCACCGCTTTCCTATGCTTTCCCTCGCCAATACATATAGTATAGGGGAAATTGAAGAGTTTGAGGCACGTACACGCAAGTTGCTCGACGGTACAGCTTTTACATATACTTGCGAACTGAAATATGACGGTGTGGCCATAGGTCTAAGTTACCGCCATGGACACCTCGTGCAGGCCGTCACGCGCGGTAACGGTATTGTTGGTGACGATATCACCACAAACGCTAAGACTATTCCTACCATACCGCTACGCTTGCAGGGGGACTATCCTGACGACTTCGAGGCTCGCGGCGAGGTGGTGTACCCCTTTGAGGCATTTGAGGCTATGAACCGCCAGCGTGACGCCGAAGGATTAGAGCCGTTTGCCAACCCTCGCAATGCCGCCAGTGGTTCGTTGAAACTGCAGGACTCTGCCGAATGTGCCAAGCGAAAGCTTATGTTCTGTATGTATTTCATGATGGCTCCCGACGGAGAGACGTTGCCTGACACCCATTTTGGTCGACTAGAATGGGCGCGTCAGATGGGTTTCAAAGTGCAACCGTACATACAAGAGTGTAAAGATATCAATGAGATAAAAGCATTTATAGACCATTGGGATAAAGCTCGCTGGGAGTTGCCATTCGGTATTGATGGCATCGTCATTAAAGTTAACCAGACACCGTTGTGGGAAAATTTGGGTCTCACGGCCAAGAGCCCACGGTGGGCTATAGCCTACAAATTCAAGGCTGAGCGAGTGTCTACACCGCTCGAGAGCATCAGCTATCAGGTTGGCCGTACGGGTGTGATAACCCCAGTAGCTAACCTTACTCCGGTGTGGCTGGGTGGCACTACCGTGAAGCGTGCCACTCTCGTCAATGCCGACTTCATCACCAAGATGGATATCCGTAAGGGTGACAACCTGTTGATTGAAAAGGGAGGAGAGATTATACCCAAGGTTGTGGGGGTGGATATGGAAAAACGTGTGGAAGGAGCAATGCCGATACAGTATATCACCCGCTGCCCGGAATGTGGTAGTGAACTTGTGCGCATGGATGGAGAGGCTGGCCACTATTGCCCCAACAGTGATGGCTGTCATCCGCAGATAATCGGTCGTCTGGAGCATTTTGTGAGTCGCAAGGCAATGGCCATTGATACACTTGGTCCCGAACGACTTGAACTGTTGTACTCCGCGGGACTGGTACGCAATATAGCAGATATCTATGACCTAAAACGAGAACAGCTGATAGGCCTTGGTGCCGACGCTACCGCCTCGATACAGGACAAAGGTGCCGACAATATGCTGGCGGCCATAGAGACCTCAAAACAGGTGCCTTTTGAACGCGTAGTATATGCTATTGGCATAAGATATGTCGGTGAGGTAGGGGCTAAGAAGTTGGCTCGTTATTTCAAGAATATCGACGCCCTCATGTGTGCTACAGAGGAAGAGCTGGCACAGGTAGAGGATGTCGGCGATGTTACTGCCCGTGCTGTCAGTGAGTGGTTCTCTAAGGATGAGCATAAAACTATCATTGAGCGTTTGCGTGCTGCAGGGTTGCAGATGGAGGTGAAGATGCTGTCAGGTGACGATAAGTTGGCCGGTATGACCATTGTCGTCAGTGGTGTCTTTGAGCGATTCTCGCGCGACGAGATAAAGGCTGATATAGAGAAGCATGGTGGCAAGGTATCAGGCTCAATAAGTGGCAAAACTGACTATCTGCTCGCTGGCGAAAAGATGGGTCCTGAGAAACAGAAGAAAGCCGAAAAGCTCGGCGTAAAGGTGATTTCAGAAGTAGAGTATCTTGCTATGGTGCAGTGATTATTCTTCTGTAGCCTTCAGTGTGTCTTCCACAAGTGCCCGCTTCCACGGTGTGCTCATATCAAATACTTCCTCTATTGGCTTGTTGAGCATCTCCACCAGCAGGTGAGTGTTATCTTGATGCTCAATGACCTCAAGTGCGGCGGCTATACGTGTCCAGTCGCGATTGGCGTATAGTAACGGTATGAAAGTGCTGAGGTCGAAGTTGCGCAGCACCATATTGTCAATACCTTCGGTCTCGATGCGGCTGTGTGCTCGTGCCAGCTTTATCTCACCCACCTCCTGCAACACCTGTTGGTATTTCTCATACAGAACATATTCGTTGAGCAGGAATGCAATGATGTTCTCATCCAGCGCTTCCCACATCTTCTTTGGTAGGGGGTGCGCCGTGAAGCGCCCAATCATGAAACTGCCTGCGGTGAGCCCAGAGATACCCTTGTTGATACATACCTTGCTTATGCGCTGGAAGAAATCAATCTTTCGTTCGGTAGATAGCAGGTTGAACAGGCGGCTCTGGTCGTTATGGTCACCCATACGGCTCTTTAATACACCGTCAATATAATCGTTTGGCCGGGCCTCATACCAGCTGTTTACAATGTCGGTGGCTTTCTTTGGCTTGTCCTGTAGGTCGCAGCGTATAAGCCTTGCGAGCTTGTTGATATCAGTGATATACAATGCCTGCTGGGAGTTGACAATGCGTTGGTACTGAAGATAAGCAATCTTCATCTCCTCGAAGAATTCTTTCTCTTCTGGCGATAACTCGACAGGAGCACCCTGGAGGTACTTGGTGAAGCGTGCTGGGCGGTAATCAGCCTCGCCCTTGTACAGATTCTGTCGGCGAGAACTCACTGTCAGCATCTCACCTTCCTCAATATGTGTACCATTGTTATTGACAATAGCCGATCCATCGATACTTATGCCGTAGGCATGGAGGTCCATAAATGCCGGTATGCCATATCCGCGGCATGCTGTTACAACATGTATTGCCGCCGGCATCATACTCAGAATAGCATCCACTTCATTGAGTGTGATAGTGTCTTCCGGTACAAAATGCTCTTGGCAGAGACATACATTGTCGCCTTTGGCCTTCAGTTCACGAGCTTTGCCGACAGAGAAGCAGAGCCGTGCCGATATGGCGGTACGTGGTAGTACGCTTAATCCATGTCCAAAGAATTGCAGGCTGGAGAGCGATTTGTCGTCTATAGAGGCAGATACAATCTGGCGCAGATGGTAGGGTTTGATGAGGTCCATGACGTGTATGTCCTCAATAAGACCTTCGTTCTTCAGGTCTATGGCCGAAACAAGTGCTGCACGGCCAGTCATCTCCGATGCGTTAAGCTGCAGTACCGAGAAGAGGCTCAGCTGGTGTGGGCGGCTCTCCACGGCAAACTCAATAGTTACTGGCGTCTTGTAACGGTTTTCGAGTTTCTTCAGTAGCGGGTCGAAATGGTATACCGCAGGGAATTGCTTCCTGATTTCGTTGCGGTCAAGGTATGCCCTGTCTTCTGTCGTTACGTCGCCGGTCATAATCTCCTCGCCAAAGATATTGCGGTAGCTTTCAATCTGCTTGCCGGTACCGGTACGAGAGTGCCTACTATACAATACGCCAGGGTAGCTGCCATTGTTGCCAATGGTCCATACCATCTTTTGCAGGATAAAACTCGGGAACGCCTGTTTGCCCTGCATAAAGGTGAGTATCAAATCGGAGTTCTCAAGATAAAAGCGGCGTACATACATCATCAGCTGCAGCGCTTGATAGTGGGCGTCGGTAATAAGGCGCTCGTCAACAAAGCGTATACGCTGCTCCAGCTGGCTGATGCGGCCGAGTTGTGCTTCATGGCTGAGGCTAATGTCCGAACGTTGATACCTGTGCTCCAGGCCGAGCATCTCGCTGATGGTGTGCAGGGTGCTCAGGTAAACGCGGCCTGCCATGCGTGCGTCGTATCTGTCGCGCAGGGCGTTGTATGCGGTACGCGTCACGCCGATATTCAGCAATGTGGGCATCAAGCCAGGGATATACTGGGGCATTGCACACCGAATGGCGAAGACAAGCGGGTTACGGCTGTCGCCAAGCTTGCAGTTGGTCATTACCTCTAGGTCATACATGGCCTGTTCCATGATATGCTCAATCCGCTCGGGCTGGTTAAAAGCCTTGGAGGTGATGATACAGAAGTCCGGCACAGGGTAGCAGTTCCTCGTGAGATCAAGGAGCATGCGCCCTTTGTAGCTTATGCCGTCGTCGGTAAATTCGCCCTTGGTGAGGGTGTTGATAAGGCAGTCGTTGTCTATTAGCGGGTTGTTTGCGATGTATTCTTTGCACACTTCCCTGAATGCCGTGCGGCATTCTGTCAGTTCCGCCGGTGTTGTGCCGCTCTCGCGTTCTTCAAGCAACATCTCAAGGAAGTGCTTTTTCTCCTTGCCCGACAAGCGAAGCAGGCGATACATGTCGTACCACCTCGGGGGAAATTCTCGCTCGGTGTCTTTGTCGTCACCTTCAAGGTGGTAAATCACCGTGCCCGGCTTGTTGCCCTCCAGCTTGTTGTCAGGGTCCTCACTGTCATGATTGAAAATCTCCATGCCTTCTTTGGCATAGAGATTTACCATATAGTAGTTAGGATAGCTGGCCCTTATACGGAACGACGCAACCTTCACCTTGTTTAAATGTTAAAATATTACTCCTGCACCAGGTTCTGGTCGGTGGCGTTGGCCATGATGGCGTCAAACATCTCCTCGGGGCTCATGCCGATATAGTTGATCATCAACTTGGTGTCGGCTGCCAGGTAGTGGTCAGGGTAGTTCTCCACGAAGTAGTTGTAGGCTTCCTTGGCCTCGTCATATTTCTCGGCGCTCTCATAGGCGTATCCCTTCAGGAAATAACAGCCAGCTATATCTTCGTAGCCGGGGTACAGCGTGATAATGCTGTCGAGCAGGTTCACCGCATCCTCGTTCTTGCCGAGGTTGATGCAAAGGTCGGCGGCGCGGTTCATAAAGGCCGGTGCCAGACTGTCTTCAGGGAAGTCGGCGGCGAACTTGCGGTAGAGTGCCAGCATCTCCATGGCGGCATTGTCGTCGCTGGTGATGTCTATGGTCGAGAGCATCTGCTCGTGCTCGGCAATGTTCTTGAGTTCTTTCTCACGATTGGGCGAACATGCCACCATCAGCATCACACCCGCCATCAGTATCAATATCTTTTTCATAAATCGTTATTTGTCGTTATCTTGGAACTCTTATTTCTTGATCTTCATCTTGTATCTTGTCCTTACCTTGCCCGAGGCGATGTCGTTGAGGCGACGCTTCAGCATGGTCTTGCGCAGACTGCTGAGGCGGTCGGTGAAGACCTTGCCGTCGAGGTGGTCCAGCTCATGCTGTATCACGCGGGCGTAAAGTCCCGTGGCATCGTCGGTATGCTCCTGCCAGTCTTCGTCCCAGTAGTGCACCTTCACCGTGGTGGGGCGCAACACATCCTCGTGAATGTCGGGCACACTCAGGCAGCCCTCGTTGAAATAGTCTTTCGTTTCGCCGAATTCCAGTATCTCGGGGTTTATCAGCGTGTGCTGTTCCGTCACATCGCCGTAGCTGTCTGTCTTTTCGTCGTAGGGGCGGAAGCCAATCACCACCACGCGTATCGACAGGTCAATCTGCGGTGCTGCCAGTCCTACGCCGTCGGCGGCGTACATGGTTTCGTACATGTTGGCCACCAGTTCTTTCAGATTGGGGTAGTCTTTTGTAATCTCTTGCGCTTCCTTGCGAAGCACCGGGCTGCCATAGCCCACAATTGGTAATATCATATTCTTTTGTGGTGAAAAGTGAAAAGTGAAAAGTGAAACGGAAGTTGTCAGCTTTTCATTATTCACGGTTGTTATTGTTTTGTTGCTTCGTTTATGTTTTTTTTCTTGTTTTTTATCAGCGTTGTAAGCATGGCGATGAGCTCTTTCACATCCTTCTCGAGTGATATGTATTCATTGTCGTTTATGTAATCAGTTCTTTTTAGCAGTTTAAACCAATAATATGTTTCGTCTGCCTCTTTTAGTGCGATTGATAATTTGCTTACATAATCCATGTCACTCTGTGCATTTGTGCTTTCACTAATGTTTGCACCGATGCTTGTCCCGCTCCTCAACATCTGTTTGCACAATATATAGTCGTCTCGTTTTGTCCGGAGTTCTTTATATAGATTGACACATCTAATAGCAAATGATAAAGCCTTGTCGTTAAGTAGTTCGTTAGCCATAGTTGCAACGTTGTTTCACTTTTTACTTTTCATTTTTCACTTTTCATATAGTCCTGTAGCATTATCGTTGCGGCTATCTGGTCTATCATGCCTTTGTTGCGGCGGTCTTTCTTCTTCAGGCCGCTGTCTATCATGGTCTGGAAGGCCATTTTCGACGTGAAGCGCTCGTCCACGCGTGTCACCTCCTTGTCGGGGAAGGTCTCCTTCAGTTTGGCCACGAAGGGCTCGATATACTGCATCGACTCGCTGGGTGTGCCGTCCATGTGCTTGGCCTCGCCAACCACGAAGAGGTCCACCGTCTCTCGCGCGCAGAAATCCTTAAGGTATTGGAATAGGGTAGGGGTCTCCACTGTCGTCAGTGCAGTGGCAATGATACGCATAGGGTCGGTGACAGCCAGCCCTGTGCGCACGCGCCCGTAATCTATTGCCATTATTCGTCCCATTCTGTTGGGGTCTTAATTGAAAAGTAAAAAGTGAAAAGATCCTACCTGTAATGCAGTTTCACTTTTCACTTCTCGTGGCCCCTCTCGGGTTCGAACCAAGGACCCGCTGATTATGAGTCAGCTGCTCTAACCAACTGAGCTAAGGGGCCGATTTCTCGCTGATTTTCGGTGCTTTCGCACTTTCAATCTATCTCTGAAATCGGCTGCAAAATTACAACCTTTTTCTGACATGACAAAATTTTTTTTCGCATTTCAGTTTTTTTTTATACTTTTGCCCTTACGTTAATACATATGAATAACAACATAATAAATTAACACACATGAATATAGATTGGCAAAACCTTCCGTTTGGTTACGTGAAAACGGATTACAATGTTCGCTGCTGGTATCGCAACGGTCAGTGGGGTGAAATCGAGGTTTCTTCCTCCGAGCACATCGAAATGCACATGGCTGCTTCCAGCCTCCACTACGGTCAGGAAGCCTTCGAGGGCCTGAAAGCCTACCGCTGCAAAGACGGTAAGATTCGTATCTTCCGCCCCGAAGCTAACGCCGAGCGTCTGCAGAGCACCTGCCGCGGCATCATGATGCCTGAGCTCTCCACCGAGAAGTTCGTCGAGATGTGCAAGCGCGTCATCAAGCTCAACGAGCGCTTCATCCCGCCTTACGGCACTGGCGCCAGCCTGTACCTCCGTCCGCTGCTCATCGGCACCGGCATCACCGTGGGTGTCAAGCCCGCCGACGAGTACCTGTTCATGATCTTCGTTACCCCCGTTGGACCTTACTTCAAGGGCGGCTTCAAGGCCAACCCCTATGTCATCACCCGCAAGTACGACCGCTCCGCTCCTCTGGGCACCGGCGTCTACAAAGTCGGTGGTAACTATGCTGCTTCCCTCAAGGCCCACGTCGAAGCTTGCCACGGCGGCCAGTACGCCTGCGAGTTCTATCTCGACGCCAAGGAGAAGAAGTATGTCGACGAGGCCGGCGCTGCCAACTTCTTCGGCATCAAGGACGGTGCCTACATCACCCCGAAGAGCACCAGCATCCTGCCCTCCATCACCAACAAGAGCCTCATGCAGCTCGCCGAGGATATGGGCATGAAGGTCGAGCGTCGTCCTATCGACGTCGAGGAGCTCAGCACCTTCCAGGAGGCCGGCGCTTGCGGTACCGCCGCCGTCATCAGCCCCATCGAGCGTCTTGACGACCCCGAGACCGGCAAGAGCTACGTCTTTGGCAAGGAGCCCGGTCCCTACAGCACCAAGCTCTACAACGCTCTCCGCGCCATCCAGCTCGGCGAGGCCGAAGACAAGCACAACTGGAACACCGTTATGGACTAAGAATTCATTTTAAAAAAAAAGGCCGCTCGGATGAGCGGCTTTTTTTTCTTTCGCACAGCGAAATCTTACGCACCGATTTTGGCTTTGTAAGCCTCGGCATCCATCAGGGTGTTGATGTCGGCCATGTTCTCGGGTTTGATCTTGATGATCCAGCCATTGCCGTAGGGGTCGGCGTTGATGGCGCTGGCATCCTCCAGGGCGGCGTTGAACTCAACGACCTCACCCTTCACGGGCATCAGCAGGTCAGCCACAGTCTTCACGCCAACGAAAGCAAATTCGCCTTCTACACGCACCCATTCGTCGTCCTGGGTGTACTTCAGATTTGCAGGAATGTTCATGTTTTTACGTTATTTAAGTGAAAATTTCTTCTTATAAATCAAAATGCAAAAGTACATCTTTTTTTTATTTTAGCAATTATTTTTTTTCAGAACGGCGAATTAAACTAATTTTACTAATTGCTACGCAGGTCAATTGCTTGCGAATTACTCGAATTGTGCTAATACAATTCACGGATAATTCACGGTCGATTCATGATAATTAACGTTTCTATTTTCACGCGAATTGCCGTGAATGTGCCGTGAATTACCGTGAATTATATTCTCGTTAATTGCAGTTGTCTCTTTTTGTAACGGCGAATTAAACTAATTTTACTAATTGCTACGCAGGTCAATGGGTTCGCATGGCGTTGAATTGCGGCCATTGTGTTGACAATCAGTCAGAATTTTATTAAAACCTATAATGTACAGTAAGACAGAACTGGAGGCGAAAGCCCAAATTGACCTTATCGGAATAGCGGAGCAACTCGGCATTTCCAAGTTGCGCGCAATGACCCTCAACCCCCAAGACCTTATCTACCGCATCCTCGACCGCCAGGCCGCCGCGCCGGCCCCCGCCGCCCAGCAGCAGCCCGCCGCCGAAGGCACCGGTCAGCGTCAGCGCCGCCAGCACCTCAAGCCGCAGCTCCTCGCCGAGTCGTCCATGAACAACCCCGAGGTGCACAAGAAGAGCCCCAAGAAGAAAGTGGAGGCCCGCAGCGAGAAGCGCGAGGTGAGAAGCGAAAAGCCTGACTTCAACTTCCAGATCTCCTCCCTCGAGATGCCCACGGTGCCCACGGTGCCCGACATCTTGTCGCCCGACGGCCGCTTCCTGCGTCCCGTGAGCCAGCCCGCCGAGCCCGCCGAACCTGCCGAGGCCCCCGTCAGCCAGGAGCCTCAGCCCATCAGCGCCCCGGAGCCTCAGACGCCCGTCGCCGCTGAGGCCCAGGCGTCCAGCGACGCTGCCGCCCCTGCCGAGCAGCCCGTCAAACGCAAGCGTGGCCGCCCCAAGAAGAGCGCCCAGCCCGCTGAGGCCGCCGCCGAGCAGCCCGCAGCCCCCGCCGAGGCCCAGGCCGAAGCCAAGGAAGAGCCCCAGGCCAAGGAGTCGGCAAGACCCGAGCCCAAGGAGCAGCCCAAGGCCAAAGGCGAGTCCGACAACGGCCAGCAACCTGCCAGCCAGGCCCCCCAGCAGCCCACCCACACGGCCCCTCAGCCCGCCAAGCGCCACTACGCCTTCGAGCATGAGGGCGTCATCGAGGCCGAAGGCGTCCTCGAGATGGTCCCCGACGGCTACGGCTTCCTGCGCTCGTCGGACTTCAACTACCTCACCTCGCCGGACGACATATACATCAGCCCGCAGCAGATACGCACCTATGGCCTCAAGAGCGGCGACACCATCCGCGGCACCGTGCGCCCGCCGCGCGAGAGCGACAAGTTCTTCCCCATGGTCAAGATACTCGACATCAACGGCCTCTCGCCCGACCGCATCCGCGACCGCATCCCCTTCGAGTCCATGACGCCCCTCTTCCCCAACGAGAAGTTCAAGCTCACCGGCCACCCCCAGGAGACCCTCTCCACCCGCATCATCGACCTCTTCACCCCCATCGGAAAGGGTCAGCGCGGCCTCATCGTGGCACAGCCCAAGACCGGTAAGACGACCCTCCTCAAGGAGATCGCCAACGCCATAGCCTACAACCACCCCGAGGTGTACCTCATGGTGCTCCTCATCGACGAGCGCCCCGCGAGGAGGTCACCGACATGCAGCGCTCCGTCAAGGCCGAGGTCATAGCCTCCACCTTCGACGAGCCCGCCGACCGCCACGTGCGCATCGCCAACATAGTATTAGAGAAAGCCAAGCGCCTCACCGAGTGCGGCCACGACGTGATGATAGTCCTCGACTCCATCACGCGTCTGGCGCGCGCCTACAACACCGTGCAGCCTGCCTCCGGCAAGGTGCTCTCCGGCGGTGTCGAGGCCAACGCCCTGCAGAAGCCCAAGCGCTTCTTCGGCGCGGCCCGCAACATCGAGGGCGGCGGCTCGCTGACCATCATCGCCACGGCCCTCACCGAGACGGGCTCCAAGATGGACGACGTCATCTTCGAGGAGTTCAAGGGCACCGGCAACATGGAGCTGCAGCTCGACCGCAAGCTCAGCAACAAGCGCATCTACCCCGCCATCGACATCAACGCCTCCAGCACACGCCGCGACGACCTCCTCGTCAAGCCCGACATCCTGGCCCGCAGCGTCATCCTGCGCAACCACCTCACCGACCTCACGCCTATCGAGGCCATGGAGTTCCTACAGAAACAGATGGCCCACACGAGGAACAACGAAGAGTTCCTCTACACCATGGATAAATAAAAAACAAGAGGGCCGCCCGTCGGGCGGCCCTCTCTTTTTGCTACTCGATGACGCCTGTGCCTACGTAGGTGCTCTCGCTGCGGAGGCCGCTGTTCTCGCGGCCGTCGCCGACGGCGAAGCCGTAGACGTGCACCGTCAGGCCTGTCCAGGTGCTGGGGACGCGCACCTCCACCGAGCCGGTGTTGCGCAGCTCCGGAGCCGACAGCAGACCCTCCCTGGTGTCGGGCTGGTAGACGAAGAGGTACACCTTGTCCTGTGCGTCGGCACGCGGCATGTCGGCGCTGGTGTCGTAGCTCACGCTGACACGCAGCGGCTCGGCGAAGCTGGCGTTGCCGAAGCCCACCTTGGGCAGGGCGCCGAGGCTGCACTTCAGGCTGCCGAAGTCCACCTCGGCCTCGCCGCCCATGACGCTCACGGCGCCCTGGTTGATGCGCATGAAGCTGTTGCAGGCGGTGTTGCGCATCTCCTTGGCCACGCGCTGCAGGCCGATGTTGATGGCGCCGAGGAAGGCCGACGCCAGCTGCGTGAGCGTCTTGAAGCGCTCGCGGTTGTCCTGCTGCGGGCTGGTGCGCGGGTTGTGGATCTTGTCCACATAAGCACGCATGAACTTCTTGCCAAAGATCTTGTAGCCAACCACAGTGCCTACCTTGCCGTTGAATCCGTCGAGGATTCCCTGATTGATTTTACCCATTTTTTTTGTCCTTTCTTTACTTTAAGTTGTTAATGATGATTTTTGTTTTCGTCATCGTCGCGACCGCTGACACCAGACAATTTAGGGCTTATCGGGCGGACACGCGTTTTTCGTCCGCTTGTTTCCGGCTATTAAGCTAATTGCTACGCAGGTTTATAATTGCGGGCTAATTACTCGAAGGCTACGCAGGTTGTAGCACCAGGTGGTTGCGCAAGCACAATTCGAGTAATTCGCAAGCAATTGACCTGCGTAGCAATTCGTAAAAATAGTTTAATTCGCCGTTATAAGAAGAAAAAAAATAATTCACGATAATTCGCGGCACATTCACGGTAATTCGCGTGAAAATAGAAACGTTAATTATCGTGAATTGGCCGTGAATTATCCGTGAATTGATTTTTTTTAACGGCTAATTTTGCGAATTAAGCTAATTGCTACGCAGGTTTATAATTGCGGGCTAATTACTCGAAGACTACGCAGGTTGTAACACCTGGTGGTTGCGCAAGCACAATTCGAGTAATTCGCAAGCAATTAACCTGCGTAGCAATTCGTAAAATTAGTTTAATTCGCCGTTATAAGAAAAAACAATTCACGATAATTTAAGCTAATTGCTACGCAGGTTTATAATTGCGGGCTAATTACTCGAAGGCTACGCAGGTTGTAGCACCAGGTGGTTGCGCAAGCACAATTCGAGTAATTTGCAAGCAATTGACCTGCGTAGCAATTCGTAAAATTAGTTTAATTCGCCGTTATAAGAAAAAACAATTCACGATAATTCGCGGTACATTCACGATAATTCGCGTTTTTAAAAGAAGAATATTCGCGTTATTAGTGCGATTCGTGTTCGAGGAAGCTCTTGTCTATTTTGCCGTTCTCCTGTATCGCGTTGCTGTTTATCAGTGCGTCGATCTCTTTGCGACTGAAGTACTTTTTGCGGTCCGTGTAGCGCGCCTTCAGGTATCCCTTCTTGCACCATCGCCGTAGTGTGCGTGCTGTCACCTTCAGCATGCTGCACACGTCCGCCGTGTCCAGCCACTCGTCCTTGGCGGGCCGCCATTCGGGCCGTTCGACGCTCATCACCGAGCCTTGGCGGGTGGCGGGGTATTCATGGTGCATGAGGGTCACGATGTCCGCGTCGCTCATCCGGGCGCCGCGGCGCACCGTCAGGCTGAAGTTGTCCACGCGCCCGTCGGGCAGCACATAGAACACATAAATCTGGTTGGCTTCGGCCTCGTAGTCCAGGCCCAGGGCATGCAGGATGTCCTCCAGTTCTTCTTTTGTCATCATCTCTTTTTGATTTTTAGTGGTTTGTTTTACGGCGGCAAAAGTACTGGAGTCCAGTGGGGTAGGGCACACTTTCCGATGGCGGCACGCGCGGCGCCCTTTCCGCGCCCGCTCGCGGCACGGCCGGCGTGCGGTGCGCGCGTGTCTATCGCACGTACAGCGCACGCTATTGCATAATTAGTGTTATATTTTAAGATTTATTAACATCGGCGTTAGTAATAAAAGTGTACCTTTGCAGCATAGAAAATCCATGGACATACGCTGGTCTTGTTTCTACAACCCTCTCTTTGTCAGGCGACAAGGGGCCCACTGTGGAGCTTTGCGGCCGCCGTCTTCCTGCCGAAGCGGCTGCCGTGCGGCGCTGTTTTGCCGAGGAGGGCACGCCGCCCGAACGGCAGGTGGCCCTCTGGCGGGCCCTCTGGCGCCAGTGGCCCGACCCCCTTTGGGGCGAGGTGTGCATCGCCGAGGCGGAGCGCGTCAAGGCCTTGCTGCAGCGCGAAAGTGCTCTGGCCGAGGCCGCTGAGGCCCCCGTGGCTTCCGCCGCAGCTGTAGCTCCTGCGGCCCGCGCGGTGGCGCCGGGTGGCGCGCATTTCGTGTGGCTCGGCGAGCGCCACGGCGTCCTCGTCGACCATCTGCGCGACGGCATCGCCGCCCTTGCCGCCGCAGGCCTCGTGGCCGCCGACCGGCAGGACGACCTGCGCCGTGCTTTGGGCCTCAGCGTCAACGAGGTGGAGCGGCGCACGCCGGTGACGCCGGTGGCGTGGCTCGGGCCCGTCGACATGCTGTGGCTGTTGGTCGACACCCTGTGGGAGCTGGGCCTCATCACCTGTGCCGGAGGGCGGCAGCAGAAGTGGCGCACCGCCACGGCCGTCTTCCGCCGTGCCGACGGCACGCCTTTCGGCCTGACCCTCAAGAACTCGCGCTGCACCAATGCCGCCAAGCGCGCCATGATGGAGCGTGCCCTCCTCGGGGGGCTCCGCCGCCTCGTCGTCGACGGCGGTCGGCACCCTCGGTAGGGACCTCCCCGCTCCGACCCCCCTCCGTCCCCCCTCCGACTGTTTAACGGTTTTTGGTCGGAGAGAAGAGGGTGTGGGTAGGGAGGGGGTGCGGAGGGGCAGGGAGGGTGTGTGTGTGGATGATTTATGATTTTTTATGAAGCTGATATTTATATATCAGTTTTTTTTCGTATCTTTGCAACAAGGAATACCATGCCAGAATGCAGCATGCAGGTGCTGTATTCTGTTATGGTACAGGGAAATGTATATAAATTAAAACTAAAATATTATGAAAAAGAAAAAGTATGTTAGTCCCGAACTAACGGTAGTCTCCTTCCGGAC
>ONUE01000050.1 GCA_900320975.1 uncultured Bacteroidales bacterium | reverse complement strand
CGCTTCGTGACGGTAACCTCGGACAGCATCTTCACCGCCTACTTCGAGGTTGACGGTGGCGGCGACACCGTAGCGATTGCCATCAACAGCAAAGACGATGCCGTGAAGGTATACGTGCGCAACGGCTGCATCACCGTCGACAACACCCAGCTGCCTATGCACATCTACGACGTCATGGGCCGCGAGGTGGCACCCTGCACACCGCGCCCGGGAGTGTACCTCGTCAGTGTCGGCAACCGGCCAATACGCAAACTGATAGTAATGAAATAAAGAAAGGAGACTCGCTTGAGTCTCCTTTTTCTTTGTGGTGGCATCGACTGGATTTGAACCAGTGACGCAAGGATTTTCAGTCCTTCGCTCTACCAACTGAGCTACGACGCCATCGTTGTTTTCGAGTGCAAAAGTACTAACTTTTCAGAAACTGGCCAAATTTTTTTTCATATTTCTTTTACCGCCTCAGCATTGTCGTCTGATTTCTTGTACTTTGGCGCGACAAAAAATTGGTCAACAATCAGCCATATTATGCCAATAGTTATTGCAGAATCGGCCACATTGAAGATCGCATTGAAGAATTCGAAGTGGTTTCCGCCCACGAAAGGTACCCACATCGGCCAATCGAACTCAAACAGAGGGAAATAGAACATATCGACCACCTTGCCCTGCAGCAGGGGTGCATAGCCTCCTTCGGCGGGAAAGAGCGAAGCCACAGTGTAGTAACTCTCGTTGAAAATCAGCCCGTAGAAGCAGCTGTCTATCAGGTTGCCCACAGCGCCGGCGAACACCAGCGCCAGCGACACCACCAGCGAGTTGCGCGTGCCATTCTTCACCAGCCGCGCCAGCAGCCAAGCGATGACCACCGACGCCACCAGGCGCACCAGCGTAAGCACCACCTTACCGGTAGCGCCACCCATACTCATGCCGAAGGCAAAGCCCTCGTTCTCTATGAAGTGCAGTCGGCACCACTCCCCTATCAAGGGAATATCCTCGCCAATCTGCATCTTGGTCTTCACCAGTATCTTCACCACCTGGTCCACCACCAGCACCGCCGCCACGAGGAGCGTCACCAGCCGGGCCTGTTTCTTCTTATCCATTTGTCTCTCTTAGTTTTATTTGTTCTATCAGTTCTTCGTACCATGCCTCACCGAAGCGGCGCACCAGCGGCTCCTTGAGGCCAATATACAGCAGCTCGCCTTTGCCCTTGGCGCAACGGCAGATGTCCCACTGGTGGTAGTTCACCGCCTGGAAGTCGCCGTAGTCCTCCACCCTTATCGGGTAGAGGTGGCAGCTCACGGGCTTGTATCTCCCCTGCAGGGCGCACAGGGCACAGCCGTCGTCGCCATAAGTGATGAAAGCGCAGGCGCCGCCGTCGATAAGCGGAGTGCCGAGGTCGCCGTCCTTGTCGCGCACCGCCACCCCCTGTGCCTCGATGGCCGCACGCCCCTCGTCGGTGAGCAGCGGCAGCACCTCGGGCAGCACAGCCTCCAGCTTCTCCACCTCCTCCTCGAGCAGCGGCGCACCGCTGTCGCCATCCACGCAGCAGGCACCCTTGCACACGCACAGGTCGCACCCGAAGCGCTGGTCGGCAATATCGTCACTCACTATACTGTTTCCTACAACAATCATCTCAGCACATCTATTATCTTGTCTGCCAGCACGGCGGCCAGCTTGTACTTCGACTCCACAGTCCACCCGGCCACATGCGGCGTGAGCACCGTCCGCTTGCTTTCCATCAGACAGCGCAACGCTTCCGGCACGTCGCCCAGGCTGTCGGCCTGCATATTCTCGTATTCAAGCACGTCGAGCGCCGCCCCGCGCACCTTGCCGCTCTCCAGCCCCTGCACCAGCGCCTCGGTGTCCACCACAGCCCCGCGGGCGGTGTTGACCACAAAGAAAGGCTTGGCCATATCCGCAATGAAGGCGGCATCCAGGTAATGGCGCGTCTCGTCGGTCAGCGGCACATGGAAACTCACCACGTCGGCCTCGCGCTGCACCTCCTCAAGGGTACCCATGTGCTTGTATTTGTCATATATCACTATCCTGCAGCCGAAGCCGCTGAGGCGCTTGGCGAACGCCTGCCCCATATTGCCGTAGCCTATGATGCCCACGGTGAGCGGCCCCAGCTCGTAGCCACGGTTGGCCTCACGCTGCCACAGTCCCCGCCGCACCTCGGCGTCGGCTCGCGCTATGTTGTCGAGCAGCGCCAGCAGCAAGCCCACGGCATGCTCGCCCACAGCGTCGCGGTTGCCCTCGGGCGAGTTGAGGCAGCGGATGCCCCGGCTCTCGGCATAGTCCACATCTATGGTCTCCATGCCAGCCCCCACCCTGCCGATGCAGCGCAGCGACGGCACCCGGTCGATGAACGCCCTGTCTATGACCACCTTGCTGCGCACCACCAGCCCGTCGCAGCCCTGTGCGGTCTGCACCAGACTCTCGTAGTCGTGGTCGGGCTCCACCCTCACCTCGCAGCCTGCCTCACGCAGCTTCTGCTCCAACACCTCGTGCGTCCTGTCCGCTATAAGAACCCGTGCCATCTCCAATTCCCGATTACTAATTGTTTATCGCCTCCTCCTCATCGTCGTAGTCGCGCTGGGCGGCAGTGAGACGCGGCTTGCCCTTGGGCTTGCGGTATTCGTGCACCACCTCGCCGACCACGATGCCCGTGGGCACGGCGATGATGGCATAACCCAGCAGCATCACCAGCACCGACAGGAAGCGGCCCGCTATGGTCACCGGCGCTATGTCGCCATAGCCCACCGTGGTGATGGTCACCACAGCCCAGTAGATACCCGAGAGGATGCTCTTGAAGTCGGGGTTCACCTCGCTCTCTATGCTGAACATCAGCGTGCCCAGGATGATGGCCGCCACCAGCATGAAGAGCATGAACACCAATACCTTTATCGCGCTTGCGCGCAAAGCCGCCAGCAGGTGGAACACCTCGTTCTGGAAGCGGCTGAGGTGGAAGATGCGGAAGATGCGCATCACCCTCAGCAGGCGCAGCACAGCAAGGGCCTGGGTGGCCGGGAAGAACAGACTCAGATAGGCCGGGAAGATACTCAGGAAGTCAATCACACCCCAGAACGAGAAGACATACTTCTTCGGGTGCTTCAGGCAGTAGACACGCAGATAGTACTCGAACGTGAACAACAGCGTGAAGCCCCACTCCAGCACCTTGAAGACGAAGAACTGCACACTCAGGTGCGCCCCGCTGGTCATGGTGGTGGTGGTGCCCGTCAGGCTGTCGATGATAAGCAGCAGGATATTGAGAATGATAAGCACCAGCAGCCACACGTCGAACTTCTTGCCTGCGGGAGTCTCGCTCTTGAAGATAATCTCGAATATCTCCTTCTTCTTGAGGTTGCGGTAGCGTTTGGGTATGAGCCACTCGAAGAGCAGCCTGTGCAGCACACGGCCTATCCAGTTGATGACGCCGCGCGCCATGCCGCGCCAGTCGACACTCACAAACCACCGGTAGAACCTGTACCAAAGATCCGACAATCTGTCTTTCAGCTTCATAGTCAAATGTGTTTCCTATAGTTTACCCTAACGAAACAGACTGCAAAGATACGCTTTTTTTTATATATGAAAGAAAAAAACGTCAACTCCCCCCTCCCCCGCCTCTCCGTCCCCTCTCCGAGGCCTCTCCGACTGTTCTACGGTTGTTTAACGGTTGTTTAACGGTTTGTAACCGTTAAACAACCGTTAAACAACCGTAGAACAGTCGGACCGGGGACGGAGAAGATAGGGAGAAGATGCAAATATTTTTTTACGGGAGGGTGCAATTTTGTGCAAACATAGAGTACTTATAGATACTCTTTGCTTTTAACAGAAACTATGAACATACGCAAAATTCTTGGAGTTGTGGCCTTTGCGGCCCTGATAACTATTTTTGGCAGCTATGCCGACGCACAACCCGGAGGTCCCGGCGGCCGCCCGCCGGGAGGCAGCCTCGGCCACGGCAACAGCACCCGTAGGCGCCCGCCGATGACCGGCGACTGGAACCAGATGCAGGGCAACCAGCAGGCCCAGCAGGTGAAGCAGAAGAAGAAAGTGAAGGAGGGCGACACCTTCAAGGTGGTGGGCGAGCTGCGCGACTCGGCGAGCGGCGAATTCCTGGCCTTCGTCAACGTCGCCGTGCTCGACTCGGCCGACAGCAGCTTCATCAAAGGCGCCGCCACCAACCTCGACGGCCTGTTCGAGATCAACGGCGTGCCGGCCGGCAGCTACCTGCTGCGTATCACCGCCATAGGCTACCGCAACCGCATGGTGCCCTTCACGGTGAGCAACAACACAGCCCTCGGCACCATACGTGTGCTGCCCGGCGCCACGACCCTCGACGCCATAGAGATCACGGCCGAGAAGCCCATCTACGCCATGGACGGCGAGAAGATGGTGTACAACGTCAGCGAAGACCCCAGCATACAGACCGGTACCACCGAGGACGCCCTGCAGAACGCGCCGGGCGTGGAGGTGGACGTGGAAGGCAACATCACGCTGCGCGGCGTCAGCTCGGTGGAGATCTGGATTAACGACAAGCCCTCGAAGCTGACCGAGGAGAACCTCAAGACCTACCTGCAGACCCTGCCGGCCAACGCTCTGGCGCGCATCGAGACCATCACCAACCCCTCGGCCAAGTATGCCACCGATGCCGAAGCGGTCATCAACATCGTCACCAACGCCCACATCAAGAGCAACCAGTTCGTGAGCTTCGGCGTCAACGGGAGCAACCAGCCCTTCGTGAGCCCGTGGATAAGCTACATGTGGGCCAAGGAGAAGCTGAGCTTCAACCTCTTCGCCAGCGGGCGCTACAGCCGTCGCACGGCGCGACCACAACGCCGAGCCCGACGGCACCTACGACACGACGATGGTCGAGAACGCCTTCGACACCTCCTACAACAGCTCCCATAGCGCCAACATCTTCATGAACGTCAACTACGAGATTGACTCGATGACGGAGCTGAGCGTCGACGCCGGCGGCTTCTACAACTATGGGCCTTCAAACACCAACAGCCTGCGCGACCAGACCAAATACAACCTGGACATGGTGCCCATAACCGTCACCAACAGCCACGACACCCTCCAGTCGCGCTACAGCAGCAACTCGCTGTTCGCACATGCTGGAGCCGACTTCACAAAGAAGTTCGACCAGGAAGGGCACAATCTGCGCATAGGCCTCAACACGCGCATCAACCACAACGCCAGCGAGCAGTGGTACAACCGCATGTACGACACCTATACGATGAATGAGCACCGCTACATGCTCTCCGACAACCACACCTACGGCGGCAGCCTCGACGCCCGCTACAACCGCCCCTACAGCAAGGACGGCGAGATGAGCTATGGCCTGCGCGCCGACATCAGCCACCTGGACAACACCTACGACCGCTACAATGACACCCTGAAGAACGTGGTGGACGACCTGCGCACCTACCACTTCATCGGCGACAACGCCAGCGTGGACGCCGACGTGGACTGGACACACCGCTGGGGCGGCTTCACCCTCAGCAGCGGCCTCGGCGTGGGCATGGAGCGCGTACATTATGTGTACCGCAGCAAGATGGCCTTTGCCGACAGCAATACCCTGTACCAGTTCGACCTCCACCCCTCGCTGCACATGAGCTACCGCACGGAAGACATGCACAACTTCAAGCTCAACTACACGATGCGCATGGCCAACCCCGAAGAGGAAGAGCTGAGCACGTTCCGCCGCTACAGCACCGAGAGCTACACCACCGGTAACCCCAAGGGGCTGAAGCCCTCCTACACACACAGCCTGGAGGCAGGATGGCAGAAGTTTTTCGAGCGCTTCGGCAACGTGGGTATCGAGGCCTACGGCCGCCTGAGCACCAACGAGATAAGCGACCTGACCGACCGCACCGACCTCGACGAGTACATCACGGGTAAATACATCAGCTACTCCATCCCCTACAACATGGGCACCAGCTGGCGCTACGGCGCAAGCGTGAACATGACCTACCGCCCGACGGGCTTCTTCAACGTGCGCCTCTACGCCAACATCTACGACTACGGCTACAACTTCGAGTACGACCGCAACGGCAAGCACCTCACCGAGAAAGACCACATGACCTCGTGGAGCGCCCGCGTCAACGCATGGGCCAAGGTGTTCGACCAGTACCAGATAACCCTCGGCGCACGCTACAGCTCGCCCACGCTGAGCCTTATGTACACCCGCAAGGCCCGCTACGGCCTCGACTTCGGTGTGCGCAGCGACTTCTTCAAGCGCAAGCTGTCGGTGTTCATCAACGTGCAGGATATCTTCAACTGGGGCGGCCGCTTCGGTTCCGGCGCGGAGAACACCAACCCCTACTACCTGAGCGATGCCACCAACAAGATGACCAACAGCCGCTATATCTCGGCGGGCATCACATTGCGCTTCGGTAAGCTGGAGCTCGAAAAGAACGCCAAAGAAGGCTCGAGCGAAGCTGGCGACAGCCTCTGATGGCACCAGTGAATAAAACAACAGCGCCGGCAACCCGTGAGGTTGCCGGCGCTGTGTTTTAGGGGAGTGCTACTTAACGTTTTCTAAAAGTGGTCTCGCCGCCGATGGTAAGGTCTTCCTGGAACAGGAGTGTCATGCTGCCCGACAGGGTGTTGGCGCTCTTGTTGTAGAGGAGCTCGAACGAATCGTCAAGTCTGGCGCCGTCTCTTCTGACATCCAGGATGACGTAATCGGTGTTCTGACGCGGTCTTACACCGGTGATAATGTAGTTGACCAGTGTGCTCTCCGGATCATAGCCGGGGGTGTTGACAACAGCCAGTATCGTGCCGACAGAGGAAGTCGAAAGAGTGACCGTCCAGTTAATGCTATAGGCAATCGGGGCACCTTGAAAGGTAGCGGAGCCACTAAAGGTACCACCCCATGTTCCTACCAAATCGGCGGGGTTAACCTGCGTTGCAGTGCCTGAGGTCGTCTCAACCGTATCGGTCTCTTTGGTGCAGGAGACAAACATTGTGCCGCAGATGAGGATGGCGGCAATCACCAAAAAAATCTTTTTCATTGTTACTAGTTTTTGGTTTATTGGTTTGTTATTTACAAAGTGCAAAGATACACATTTTTTTGATACTGGGGAAAAAATATCCTCTCGAAGGAGGCAAAACAGCAGCACCACGACCGCCTGATTTTTGTCCTAAAGGAGGAGTCTCGGTGCTTGTTGGCAAGCCTTGCAGCACGATGTGCGAACAAAAAAAATAGCAAAATAACGCACTGATGCACAATAAGTAAACCAGAACAACCCCTATTGCGGATAAAAAATATTTTGTCAGTTTGGAAAATGTTAGTACTTTTGCACCCGCTTTTGAGAGAAAAAGCCGTGATAAAACACAAAGATTGTCCTATGGTGTAACGGTAGCACATCTGACTCTGGATCAGCTTGTCTTGGTTCGAATCCAGGTAGGACAACAAGAAGCGCCCCAACAAGGGTGCTTTTTTTATCGCTCTTCGGCCATCTTCACGCGCTTGTTGCTGAGGATTATCTTCGTGCCGGGATTGCCGCGCAACTCTATTCCCTCCATCACTACACGCTCGAGGCCGCGGTGGGCATTGGCGCGACGTTCGCTGCCCTTCAGATGAAGGAGCTCCACCTGCCGGATTGCCTTGGTGGTGTATATCTCCAGATTATCGATGACGATATCCGGCAGAGAGGGTGTCTGCAACTCTTCGCGGCTGTTTAAGGGGCTGTCTATGAAGCCGCCGTTGAATATCATATTACGCCTTGCGGTAGGCCACCAGCGGCAGCTGTCGATGCTCAGCTGGAAGGGGGTATAGGCGTTGTATGTGTCCTCAATGAGGACGGGGGTGAAATTGTCGAAAGTGCAGGAGCGGAAGGCGATGGTGCCGTAGACCGACGAGAACTGGTTGTAGCCGTTGCGTTGGAGGCAGTGGTCAAAGATGACGTTGCGACCATAGCAGTGGATGTCGAAGCGATTGAAGTCGGAGTACTCTATATAAGTGTCGGTCATATTGTTGGTACCGAAGACACCCCAGTCGGTGAGCGACTTGAGCTTCCTGATGCGGGTATTGCGCAGGTTGCCCATCAGGATACCGTAGCCGGAGTGGTTGGTACGCGAATAGGTGCCCCAGATGCTGAGGGAATCAATGGTGATGTTGGTGGAGTTATAGATATAGATGATTGCGTCGTTGGCTGCGAGGCACTTGCTATACGGCGTGATGACGACAATATTACTGAGGGTGGCCTGCGGAAGGTTCTCGAGCTGGATAAGGTGCGTAGGGAAAGTGGCGGAATCGTCGCGGATGAGTGTGATGTTTCCGAAAGAGAATGGCATAAGGCTGACGCTGTCGAGGGGTCTGGCGTAGACTGTGGGCTTGGAGCCGCCAACACTATATGGCATCGCTGGAGAGTCGGCACTGAGGCCGTCATGGATGGTCATGATATCCTCACGGTAGTGGCCGTATTCGTGGTCACGGCGGCGGTCCACCCACGGCGTGCTGTCGACGATATGCAGCAGCCAATCGCCCTCACTGAGTTGGGGGATGCTACGGAAGTCCCCCTTGTCGATAGCCAAACATATGGCAGCGGTGTCGATGACCCCAACATGGTATGCGGTTGGTGTGTATCGGAACAGGTAGAGCTCCTTGGTGTTGTTGGCAACCATAAAGACTGCCCCTCCGAAGTCGTTGACAGCCTGAAGCGGTATACTCTGTGCATCCTGCGGTATGGCTATGCGCAGCGTATCGATACCCTCGTAGCTGACGGTGGCGCCAGTGGAGTCGGCGGCCTTGTGAGTGCGCAGCAAGACCCTATAAACCTCTTCTGGGCTCAGCGTATCGCTCAGCCCGAACTGGAATGGCGTGAGGCTCTGCGCCGAAGCAACAGCATAGACAATCAGGCAAAGGGCGAAAACCATTGCCCGAAGGGCGGGCCTTGAGAGCCGGTAGACAGTATTCATATAACTGGTTTCCTGCATGGTTAGAGCTTACTGACTAATATTATTATAAGTGCAAAAATAATAAAAACTTTTCAGTTTCCCAATTTTTTGTATCTTTGCACCACGAAACAAAGTATCATAAATAATGAAGAAAGTATTTATATTAGCCACATTGGTAGGCCTTTTGGGCGCCACCACAGTGGCTCAGGAGCGCGCCTTACCTGACAAATATGCCAGCGCGAACACAGTGACGGTGTACGACTCCACTGGAGTCTACATGGAAGAGTCCGGTCTCAGCCACGTGCAGACCCACCGCCTCATAGCTATGGGCTCTGCGGCAGGCTGCACGCAGTGGAGCACCGTGAAGATAGACTACGACCCCCTATCGGCATGGTGCGACATCACTGGCGTAGTGGTGCACCGCCTCAACGGCACCACCGACACGCTGGTGTGGCCCGGCCGCGAGGGTAACGCCCCTGTATACGACTACGTAGCCCCCGCACGCCTCATCTACTGGGGCGCCAGCCAGAAGATGGTGGAGGTGGGCCACATGGACATCGGCGACAAGCTCGAGATATGGACCTACAAGAAAGGCTACACGTATGCGCTGTTGATAGACCAACAGCCATCGCTCAACAGCACCTTCGCCGCCCTGCCGGAGAGCGACGAGCGCTATGTGCCGCCCATGCGTGGCCACTTCTACGACATCGTGCCCTTCTGGAGCAGCGAACCCGTACAACGCAAAGTGTACCAGGTGAACCTCCTCGACAGCAAGCAGCTGCAGTATAAGGTCTACAACGGTGAGCTCAAGGTAACGCGCGTCACCGCCGAAGAGGAAGGCCGTTCACTCTACACCTTCGAGGGCACCGACATCACGCCCCTGAAGCGCGAGCCGCGTGCGCTGGCCGGCAACGACATGCAGTGCAAGCTGCTGCTCTCCACCAGCCCCGACTGGCAGGCCAAGAGCCGCTGGTTCTACGGCGTCAACGAAGACTATGGCAGCTTCAAGCCCACCCCCGCCGTACAGAAGAAAGTCAACGAGCTCCTGCAGGGCGCCAAGGACGAGATGGACAGCATCAGCCGCCTCACCCACTGGGTGGCCGACAACATCCGCTACGCCGGCATCTCCATGGGCGAGGGTGAGGGCTTCACGCTCCACAACGCCGACATGATATACACCGACCGCTGCGGCGTCTGCAAGGACAAAGCCTCCATGCTCGTCACCTTCCTGCGTGCCGCCGGCTTCAAGGCCTACGCCGCCATGACCATGGCCGGTGAGCGCATCGACCGCATCCCCGCCGACCAGTTCAACCACAGCGTCTGCGCCGTGCAGCTTCGCGACGGCTCCTTCCGCATGCTCGACCCCACCTGGGTGCCCAACGTGCGTGAGCTCTGGAGCAGCGCCGAGCAGCAGCAGGGCTACCTCATCGGCACCGCCGAAGGCTGCGACCTCATGGAGACCCCCATCTCGCCCGCCGAGGACCACTACATCCGCATCAGCGGCACGAGCATCATCGACAAAGAAGGTAACCTTGAGGGTACCCTAACCATCACCGCCGAAGGCCAGAGTGACGCCTCGGTGCGCGGCGTCTTCAACGCCCGCCAGAGCGACTGGCGCAGCAACCTCGAGCTCGAGCTCCTCAAGATTGCCCCCACGGCAGAGATCCTCGACATCCAGTACACCGACCCCGACCGCTACCTCGAGCAGCCGGTGCGCATCACTTACAAATACCGCATACCACACTTCGCCACCGTCGACAAAGACGCCATAACCTTCATCCCCATCACGGCACGCAACTTCTTCAGCCGCGCCATGAGCCACCTCTACTTCAACTTCAGCCAGGAGCACCGTACCCAGCCCTTCAGCGACCGCTGCTCAAAACTCATACAAATACATGAGAGCATCGTTCTGCCGGAAGAATACAAGCAGTTCCACTACCCCATGATTGACGGTATCGCCGACCCCGCCGCCTCCTTCGGCTGCGGCTTCCAGATGAAGGACAACATGCTCTCCTTCGGCGAGAGCCTGCTCTTCGGCAAGCGCGTTTACGATGCCGACGACTGGATGCCCTTCCGCGCCAGCGCCATGAACCAGATTAAAGTGTCACAAACCCCAGTAATCTTAACTAAGTAAAGCCATGAAAAAGATATTGTTTGCCGCAATGGCAATCCTTATAGGCACAGCAGTAACTGCCCAGCAGCCCGACGCCAACTACAAGCTGATACACTACGAGTGGACCTTCAATGCCGACGGCAGCAGCGACTTCAACTACCGCCACGAGGTGCAGATCCTCCGCACCCGCGACCTCATAGCCTATGCCGGCAAGGGCGAGACCTTCGTCGTCTACAACCCCGACCTCGAAGAGCTCACCATCAACGAGGTGTACACCATCCAGAAAGACGGCACCCGCGTCAATATGCCGCAGAACGCCTTCGTCTACCAGCTCCCCGAGGAGTGCGCCGACTGCGGCCGCTTCAACCACCTGCGCGAGCTCGCCATGGTACACACCGGCATGGAGCTCGGCTGCACCATAGTGGTCGACTACACCATCCACCGCCGCTACAACTTCCTCCACGAGAGCATCCCCCTGAAGCGCGACTGCCCCGTGGAGACGCTCGAGGTGCTGGTGAAATACAATCACGACGACATGGACCTCCACTACGCCATCGACGGCTTCCAGTACCTTAACGCCAACGACGTCAGAAGGGACGAGACCGGAAGCACCGCCAACAACAATCGCACACTCCGCTACACCTTCAACAATGTGCAGCAGGCCCCGCGCGAGCCCTACATGCCCGCCGACATCGTGCCCGTGCTGCGCCTCTACAACGGCACACCCGAGTTCACCGAGGCCGGTGACGGCAAGCCCTTCGACGGCGCCGAAGAGACTCTGGGCAAGATGATCAACAAAGAGACCGACAAAGAGATCGTCACCAAGATACGCAACTACATAGTCGACAACATCCACCTCAACGACATCGCCCCCGCGCACCTCGGCTACAATGTCGCCGCCCCCGCCACCACCTGGCAGACCGGCTGCGGCACCGCCGCCGACAAGGCCGTCCTGCTCGCCGCCATCCTCCGCAACGAGGGCTACAACGCCACCGTCACCGGCGACGGCCACGACCAGGTGGGCGTCCTCATCGACACGCTGGAGTACCGTCTCGACGTGCGCACCAAAGCCCCCATGCAGCTCTACGGCGAGGCACACGACGAGGTGAGCACCGGCAACTACACCACCAAGGCCGATGCCGAGCTCGACACCCTCGAGGACGGCTTCTTCCGCCTCACCTTCGCCGGCATCCCTGGCGAGCCAACCATGAGTGCCCGCAGACTCGCCCTCAACCGCACCACTCCTCTGCAGGGAAGCGCCTGCGACCTTACCAGCACCGAGACCTACACCCTGCCCAAGGGCGTCAAGCTGGTGGGTGGCAACGTCAGCGAGAAACTCTCCTTCGACGGCATCGGCGCCATGCAGGTGAGCGTGAAGCAGAGCGGCAAGACACTCAAGGTGGAGCGCAAGCTGAAGCTCGAGAAGAGCACGGTGGCCGTAGAGGACTACGCCAACTACCGCAAGCTCCTCGCCACATGGCAGAGCATCGGCGGCGCCACGCTGCGCACGAAATAAGCAAACAAAAAAGCCCCCGCATCGACGATGCGGGGGCTTTTTGTTTCTTCTCTATTAGAACGTATAGTTAAATCCAAATCGCAGCATGGGGTTCTCCCAGCGGAGGGTCTCCATCAGGGTGTTCAGGCCAGCGTAGACAGTGGTGGTGGTGTACACATCGGCCACATCCCTCTCACCCACCTTGTGGAAGGCGGCATCGCAGTATTTCCTGTCCACGATATAGCCCACGCTGAGGAAGTCGAGGCTCAGCTCGGCGCTCAGATGGGTGCTGAACTCATAGGTCAGCGTAGGGCGCAGGCTCACGCTCCAGGAGAAGTTGCGGATACTGTCGTTGTAGGGGTCAGCCTCGATGAGCTCGCGGTTGTTCTTGTAGGTGTTGTATCTCGTGGTGATGTTGGTGTAGCCCATGTTGCGGATGCTGCCCTGCAGCATCAGATGGAAATGCATATTGCCGTATTTGAAGATCTCGTAGCGCAGAGAGGGCTGCACCGTCCAGCCGTTGCGCGCCGTCACGGTGTCGAGGTTGGTGAAGGTGTGGGGCATGCCGGTGTGGTCGAAGTCGGCCACCACCGAAGTCTTGAGGGCCTCGGACGAGGTGCTGAGGTAGCCGCCCATGACGCCGAAGTAGAGCTTCGGGGTGATCATGTAGCCCACCTGACCGCCGGCGAGCCAAGTCGCCGACTTGTGCATATCGTCGTTCCACGAGTTGACGCTCTTCTCGCCATAGTAGCCGCCCTGAAGGCCGAGCACAACCTGTCCGTTCATTGTCGCCGCAAATGCCACAGCGACAAGCATTAAGCATATTTTCTTCATAGTTATTACACTAATATTCGTTTTGCAAAGATACAAAAAATTTCAGAAATCAATAATTATAAATTAGGAATTTGCTCCGCCTCCCCTCCCTCCCCGCTCCGCCCCCGGTCCGACTGTTCTACGGTTGTTTAACGGTTGTTTAACGGTTTAGAACCGTTAAACAACCGTTAAACAACCGTAGAACAGTCGGAGAGGGTACGGAGGGGAGACGGTGGGATGAGGGGGGAAAAGAAGGTTCGGAGAGGGGGTGGGAGAAAAAAAATTTCACCATGTTGGAAAAAAGGTGTATTTTTGCAAAATTAAATTAAATGAACACACCCCACCCCCCTCCTCGGAGGGGGCCGAGAAAAAGACCACGGAAAAGGCCGTGGAGACGGGGCAAACAAAGAAACAGAAAAGGTAAACTATGACAGAAATCACAAGAACTTTCGACCTGCTGGACCACCTCGTGGAGCAGTATCCCAAAGAAGACATGCTGGCTGGCAAGGTCAACGGCGAATGGGTGAAATACTCGTCGCACGACTACTATAAATATGCACACTACATGGCCTACGGTCTGTGCGAGATGGGCCTGAAGGAGGGCGACCGCGTGGTCACCATGAGCGCCAACTGCCCGGAGTGGAACTTCATAGACATGGCCCTGTCGATGAGCGGCATGGTGCATGTGCCCATCTATCCGACGCTGAACACCGAGAGTTATTTCCATATACTGAACCACAGCGAGGCCACGGCGGTCTTCGTGAGCACCAAGGTGCTCCTCAGCCGACTGAGGCCTGCGCTGGAGCAGATGGATACGAAGCCGGATGTGTACACGCTGATGGGCGTGGAGGGCGAACGCCGTATGCTTGAAATACTGAAGGCCGGCATAGCGAACCGCGAGAAATGGATGCCCGAAATTGAGCGCCGCAAACGCGAGATAAAACCCGACGACTGGGTGACGATGATATACACCAGCGGCACCACGGGTCTGCCGAAGGGTGTGATGCTGAGCCATCGCAACCTGTGCAGCAACTTCCTCGCCCACGCTCAGGTGAACCCGATGGACAGCAGCAACCGCGCGCTGAGCTTCCTGCCGTTGAACCACATCTACGAACGCTCGCTAAACTATCACTGGCAATACAAGGGTGTGAGCATCTACTATGCCGAGAGCTTAGGCACCATACAGCAGAACATGCTTGAGATACAAGGCGATGGCTTCTGCGCTGTGCCACGCGTGCTGGAGATGGTGTACGACAAGCTGTATGCCGCCGGCAAAGACTTCCGCGGCATCAAGAAGCGCATCTACGACTGGGCCTTCAGGCACGGCAAGCGCTTTGACTACACGCTGTTCAAGAAGGTGAGCCTCTTCTACCAGCTGGCGCAGTGGTTCCTGGACAAGGCGGTGTACTGCAAATGGCGCGAGAAATTCGGCGGCAAGCGGCTGACGGTAATTACCGGCGGCAGCTCGATACAGCCCAACATGGTGCGTCTGTTCGCCGCAGCGGGCATCAACATCTATGAAGGCTACGGTCTGAGCGAGACGAGCCCTGTGATAGCGGTGAACGACCCTGCCCACCATCAGGTGAAGATAGGCACTGTGGGTCCAATATTGAGCGGTGTGGAGGTGAAATTCGGCGACGACGGCGAGATACTGACACGCGGACCGCACGTGATGCTGGGATACTACAAAGACCCTGAATACACAGCCGAGGTGATTGACGAGGACGGATGGTTCCATACGGGCGACATAGGCGAGCTCGTCGGAGGCAAGTTCCTGAAAATTACCGACCGCAAGAAAGATATCTTCAAGCTGTCGGCCGGCAAATATGTGGCTCCGCAGCTGATAGAGAACATGCTGCGCGACTCGGAGTACATAGAGCAAGTAATGGTCATAGGTGAGAACGAAAAGCAGGTGGCCGCCATCATAAGTCCCAACTTCAACACACTGCACTACTGGGCGCTGAAGCACAAGTTGCACTACCGCGACAACGTGGAGCTGGTGACCCTGCCGCAGGTGCACGATAAGATGCGCAAGGTGCTCGACGAGTACAACAAGAACCTGGCACCGCATGAGCAGATAAAGCAGTTCCGCATAGTGCCCGAAGAGTGGACGGCAGCCAAC